>DATAWF010000017.1:0-20538 GCA_036267335.1 Acidobacteriaceae bacterium
GTGTTCTTCAGCTTCATCGACTGAATGAACAGATCGTGCTCGGGATACAACTCCGGCGCGCACATCGGTGACTTGAAATAGAAGCTGAGCCACTCCTGAATCCCGCGCATTCCCGCGCGCTTCGCCAAATCCATGAACAGCACCAGGTCCAGCACGATCGGCGCCGCCAGGATCGAGTCGCGGCACAGGAAATCCACCTTGATCTGCATCGGATAGCCCAGCCATCCGAAGATGTCGATGTTGTCCCAACCCTCTTTGTTGTCGCCACGAGGCGGGTAATAGTTGATGCGAACCTTGTGGTAGAGGTCCTTGTAAAGATCGGGATAGAGGTCCGGCTGGAAGATGAAGTCCAGAGCACCGAGCTTTGACTCTTCCTTGGTCTTGAAAGACTCCGGATCGTCGAGCACTTCACCGTCGCGGTTGCCGAGAATGTTGGTCGAGTACCAGCCGCTGACACCGAGCATGCGCGCCTTGAAGGCCGGGGCAAGCACGGTCTTCATGAACGTCTGTCCGGTCTTGAAGTCTTTGCCGCAGATCGGCGCGCTGTTCTCGCGCGAGAGCTGTTGCATCACCGGCAAATCGACGGTGAGGTTCGGCGCGCCATTGGCAAAAGCCACGCCCTCTTTGAGGGCCGCGTAGGCATAGATCATCGATGGCGCAATGTTTTCGTCGTCGGTCTCCAAGCCCTTTTCAAAGGCTTCGATCGAGTCGTGGACGGCGGAGGGAGTCAGGAAGATCTCGGTCGAGCCGCACCAGATCATCACCTGGCGCTCGGTGGTTTTCTTGTAGGCCTGAATGTCGGCGCGGAGCTGTTCGGCGAGATCGCGCTTGTTCTTGCCCTTCTTGACATTCGTGCCATTCAGCCGCTTGACGTAGTACTGGTCGAAGACCGCGGGCAGCGGATGAATGCCTTCGAGGAAGGGGCGAATTTGGGCGAGCTGTTCGCGCTCGAGAACCTTGGCAGTGCTTGCTGCCTGGTACATGTCGTCGCCAAAGATATCCCAGCCCATGAAGCAAAGGTCCTCCAGCTTGGCCAGAGGAACGAAATCGCGGATAAGCGGCGTGCGCGATTCGGTGCGCTTGCCCAGGCGGATGGTTCCCATCTGCGTCAGCGAGCCGATCGGCTTGGCGATGCCCTTGCGCACCGCTTCGACGCCGGCGATGAGAGTGGTGGCGACCGCTCCCATTCCCGGAATCATGATTCCCAGTTTTCCTTTGGGGGGCTGGATTGCTGCGGGGCCGGCTGAACCGTGTGCGCCGGTTTCTGGCATAGACATTTCTTGCTGATCGTCCTCTCGCATTGGAAATTGACCTATTCAGTCTCTGCCTTCGGAAGCGGCTTTGGCAAATCACCGGGGCTCAAAGGAGAGAAAGGGCGGCCTAACGGTCGCTGAGGCAGTCTTTTCTGGGAATGAGGGATTCAGGCGGTGGCGGCGCCGCGGACTCGCTGCCGCCAGTGAGTCCAGACGAACCAGACGAAGCCCAGGAGCACGAGAACGGCCACGGCCGTATGAAAGCGATGAAAGGCTTCTTTGAAGCGCGGATTCGTATCCCAAGCCTGACCCAGTCTCATGCCGACGTAAGCCAGGCCGAAGCACCAGGGCCAGGAGCCGAGAAAGGTATAGATATGGAAGCGCAGCTTGGGCATTTTTGCGATTCCCGCCGGCAGGGCGATGAAGGTCCGCACGACGGGGAGCAAGCGCGCGAGAAAAACGGTGATCGATCCGTAGCGGGAGAAGAAATGGTCGGTGCGGTCGAGATCATGGCTGCTGAGCAGAATGTATTTCCCGTAGCGCTCGACGAAAGGGCGGCCGCCATAGGCGCCGGCCAGATACGCGATCTCCGACCCCACATTGCATCCGATCGCACCGGCTGTGGCCACCCAGATCAAGCTGAACCGCCCGGCATGCACGAGGAAGCCGGAAAAGGTCATGGTGATCTCGGAGGGCAAGGGCACGCAGGCCGACTCGATCGCCATCAGGAGCAGGATGCCCAGATAACCGGAACCGGAGATGGTAAGAATGATGAAATGCGCGACGAGCGCCAGGATCTTTTCAGTCATGCAAAGGTCTTTTCGGCCGCTGGGGGCAGTATATCGTGCCTGATCGCCGCTTTCGGTAAAAGAGAAATGCTCTACCATGGACGCTCATAAGACGATGCGCAACCGACAGACAAACAAGGGACCCGCAAAAGCGGAAAAGAGCACGAAGAAGGCCGTCGCGACGAAAAACTCCGTCGGGGCTCGAAAAAAGACCACCAGCCCCCCGGCAGCGGCACGACCGGCGAAGTCCAGCGGTGGAAGCGCGCGAAAAATTCCGAGGGCCAAGTACAACCCGATCGCTCCGGGACGAGTTACGGCGATTCTCGATATCCTCGCGAAAACTTATCCTGGAGCGGAGTGCGCACTCGTGCACCGCAATGCGTGGGAGCTTTTGGTTGCGACCATCCTCTCGGCGCAGTGCACGGACGCGCGCGTCAACATGGTCACTCCCGGTCTCTTTCAGAAGTTCCCGACCGCCACCGATTTCGCCAAGGCGCCGCTCGCCGAGATCGAGAGCGAAATCCGATCGACGGGGTTTTATCACAACAAGGCCAAGTCGATCTCAGGCGCGGCCCGGCGACTGATCGAGGAATACAGGGGCGAAGTGCCGCGAACCATGGAGGAACTGCTGACGCTGCCCGGCGTCGCCCGCAAGACAGCCAGTGTTGTGCTGGGGGTCGCATTCGAGCGTGCCGAAGGCATTGTGGTCGACACGCATGTGTTGCGGCTCTCCCGCCGCCTGGAGCTGACGACGGCAATCGAGCCGCGGCGGGTGGAGCAGGACCTGATCAAGATCATCCCGCACGAACGCTGGATCGCGTTTTCGCACGAGCTGATTCACCACGGACGACAAGTCTGCATCGCTCGCAAGCCGCGCTGTATCGACTGCACGCTCGAAAAGCTCTGCCACTCGAGCGATAAGACCTGGGGGAGCTAGGTAGCTGCTAGCTATTCGCTTCTAGCCGCTAGCGAAATGCAGATCTCTCCGCTGCGCCGGAGGGCCAAGCCCTCCGGCTCCGGTCGAGATGACAGGAAGGGTTGTCAGTGGTCAGTGGTCAGTGGTCAGTGGTCAGTGAGTTCGGCGCAGAGCCAAAAGCAGATTCCCTTCGGGAATGACAGCAAGAAAAGCAAATGCAAATGCCCCACTCAAGCCCAAAAACGAGGCTTGAATGGGCCACCCACCCACCACCGAGATTTCGCTTGCTGAAAACAGCGGACATTGCGTCCGAACGACGGCAAACGAAATTTCGCTAGGTTCTTGTTATTAACTGTTTAGTAACAAAATGCGGATTTCCCGCCAAAAGCGAGAAAAACTACAAGCGCAAGGTTGGCAAAGATTGCCAATTTTTGCCAAAGGGCACCGCGGGCCCCGCTCAACCCGGCAAGCCACAACCCCACAAGCCACCGCCCACAACCTATAATCCCTCAATCCCTCAACTCACAAAGAGTTTTTCGCAGGCCTCGACCAAACCTTCGATGTCGGAGCGCGCTGCTTCCACGGCGGGTTCCCAGCCATGTTCGCGAAGAGTGCGGCTGGTAACCGGTCCGATGGAGACCGCGGAGAGGCTGGCGGGGCGGGCAAGGCCGGCGGCCTGCAGCAACGCCAGAAAATTCGTAACACTCGACGAGCTCGTGAAGGTGACGGCGTCAGGAAGCGTCTTCCCGAGCGCCAGCAGACTCCTCACCCGGTCCACGGAGCCGGGCGGAATCACGGTCCGATAAGCATCTACGACTGATACATGGATGCCTAGCCGGCCAAGTTCTTCGGGCACCACATCGCGGGCTGCCGCGGCTCGCACCAGAAGAACCCGGTCCCCCGGAAGAACCTTGCCACGCAATGCCTCTAGCAAGGCCTCCGCGACGTGTTCCTGGGGGACAACCGCGATTTTCAAGCCGAGCTCCGCGGCCTCGCGCGCCGTGGCCGGGCCAATGCAAGCGACGCGGAGATGGGCCAGGCGCTGGAGCGGCAATGCGAGAGCTCGCATCCGCTCTCCTAACACCCGGGCGCCGTTGGCGCTGGTAAGGATGAGCCAGCTCGCGGACTCGATGGCCGCGAGAGCGGCATCGAGCGGCGCGTAGGATTCAGGCGGCTCGATGGCGATGGTGGGCAAGAGGAGCGTTTGGGCGCCCTTTGCCAACAAAGCCTCCGCCAAACGGGATGCCTGATGCGCGGCGCGGGTGATGAGAATGCGCTTGCCGGCGAGGGAAGGCGCGGTGCTCACCGCCCGCTTCCGTGCCGGCCGGAAGCGGGACGCTGCTCCCCTAGTTCGTGATGCTGTGCCTGATGCGGTTCTTGGAGCAGATCTTGTGCCAGCGACTGTGCCAACACCAGCGGTTCCGGGCCGCGCTTTTCTCCGGTAGCGAGGACGCCGGGCTCGAGGGCAGCAATCGCGGTCAGGGTCCATTCTCCGTCGGCGTCGCAGCGGCAGTAGGCGCCGACGGGCGCATCGCATCCGCCGCCCATGGCGGCGAGAAAGGCGCGCTCGGCGGCGACGGCGGCTCTGGTCTCAGCGTGGTCAAGCGGACGGATCGCGGCCTGCGTTTGCGGATCGCCGGCTCGGCACTCGACCGCCAGTGCGCCCTGCCCCGGAGCGGGACAAAGCACCTCCACCGGAAACCGCTGGCGGATCCACTCTGTCTTCCGCAGGCGTTCGAGGCCCGCCGCAGCGAGCACGATCGCATCCGCTTGCCCGCCGGCCAGTTTCTTCAGCCGGGTGTCCACATTGCCGCGAAACTCGATGCACTTGAGATCGGGCCTCCAGCGGAGCAACTGGACCTGCCGCCGGGGGCTGCCGGTGCCGACCACGGCGCCCTGCGGCAGATCGGCAAGGGACGAGTAGCGCTCGGAGACCAAGACATCGCGCGCATCGGCACGCTGCGGAATGGCTGCGAGCGTGAAAGCCGGCGCGATCTCGGTGGGGAGATCCTTCAAGCTATGCACGGCAAGATCGATTGTGCCGGCCAAGAGCGCCTCTTCGATTTCCCTGGTGAAGATGCCCTTGCCCTCGGGAACAGGAGCGGACGACTCCTGCATGCGATCGCCGGTGGTGCGAATGATCTGAATCGAGGCCTCGCAGCCCATTGCGCGCAAAGCATCGGCAATGAAATCAGCCTGCCAGAGCGCGAGGGCCGAGCCTCGCGAGCCGATGCGGACCGGCTTCAACGGGAACGGCCTTTCTCCGACGGATGGTCAGGAGAGTCAAGTCCGGGAAACTCGTTTTCCAGCGATTCGGATTCGCCTGCCGCCCGCAGCTCTCCTTCGGAAGAGGCAGTCGCGGCATCGTGCTCGGGATCACCGAAGCCGTAGCGCCCGGTGAGATTCAGTCCCAAAGCCTCGCGAATCGCTTCGACGGCAGCGGCGTCGCCAGCGCGGGCCGCGGCTTTGATGGCCTTGAGAGGATGATGGAGCAGCTTGTTGGTGAGGCCGCGGGCCAGGGCCTCGACCGCCGCCTGCTGGGCGGGGGAAAGCGCTTCTCCCCGGTTGTCAAGGCGCAGCAGCATGCGGTCAAGCTCGTTGCGGCGAATCTCCTCGGCGACGCGCTGCAGGGCGACGATTTCGGGAACGACGCTGAGGGAGCCGACATGCCGGCGGTAGTAGGCGACCTCGGCTTCAATCATGGCCTCGCCCATCTCCGCCTCTTTGCCGCGGGTGGCGGCGTGCGCGGAGGCGACTGACTGAAGATCGTCAATGTCATAGAGGAAGACGCCGTCGAGCCGATTGATTTCGGGATCGACATCGCGGGGAACGGCAATGTCGATGAAGAAGATGGGCCGGCCGCGGCGGGAGTGGAGGAAGCGCTGCGCATGCTCCTTGCGGAAGATCGGCTCGGGCGCGCCGGTCGAGGTAATGATGATGTCCGCCTCGCCCGCGGTTGCGTAGAGGTCCTCAAAGCGAATGGCGTTTCCGCGAAATTGTCCGGCGAGATGTTCGGCGCGCTCGTGGGTGCGGTTGGCGACAAAAACCGTTCCGGCGCCGTGCTCGACGAGATGCCGCGCGGCAAGCTCGCTCATCTGACCTGCGCCGACGAGAAAGACTTTTTTGTTTTGGAGAGTCCCGAAGATTTTGTGCGCCAACTCGACGGCAACGGAAGCGATGGAGACGGGCGAGCTGCCGATTTTCGTCTCGCTACGGACGCGCTTGGCGACGGTGAAGGTGCGCTGCAGCAGCCGCTCCAAATTGCTCTGCACGGCGCCGGCGGAGCGGGCCGCGAGATAGGATTCCTTCACCTGGCCGAGGATCTGCGGCTCGCCGATGACCATCGAATCGAGGCTGGAGGCGACACGGAAGAGGTGGCGGACCGCTTCCTCCTCCTGATACTCGTAGAGGTGGGGCCGCACCAGGGCGGGATCGATCTCGAAATAGGCCGCGAGAAACTCTTCGATCGGAGCAGCCTGCGGCTCCTGGCAGGTGAGAATCTCCACGCGATTGCAGGTAGAAAGAATGAGCGCCTCGCGCACGCCCCGCAGCGCAAGCAGGGACCGTGTCGCCTGCTCCAGGTGCGAAGGAGCGATGGCCAGCCGCTCGCGCAAGTCGATGGAGGCGGTCTTATGATTCACGCCGACGAGAACGATCTTCATGGGGCGGCAAACCTATGCACGAGGCTGAACTGATTGGCAGCCCAAACGCTGAGCACCACGAGGAAGGCAAAACTCGACAGGTAGACGGCGCGGCGCCCGCGCAGGCCACTGCTGCGCTGCACAAAAATCATCAGCAGGTAGATGAGCCACATGGCGAAGGAAAGCAAGATCTTGGGATCGAGAAAGTAGGCCGCACCGACGCGGTGCTGCGCGATGAGCGAGCCAGCGAGCAAGCCGGCGGTCATGAAGGGAAAACCGATGAGGAGCATGCTGGAGCCGATGCGATTCAACGTGTCGAGGGGCGGCAGCCAGGTCAGAAATCCGATCCGATTCTTCTGCTTCAAACGGCGTTCCTGCAGCAGGTAGAGCAGGCTGGCGAGAAGGCTGAAGAAGAGAGCGGCATAGGCGGCGAGCATGGTGCTGATATGCAGGAAGAGCCATCCGCTCTGGGCCATGGGTGAGGCTGTGCCGCCGCGATCATAGCCCAGGGCCGTCGGGAGGGCCAGCAAAAGCGCCAGGGGCAGGGCGAAGATTCCGAAGGAGATCGTGCGGTAAAAAGCGACGATGAGAAGAAAGGCGAAGCAGACCGAGATCGAGAGCAGGGATTGGACTTCGCGGGTTCCCACCGGGGCCCAATGATGAGCGGCGACCAGCATCTCGGTGAGCGAGACGAAGTGGAAGAAGAAGGCTCCCGCAGCGAGTGGCAGGGCGATGCGCCGCCAGCCCGGACGGCCATAGAGGACGGCAGGAAAGGCGGCGACGCTCGCCGCCGCGTAGAGAACCGCCGCCACTCTCAGCCACAGTAGAAACATTTCACCTTCATGCGTTGCGCGCCCAGGAACTCCTGGAGCCTGTCCCTCAGGGGCGAAAGCCCTCTAATTTTGTGGCCTTTCGGCGCGACTAAAGCGGATACCGCAAGGGAGAAAGAATCCGCTGGGGTCGCGGTGACCGCAAAGTCGCGCCCTGACACAAAACTCACGCCCCCAAGCCCGCCCGGCGACCTTGTCGCGACCCCCGGGAGCTTTTCCGGAGGCTGTAAAGCCCGTACCCTTCACCTGCGTATCCGGCTAGACATAATCTCTTCCGAAAGAACGAGCAGGACCGCTTAAACTCCTAAGTATACCGTTCCGTGTCAGAGAACTCCTCCAATCGAGATGCCAGCGTGGCGGCGCCGCCACCGGCCTCCACCCCCGAGATTGCCTCGACGACGCCCGGCCCTGCTTCGGCGGCGCTGGCCTCGACTCCCCTGATGCGGCAATATGCGGCGGCCAAGCGGGAGCATCCAGGGGCTCTGCTCTTCTTTCGCCTCGGAGACTTCTACGAGTTGTTTTTCGAAGACGCGCAGATCGCGGCCCGTGAGCTGCAAATTACGCTGACCTCGCGCGACCGGGAGCGCTCGGTGCCGATGTGCGGAGTTCCTTACCACGCCGCAGAAAATTATCTGGCCCGGCTGCTGCGCAAGGGCTACCGGGTGGCGATCTGCGAGCAGATGGAGGACCCGAAGCTCACGAAAAAGATCGTGCGGCGGGAGGTGACGCGGGTGCTGACGCCGGGCACGGCGGTCGATCCGAGCCTCGCTTCGGAGCGCAACAACTTTCTAGCCGCGCTCTATCTCTCGGCCGCGGGCGCCGGCCTCGCGCTTCTCGATCTCTCGACCGGCGACTTTCGGACGACGGAGTTTCACGGCACGGGGGCCGCGGCGCTGGCAATCGACGAGCTCGCGAAAGCACAGGCGAGCGAGGTGCTGGTGCAGAGCCAGCTCGCTTCCCTGGGGCCGGAGGGGGACGCGGAGCTCGAGCGCTGCGCCGCCAAGACTCCGCTCGAGGATTGGGTCTTCTCCGCCGACTATGCGCTGCCGCTTCTGGAGCGGCAGATGGGAGCCCAGTCGCTCGACGGATTCGGACTGGCCGGGCACGCGATGGCTGCGGCCGCGGCCGGCGCAATCGTTCACTACGCCCGCAGCACGCAACATATCGAGCTCGATCACATCCAGTCGTTGCGCTACTACGAACGCACGGAGAATCTGCAGCTCGACGCGGTCACGGTGCGCAACCTGGAGCTGGTGGATCCGCTCTTCTCGGACGCGGGAGCGGACGCAACCCTCTTCGCCACTCTCGATTGCTGTGCGACCCCGATGGGCAAGCGGCTGCTGCGTGCTTCGCTGGTGCGACCGCTGCACGACCGGGCGGAGATCGAATCCCGCTACGAAGCGGTGGACGATGCGCGCGCAAACCTTGTGGCGCGCGAGGATGTGCGCAAGGGCCTGGGCGGGATCCAGGACATCGAGCGGATGCTCTCCCGCATCTCGCTCGACAGCGCGGGACCACGCGACGTTGCAGCGCTGGGGGTCTCGCTAGGGAGGCTGCCGGCGCTGCGCCGCAGCTTCGCCCAGCTCCAGGCTGCGCGCTGGCAGGCGTGCGCAGAGCGGCTCGACCTGCTCGAAGACGTGAGCGAACTGGTGGGGGCGTCGCTGGTTCCGAATCCCCCGGCGACGCTGGCGGAAGGCGGCGCGATCGCCGCCGGAGTGGACGCCGAGCTGGACGAGCTGCGCGGGCTCAGCGCCAATGCTCGCCAGGCAATTGGCGCGATCGAGGAACGGGAGCGCTCCCGCACCGGCATTCAGTCGCTCAAGGTGCGCTACAACGGGGTTTACGGCTATTCCATCGAGATCACCAAGGCCAATCTCGCGCTCGCCCCCGCCGATTATGAACGCAAGCAGACTCTGGCCAATGCCGAGCGCTTCACAACGGCCGAGCTCAAGGACTACGAGACCAAGGTCCTGACAGCGCACGAGCGCTCAATCGACATCGAGAAACGTATCTTCGCCGGTTTGCGCAAGAGGATTCTCGAAGCGGCGGGAAGGATTCGCGCGAGCGCAACGGTGATTGCCGAAGCCGACCTTTTGGCGAACTTCGCTCATCTGGCCGCGTTGCGTGGATACGCCCGCCCCAAGCTCGACGGCGGAGGAGTTCTCGAGGCGGCCGGCGCGCGACACCCGGTGGTCGAGTGCCTGATTGAAAACAGCGGCCAGGGAGCCTTCGTTCCCAACGACCTCTACGTTACCGCCGGAGCCGGCGAGTCTACCGAGCCGAGCCTGCTGTTGATCACCGGCCCGAACATGGGCGGCAAGTCGACCTATCTGCGGCAGGCGGCGCTGCTGGTCATCATGGCGCAGACCGGTTGCTTTGTTCCCGCCAGGCAAATGCGGCTGGATCTTGTGGACCGTATCTACACCCGCATCGGCGCCAGCGACAACGTCGCGCGCGGCCGCTCCACCTTCATGGTCGAGATGACGGAGACGGCGACGATCTTGAATACGGCGACGGAGCGGTCACTGATCCTGCTGGATGAGATGGGACGGGGCACGGCAACCTTCGACGGCCTCTCGCTGGCCTGGGCGACGGTCGAGTACCTGCACGCGAAGGTGCGCGCGCGAACGCTCTTCGCCACCCACTATCACGAGCTGACACTCTTGGCCGGGCAACTGCCGCGAGTCAAGAACCTGCGAGTGGCGGTCAAGGAGACGGCGAAAGGCATCGTCTTTCTGCATGCGATTGAGGCTGGCGCCGCGGACAAGAGCTACGGAATCGAAGTCGCCAAGCTCGCCGGGCTGCCCGGCGCGGTGCTCGAACGGGCGCGCCAGGTGCTGGTACAGCATGAGCGCTCGGAAAAGAAGAATGTCGCCGCGGAGAGCGATGCTCCCCTGCAGCTCACCATGTTTACGCCGCTCTCGCAACGGGTGATCGACCGGCTGGAGGCGACGAATATCGACAGCCTGACTCCGCTGCAGGCGCTGAACTTGCTCGAAGAGCTGAAGAGCGAGATTCGCGGCGGCGCCGCCACCACGGAAGGGCCGGTGGGCTCCTGATGGCGGCTTCACGCGGCAACGGCAGGAACGGGACCGGCGCGCTGCGGCGAGCCGCGGGTCGGGTGTTGATTGTAGGAGTCGAAGCGGGCTCGCTCAGCGCGGCGGAGAGGGCGTGGCTGCGCCTGCTGAGCCCGAGCGGAATTATTCTTTTCCGCCGCAACGTGGAAGAACCGCGGCAGGTTCATGCGCTCCTTCGCAACGCGGAGGAGGCTGCGGCATCGGGCACGCCGCTGGTGCGCGCGATGGATGTCGAAGGGGGGACGGTCGACCGGCTGCGCGACCTGATTGCGCCCTTGCCATCGGCCGAGGCCGTGGCTTCGACCGGCGACCCCAAACTTTGGACGGCGCATGGACGGCTGGCCGGCCGGGAGATGCGATTGCTGGGCTTGAATGTCGATTTTGCTCCGGTGCTCGACCTGAAGACCGAGGCATCGGCTCCGGTGATGACCAGCCGGGTTCACTCCAGCGATCCGGATCGGGTGGCCGGCTACGCCGCGCATTTTCTTCGCGGGCTGAGGGAAGAGGACGTGCTGGGGTGCGGGAAGCATTTTCCCGGCCTGGGCGGCGGACGAGTGGACTCGCACCATAGGACGCCGGCGATCGAGGCGAGCTTCGACGAGCTTTGGGGAAGAGACCTACTTCCCTACCGCACGCTCGCACGGCAACTGCGGCTGGTGATGATCTCGCACGCCGCGTACCCCAAAACACGATCCGGAGCCGACCCGGCGTCGGTCTCGCGGTTTTGGACCACGGACGTACTTTTCGGGAAGATCGGCTTTCGCGGGCTGGCAATTTCGGACGATATGGAGATGGGCGGCATTCTCTCGCAGGCCGGCATCGGGGATGCATGCGTGCGGGCGCTGCTTGCGGGCACGCACCTGGTGGAGATTTGCCACAGCCCGGGGTTGATCTTTGCCGGGTATGAGGCGATTCTCAGCGAGGCCGAGCGCTCCCCTGCATTCGCGCGGCGGCTGGTGGATGCGGCGGGGCAGGTTGTGCACTTCCGGCAGAAGCAACTGCAACCATCACAGTTCCCGAAGGCTCCCTCGGCGCGGGAGATTGCCCAGGTCCGCACGGCCATCCAGAAATTTTCGGCCCGGAACTTTTCGGCCTCGCGCGCGCAGCGTGAAGCCTTGGCGCAGGAAAAGGGCAGCGGCCAATGAACAAGAGGAAGAACGGCGCCATGATTGTCGCGGGGTTGATGAGCGGCACGTCGGCAGATGGGATCGATGTGGCGATTGCGAGGATCGGACCGCGGCGGGGCCTGCAGCCCGATGACCCCGCGAATCTCTCGCTCAAGCTTCTGGGACACGCCGGGTTCCGCTTTGCGCCTGCTCTGCGCCGCGCCGTGTTGGCGGCGATGGATGCGCGCGCAACCTCGACCGCGGAGCTTGCACGGCTGAACTGGAGACTGGGACAGGCGTACGCCGAGGCGCTGGGCGCCGCGCGCAACAAGTTTCCCTTCCGCCTGGATCTGGTGGGCTGCCACGGACAGACGATCTATCACCAACCGAAGGCCGCAGCCTATGCCGGACGGCCGGTGGCGTGCACCTGGCAGATCGGCGAGATGGCGATGCTGGCAGAGGCCCATGGGGTTCCAGTGATCTCGAACTTCCGCCCCGCGGATATGGTTGCCGGAGGAGAGGGCGCGCCCCTGGTGCCGCTGCTCGATTTCGTGGTCTTTCGCCACGCAAGCAAAGGACGGGTGCTGCAGAATATCGGCGGAATTGCGAACCTTACGGTGCTTCCGCCGGGGGCCACGCTGGGGCAGCTCTGCGCCTTCGATACCGGCCCCGGGAACATGGTCATCGACGCATTGATGCAGCGGCTTTACGGCGAAGAATTCGACCGCAACGGGGCCATTGCGCGCAGCGGAGCAGTTCTCGACGATGTGGTCGAGGCCGCGTTGCGCGAACGGTTCTTCCGTCTGGCTCCGCCGAAGAGCGCGGGGCGGGAGCAATTCGGCAGCGACTATGCGGAGCGCTTTCTTGCCGCCTGCCGCGCGGCGAGCGGCAAGAAGCGACTGCAGCCGCAGGACGCAATCGCTTCGGCCACCGCGCTGACGGCGCGCAGCATCGCGCGAGCGTACGTCGATTTTGTCGGGCCGCAGATGGGCGGGGCGCGGGTTGAATACATTGTTGCCGGCGGCGGGACCCGCAATCGCACATTGATCGCGATGCTGAGCAAGGAGCTTGAACCTCTAGGCTGCACTCTGATGAACAGCGACCGGTTCGGTTTGCCGGCGGAGGCGAAGGAGGCCGCGGCTTTCGCACTGCTCGCCTATCAGACCTGGCATCGCCGGCCGGGCAATGTTCCCGCGGCCACGGGCGCGAGAAGGCCTGCGATTCTGGGCGGATCGACGCATGCGTAGAAGGGCGACTGCGGAACCGCCGAGGATTTTGAGAAGCGGGGTCTTGTTTGCCTGTGCTGTCGCCTGCTTCACAGCCCTTGCCGCGCTGGCAGGCTGCGGGGGGACGAGGCCCGACCCGCAGACCGTAACCGTGCTGATCGAAAACAGTCCTACCTCTCTCGATCCCCGGATCGGAATCGACTCGCAGGCCGAGCACATCGATGAGCTGATCTTCGATCCCCTGGTCCATAAGAACGCGCAGTTGGATGTGGAACCGTGGGTGGCAGCGAGCTGGGAGACGCCTGATCCCCTGACCTATGTCTTTCACCTGCGCACCGATGTTTTTTTCCAAAACGGAAAGCATCTCGACGCCGGCGATGTGAAGTGGACGCTCGATAGCATGCGCGACGGCACGCTGCTGACGGCCAAGGGCAGCGCGTACTCGAAGATCGCGCGCGTGGATGCGCCCACGCCTTCGACAGTCGTGATCCATATGAAAGAGCCGGACGCCTCGCTGCTGTGGAACTTGTCCGATGGCGCGCTCGGCATTGTGCCGGCGGGCAGCGGACGCGATTTCGGTTTCGATCCTATCGGCAGCGGTCCTTTCCGCTTTGTGAGCCAGCAGCCGGACCGCGATGTGGTGCTCGAGAAGAATGCGAGTTATTGGAACAAGCCTCCGGCGATCGCACGGGTGCGCTTCGCGGTTGTTCCCGACGCCATCACGCGCGCGCTCGAGCTTGAAAAAGGCTCGGCGGATGCGTGCGTCAACTGCCTGACCCCGGACATGGTCGCCGCGCTGGCCAAGCGGGCCAACCTCGCCATCACGAAGGTTCCCGGAACCAGCCTGAACTATCTCACCTTCAACACGCAGGACAGCATCCTGCGGGATGCGCGGGTACGCCAGGCCATCGCTTACGCCATCAACCGCCCGCTGATTGTTCATGCGCTATGGCATGACCGCGCGCGGCTGGCGGCGAGCTTGCTGCCGCCGCAGGCCTGGGCGTGGAATGGCGCGGTGGCTCAGTATCCTTACGACCCGGCGAAGGCCGCGGCGCTGCTCGATGCGGCGGGGTGGAAGCCGGGCAAGGATGGCATCCGCTTTCACCTGACATTCAAGACTTCAACCGACGAAACGGCGCGGCTGCTGGCGCTGATCGTGCAACAGCAACTGCGCGCTATTGGCATCGCCCTCGACGTGCGCTCCTTCGAATTTGCGACTTTCTTCTCGGACGTGACCCGCGGCTCCTTTCAGATGTATGCGCTGCGCTGGGAGGGGGGCAACGAGGATCCGGATATCTACCGCTATGCGTACTCGACCGCGATGTTTCCGCCGCGCGGCGCGAACCGCGGCCGCTATTCGAATGCCGAGGTAGACCGGCTGATCGCGGAAGCGGGGATGACGAGCGACCGGGCAACGCGGCGCCAGGATTATGCCGGGGTGCAGCGGATTCTTGCCGCCGAGGTGCCGACAATCAATCTCTGGTATCTCGATAGCGTGATGGTGCACAACCGCCGGCTGGGCAATATCGATCTTTCGCCCTCGGGCAGCTTCGATTTTTTGCGGACAGCGACGGTGAGTGGGAATTAGGTCGCCCGACTGGCACATGGAGAACAGGCGATCAGCCTTCTGTCCATGGAAAACGCCATCCATCCGCGTTGCTCACAAATGGAATCAATACACAAACGGAATCAATTTGCTGGTCCGCGCCGCATACTCATCGAACGCCGCGCCGTAATGATCGTGTAGATGCGAGTCGAGCATCGGAATATTGGCAAATACAAAGCCCGCCAGCATGACCGATGGAATGACAATCGTTATCCAGCGGCCTGAGACCAGGCAAAGCCCAGAGAACGAAATCAAATCGCCAAGATAATTGGGGTGCCTGGAATATCGGAACAGACCGAGGGTGTATAGGCGCCCACGATTTTCCAGGTGGCGTTTCCAAACGTGACGAGCGAACTCCGCATACGAGTTCATCCAGGAGCCCAAAACAAAAAGAACCGCTCCGGCCCCGGCCACCGCTGTAAACGGAGCGGGGTTCCTGCCACCCGCGATCGCCAGCAGAAGATAGATGCACAGGACCCATGGCACGATCATGCAGGCCTCGCTCCAGCCCACGGCTCTTGTCAGAAACACGAACTGAGTGAGAAGCAGACGGAGGAAATAGACGGAGAGCATCACCGCGAGGCACAGACGCCTTGCATCATCGCCGGGAGTCCAGGATCGTCCAAACCAGAGGCCGACATATCCGATTCCCCCGCCAAACAGCAACCACCACGCCAATCCCGCACATGCGCCAATCGCCATGGTCATAAAGACACGCTGAGCGACGGAGCTGCCGTAGGTTGCGTAGAGATCGTTTCTGGAGGTTTTCCTGTCCATCGGTCCCCGCTTTTGCATTCTCGCTCTCATCTATCTTTGAACAGAAATGGCATTGCTGCTTTGAACAGAAATGGCATTGCCGCCTTCAACCGTGCGACAGTGAGAGAAATCGCATTGCGATCGGCAGCCGTTGAGATGGCGCTCAAGGAGACGCATCCGTGAAAAACCTGTTTGAACCTTCCTCTGCGACGGAAATTAAACAGCGAATCGAATTCTTGAGGCTGGACAGCGAAAGGCAATGGGGTGCGATGGACGCCGCGCAAATGCTTGCGCACTGTTCTGCATGGATGGAGATGGCCGCGGGACTGAAGTTCCCACCACGAAGCTTCGTTGGGCGACTCTTCGGAAAAATAGCAAAGAAGTCCGTTTTGGGAGAAAAGCCGATCCGCCGGAACATGCCCACCGAGAAGAGCCTGATGGTGCAGGGCGATCGGGATTTTGCTGAGGAGCAGCGACGTTTGCTCAATTGGGTCGATCGTTTTTCGTCCGGAGGGCCGGGACAATGCACGACCCACCCGCACTGCTTCTTCGGGCTCATGACTCCGATCGAATGGGCCGTCATGGGGTATAAGCATCTCGATCATCATCTGAAGCAGTTCGGCGTCTGAAAGGAAACGGACCTAACGCAGTTTCTCAATTTCCCGGCGACAGATTTTCAATCGGCGCATTGCTGCCAAATTGCTCTGCGAGATCGAACTCAGGTTCTACCCGGTGTTGGCCGATCCTTGCCCTCAGCAGCATCGGATCGCGGTGATGTCATATTGCATATTTGACATCATGTTCGGGGAGAGTACTTACCGGACATGGCACGGGTTCCGTTCACATTACGCATTGACGAAAAAGAACGCGCGGCTTTGGAAGACCTCAGCAAGATCGAAGGGCGGCCCGTGAATCAGCTCCTCAACGAATCCATCAAAAGCTTTTCGTCCACCGTGGCGCTAGAGAACGTAGCCTTGAGGCGAACCTCGCGCGACTCCGGGCTTACAGGAAGCGTGATCCTAAATTTCGTCAGGCTATGGCTGCGTTCACGGAACCGGAAGCGAGTCTCGACGATCCCTTGGAAGGGGAGCCGATCGAAGGGACGGCCGGGGAAACAAACAGCAGATCCCTCGACTCCGCATGACAAAAATCGTCATGCTGCGCTCGGGATGACAGGGTTGACTGAGAGTGTGAGAAATTCAAGCTAGACTCGATTCTTCCCGCCGGCCGGGAGCTGGATGCCGACCAACTGGCAGCAATTGTGGATTTGTGCGCCTGGACTCATGCCGAATGGGTGCGCATCCATCCACTCGCCAATGGGAATGGCCGCGCGGCTCGTCTATGGGCCAACTCCATCGCGATACGCTACGGACTGCCTCCGTTCATTCGTTTGCGGCCCCGCCCGAACTCCCGTTATGCGAAGGCTGGAGCCAAAGCGATGCAGGGCGACTGGAAACCAACTGCAGTTGTCTTTCGACAATTGCTGGATGCCTTCCTTGATGAAATCCAGGATGGTTCCTTCCGCCCTCCGTAGCCGAGTGCGCTGTTCGCAGATCCCAGGTCTCAAAAGCGAGACCTGGGGCACCCGGCCCAAAGGGATCTCTCTTTACGCGAAATCGCCGAATTACTCGGCGCGTCAGTTGAGTTGAATGGAATAGCCCGCCTAGGATCGACCGCGATCATCGATCAATTCCTCGCGTTCCAGAACTCGCCGGATTTCCTCAAAAGCATCAGCGATTTTTCCCGTTGAAAAGCGAATTTGGCCAAGGCCCAGGATGTTCGAGAATTCTTCGCAACCCTCTCCTAACAGAAGAATCGCCTTCGTAAATCCAAGCCGCCCTTGAAAGAGTCCAGCCTCATGAATTACGTTCATTCGAGCGCGGAGCTTTCCGTCGATTTGCTCATCCTCGGCGGTCATGACAATAAGCGCGATTGCGGCGGCATCGAGCATTTCTGATAGCCGGGCGACGTTTGTGGTTCCGGCAACGGGCACGCGATTGAACTCGTCCCAAGGCAAATGCAGCCGTTCGTGAATGAAGTCTTTCAGGTCCTTCCAGCAATTCGATCGACCATGACCAATGAAGACGTTGGTTCCTACGCGGCTGTTTGCTTCCTGCTTTTTCACGGTCCGTTCGATATGGGAGTACGTTTTCCGAGCCACTTTTGCAAGTCCACCACATGCGACAGCCGGCGCCTCAATGGCAAGCAATTCTGCTACGAGCGCAATATGCGGCGGTGTCTGAACCCCTTGAGAAGAAGCCGGAGAAAACGCCGAAGCGATGATTTGCTTCGGCCGTAAAGCCGCGATGAATTCCGACTGCGAGAAGACTTTCGCGTTTTCTGCCTCTCCCAGCAAGGTTGTGTAATAAGCGTCTGAGGACGTCGTTGTCAGCCCACGTAAGATGACAACGACGGCCTCTTTCTCCGTCTCAAACGACTCCCTTAATTTTTTGGAAAGCTGCCGAGGAGCGGTAAGATTGGGATTCCCGCCCCGCCTGTAGATCTCTTTTTCGACAACGTCTCTGCCATACTCCGTCCAGGTTCCGGCGCTGTTCATGGCGCTGTTGAGCCTGCTAAATCCCGCGTTGAAGTATGCTCCGGGAGGAGGGGTAGCAAATCCTTGGTAGTAAATCCTTGATTCGAAGCCCAGCCAAGAACCGCCCCAAGCGCGGGATACTTCCTCCGTGGCTGCTCGCATCGCGTCAAGGGGCTTTTTGTATTTTGTGTCGTCAAAGCTGTGTTCGAGCGCCTGTAGTCTTTGAGCGATTTCTCGAAGCTCTTCTGGGGGGTTAATGGGGCGTGGGGTATTCCCATTCACGGGGGCCGCAACTCTTTTCGATCGCGTTTTCTTTCGCGCTTGCGACTGTCTGGGTGGCATCAGAAAAACGGTAACACAATAGCCCTTGTATTCAAGGAAGCACGGACCGGAGGCAGTTATGGCGATCGCAGATGACCCAATCGAGGTGCGCCTACAGCAATTAAAGGAAGGGTTTGACTCTGACATCGAACGCGATTTGAGCGATGCCACTGTAGCCGCGATCCTTGCTCTCATTCCGGGCATCGGTTCTGCCATCCAAAGCCTGGTTGATGGGAAGGCGCGCCGAAATGTCGAACGCCGTTGGACTGAGCTCCTCGCGAATTTCAAAGCTCAACTCGAAGAGATCCGGAATTCTATTCCAGACGAAAACTACTACGGCTCGGAGGAATTTCAGACGCTCCTTGCCCTCGCCTACGAACAACTGTGGACGACTCATGACGGTGAAAAGCTCAGGATGCTTGCGGCCGCCCTCGCGAACAGCGGCAACGCGTCATTCCAGGCAGATGATAAGGAGCTGATGATTCGCGCTCTTCGCAATCTCAGCCCAAGCGATATTAAGAATCTCGATCATGAATACCTCAAGAACTGGTTTCCCCTGACAAAGCGCATCGAGTACGGTGCGGATGTGCTGGGCAGCCTCGCTCGTCTTGCGAGCTCTGGATTGGTCATCGAGAAATTCTTGAAACCGAATCCAAATGCGAACGCTGAACAAAAAATGGTGTCGCTCCTCGACTCTCCCCCGTGGCGAACATTCCAGCTCTCCCCATTCGGGGAATGCTTTCTTAAATTCGTCGCCAGCTCAGGATCGGAGCAGGAAGCCTCGGCTAACGCGAAATCGCCGAATTACTCGGCGCGATCGAACTCAGGTTCTACCCGGGTGTTGGCGCGGGGCACGCCGATGAGATAGACCGGTGGCAGCCATCGTCCCTCGCCGTAGCCGGCCTTCCAGATGTATTCGGGAAAACGATGAGTGAGAGCGAGGAGCTCTTCCGGGGTTCTTGCGCGCAGGCAGGAGACGATGCCGTCGAAGCAGACGACAAAGGGAATGACCGGGAGCAGGTAAGTAAGAAGCAGCCGGCTCCAGCGAAAGGGCCGGATCCGCGGCGTGAGCGCCCAGACGAAGAGCGGCATCAGGCACATCACGAAGAGCGCACGCGGCCTGCGCAGCGTGACCTCCGCACTGGCCATGCCGTGGCGGTTGCGCACAGCATCGGCAAGGATGCGGATTGCCGCGTCATCGGAAAAATGATGGAAGGACGAAAAGAGCGTGCGGAAGCCGCGCAGATCGCGGCCGGCGTCTGTTCCATTCGGTCGATTCGGTCCATTCAGCGCGGCGGGAACATCGCCCGCATCGACAGGGATGGAGACGGCAGAGACAGCCGCTCCGCGGCCGAGCTTCGCACATAGCTCGCGGCTGGGGAATTTGTCGGTGAGCAGAACACGCAGACCAGGCTGCTGCTCCAGCACGGCCTGCCAAGGCTTGCTCAGCCATGGTCCACCGCCGCCGGAGCAGAGATCCACGATTTGATTCGCGCGGCAGGCGAGCATCGCCGCGAGAAAATCCGCACGCACCGAACGGTAAACATCGGAGGCTCCGGTGATCGCTTCAAGAAAGTCTGTCGCGCCGTCGCGCACCGGACGCGGACACCAGGACTGATCGAGAATTTCAAAAAGATGGAGGCGCGGCAATCGGAGGACGTCCCTCAGACCTGGTCTTCCCAAAGCTTCACGGCGCCGAGAAGGCCATCTTCGTTCGAGATCAGCTTGATGTTGTGGCTGAATTCCAAACTGACTTTCTTCGAGTTTCCGCCGCCGATGTAGAGCGTGTCCCAGTTGAAGGTGTGCGCGGTTTGTTCGATCGCCATGCCCAGAAATTTATTCCACCTTTTCCTGCCGTGTTTCTCGAGACCGCGTTTCCCGAGGTAATCCTCATAAGTCTTCTTGAGCCAGGGATGATGGCCGAGCTCGAGTCCAGGACAGAGGTGACCGTCGGAGAAGAGCGCCGAGCCCATGCCGGTGCCCAGGGTGATGACCAGCTCCACTCCTTTGTTCCGAATGGCTCCGTAGCCTTGCACGGCGCCGTCGTTCGCGACCCGCACCGGTTTGCGCCACAAGTGCTCGAGCGTGGCTTGCAAGGGAAAACCGATCCATGCGGGATGCAGATTGGCGGCAGTCAAGGTGGTTCCCTTCTTGATGACGCCGGGAAAGCCAACGCCAACGCGGTCAAAAGCCGGAGCCTGAACCTTGAGGCGGTTGAGAGCGGCGATCACCGCTTTCGGAGTGGCCGGCTCAGGGGTAGGAAGCCGGAGCCGGTTGCAGATGGGCCGGCCACGCTCATCGAGCACCATGAGCTTGACTCCCGTTCCACCGATGTCGATCGCCAGGGTCAAGACTGCAACCGAAGTCTTCGTCTGCTTCAGCACCATTCCGATCTCCCGTGTATTCGCTGTTGCCAGATGCATTCTATGACTTTTCGAGGGCAGCGAGTTGGCGGGCTCGCGGGTTCGCAAGCCGGCCCGAG
>DATAWF010000018.1:0-16184 GCA_036267335.1 Acidobacteriaceae bacterium
CGAATGTGGATACTGCCAGCCAGCATAGAGGCAATCTCATGGATCAGGGCTGTTGGGCTTCCCGCTTGGATACTTTGGGTCAGTGTGCCAGGCGGCACGTATGCCCCGAGATCTGTCAGCAACAAAATGGGCAACCGCGGCTTCGCTCTGCTCAACTGATTGGTGTACTCAGTCGCCTTTTCTGGGTACCTGTGCAGGGCGAGAATGATGAGATCAAACTCCCCTTCGTGGTCCAAGCGCTCGGCTGCGATGTAATCATTCCTGATATCGACGGTGTATCCGGAGGCGGTCAGCAAGCTAATTCGTGTTGCGCGCCGAGCATCATCCAAATCGATAAGCAGGAGCTTTCCTTTGGCGCTTTCCGTTTGGTGACTCATAAAGATCGGACCAGTCTAAGCCGCAGCGCGTAGACGGGGGTATCGCTGCTGTCCAAGCCTGCGGGGCATTGGCCTGATCATACGCAGTCCTTTGCGCTCCCAGGCCAGCCTCCGCCGCAAAGAGCCCCGGTGGCCGGCCTGAGAAATGGTTGCGAGCTCTACGGATACCAGACGGTTCCGTCGATTTTGCGCTCCGTACCGTAAGCTCCGCCATTGCGGGCCGGGCTGATTGGATACTTCGCTGCCATCGCTTCATCGATGTCCAAGCCGAGACCCGGCTTGTCGCTGCCGTAGAGATACCCTTTGCGAATCTCGCCCATGCCCGGGAACATGTCGTGCACCGCTGCGGGAAAGTGGTTCTCCTCCTGGATTCCGAATGCCCGGCTCGCGATATCGACGTGATACGCGGCGATCTGATTGACGGGGTCGTTTTCGCCGCCCTCCTGAAAGGCCGTTTTGACGCCGAAGATCTCGCACAGAATGGCGAGCTTGCGGATCGGCGTGATGCCGCCCGTGGCAGCGACGCGGTTGCGCATGAAGTCGATGTTCCGTTCAGTGATCAGCGGAATCACTTCCAGCGGATTCGAAAAAACCTCGCCTACCGCCTGCGGCGTCGTGCAGATCTCCCGGATATTGTGGTAGTAAGAGAGCTGCTCGGGACCGAAAATGTCTTCCATGTAGAACATTTGGTAAGGTTCCATCCGCCGTGCCAACTCGACCCCATTCATGCCGGTCATGTGCGAGTGCACGTCGTGGATCAGCTTTGGTCCAAAGCCGGCCTTCTGGCGCAGGTAGTCGAAGAGCGGAGGAATGGTGTTGACGTAGAGCTCCTCATCGAAGACCTGGCCCTGGTAGCCGCCCTCCGGCCGGTTGCCCTGGCCCCGCGGGATATCGCCGCCTCCGCCGTATCCGCCAAGCTGGATGCGGACGTGGGTGAATCCGTTTGCAAGCGACTTTTGCAGGGTGTCGAGGCATTGCTCTTTGGTCTGGCCGCCCTGGTGGTCGTAGACGGGCACTGCATCGCGCGCTTTTCCGCCCAGCAGTTGATAGACCGGCATGTTTGCGCGCTTGCCCTTGATGTCCCAGAGAGCCATGTCCATGGCGGAAAGCATGTTGTTGTTCACCACGCCGTTGCGCCAGTACGTGCTCATCTGTTCGGCTTCCCAGAGATCTTCGATCCGGTCAGGGTCTTTCCCGATCAGCCATGGTTTCAAATGGTATTCGAGATCGGCAATGACCGCATCGGCCTGGTAGGTGTCGTTGGCCGAGCCGATTCCGTAGAGACCAGGCTCGCTGGTGATGATCTTTAGAAAGATCCAGCGGTAGCGATTGCCCGGTCCGCCCGCGGTGGTAATGACTTTGACGTCTTTGATGGTCAGCGGGGGCAGTCCAACGGTCGTCTTGGCGACCTCCTGCGCTGTGGCCATCGATGCGAGCGAGATGGATGCAAGGGCAGATTGAATAAGTTCCCTGCGATTCATTCCCGGTATTCCTCCCATGAGTTGCTGCGGCAGAAAGACGCCGTTCGGAGCGGCCGCTGCCACAAGTTTGGTTCCGGGGGACAATCATACAACTTATGTGCGCGAAGCGAACAATTGCCCCGAAAAGCCTTCGCCGGGTTTTCTACGGCAGAGCGAAAGCAACATAGGTTCCGCCGCTGGGCTTTTTGCTCGACTGCCCGCCCCCCGCGGCGATTACGACATACTGCTTTCCGTTGACCATGTAGGTCACCGGCGTTGCGAGTCCTGAAAAAGGAAGATCCGTCTGCCACAGCAGCTTGCCGGTGCGGCTGTCGTAGGCGTGGAATTTGGCGTCGAAGACGCTGGCGCCGATGAAGAGCAGTCCTCCGGCGGTTACAATCGGCCCGCCATAATTGTCCGAACCCGTATCCGCCATTCCCTTCGCGGCCAGCTCCGGATATTCGCCAAAGGGAATCTTCCAAAGATACTTGCCCGTGTTCATGTCGATCGCGCTCAGTGTTCCCCACGGCGGAGCAGTCGCCGGATATCCATCCGGATCGAGAAAACGATGGAATCCGATGCTCTTGTAGGGCATGTCGTTGATCGCCGGCGCGGCTGCTGCATCGGCCGGTGGCCGCTGCTGTTGTGGCGCCTGCGTCAGATAGCGCACGACTGCTTGCACTTGTTGATCCGTCAAGCCGGTAAACGCCGGCATCCTGCCCTTACCTCCGCGAATGGTGCTGGCAATCTGCTGGCCCGTGAGCACGCCGTCAATACCGCGCAGAGAGGGAACCGCGGGCGGAGAACCGGCGCGGTCGGCTCCGTGACAAACACTGCACTGGTCTTGGTAGACGCGTTCGCCCGCGCTTCCCGGGGGTGGAGGAACGGTCAGGCCAACCACCCATG
Source organism: Acidobacteriaceae bacterium (assembly GCA_036267335.1). Lineage (GTDB taxonomy): Bacteria > Acidobacteriota > Terriglobia > Terriglobales > Acidobacteriaceae > PALSA-350. Next base: position 2,744 of record DATAWF010000018.1, read on the forward strand.
CGGTGTCATTGGCGTTGACGTACAGAATGCCCGTCTTAGGATCGACCGCGGGACCGCCCCATTCGCCGCCGCCGGCAAAACCTGGCATGTCGATCGTCAGCTTATCGAGGCTGGGAGGAATGAACTGCCCTCCGGAGATCATCGATTGCAGTTGATTCAACGCCCAGGCATGCGCTTCCGGAGTGCGGTTGGTGATCGAATCCTCGCTCACGCTTTGCTGCGTGTAAGGAGCGGGCAGAGTGGGCAGCGATTGCACCGGCGAGGCGACCTCGCCCGGAACCGTGCTGGCCGGGTAATGCGACTCCTGCAACGGAAACAGCGGCGTGCCGGTCGAGCGGTCAAAAAGGAAGACATATCCCGACTTCGTCGTCTGCGCAATCGCATCTACCCGCTTGCCGTCGTGCTTCACGGTCAATAGCGCGGGCGGTGCGGGAAAGTCGCGGTCCCAAAGGTCGTGGTGAACCCCTTGGAAATGCCAGATACGTTTGCCGGTTTCGGCGTCGAGCGCGATCAGAGAGTCGGCAAACAGATCGTCGCCAACCCGGTCGCCGCCGTAGAAATCGAAGACCGCGGAGCCGGTCGGAACATAGACGATTCCGCGCTTCGTGTCGACAGTCATCCCCGTCCAGTTGTTCGCCGCGCCTGCGTCCTGCCAGGCATCCTTAGGCCAAGTCTCGTAACCGAACTCGCCGGGGTGAGGGATGGTATGGAAGGTCCAGCGAAGGGCGCCGGTGTGCACATCAAAGGCGCGGATGTCGCCGGGGGGCGCGGGATGGGTCTCGGGATTCGCTCCGCCCACGATGATCAAGTCTTTGTAGATCGTTCCCGGAGTCGTCAGCGAGACGGACTGCCGCTCATAAGGCTCGCGCAGCCCCTTGCGGAGATCGATTCTTCCATTTTCCCCGAAGGTCGCGATCGGCTTTCCCGTCGCCGCATCCAGCGCATATAGATAATTGCGGAACCCCGCGAAGATGCGGCTCTCGTGGCCGTCCGTCCAGTAGGAAACGCCGCGTGAGAGCGCCCGTCCCCGCTCGTCCGATGCGAATTTCCAAATCGGCTTGCCCGTCGCCGCATCGAGTGCGATGACGCCGCCCGAGGGAGTGCCAGTATAGAGCACGTTGCCGACGACAATGGGGCTGTCCTCAAGGCCGCCCCTTTCCCCAGTGTCGTAGGTCCATGCGACCGCGAGTTTCGTTACGTTGCCGCGATTGATCTGCGACAGATTGGAGTAGTGATCGCTTGCTTCGCCCCCGTACGTAGGCCAATCGCGCGTCGCTGGCCGCGCCGCGTGCGCCTGAATGCCGGCCAAACCTGCTCCCAACCCCAAAACGACCGCCATCCTCGATACTCTGCCCATCCCTGCACCGTCTCCGCTTTTCGATCTTTGCCGGGAGCCGCCATTTCTCGCGCACTCCGTTCGTTGCACCGCCCAGAGATGCCACGGCCTTCGAAGCAAGCCGGCGGACATGCTTACGCGATTTGGAGTGTTCTTCCGTAGCGCGGGCGAAGCCGAGGATCACGATACCGTCAAAGTCCAGATCCCGCAAGCTTTTGAAAGGTCGGAAAAACGCGTCCGGCACGCCGCGGTGCGAGCCGCTCCGCTCCTTCTCTGGACGAAGGCCGGGCTTTGTGGAAGAATCCGAAACCGCAAAAGAAACCGGCCTCTCGCATTCACGAAAGCTCGCAGGGGAAGCCGGTGATCCAAACAAATTTCAGGAGCGTGCAGCGATGCGACCTGGTTTTTCGCGCAGAAGTCTTCTCAAAGGAATGGCAACCACCGCGTTGGCGCCGGCACTTTTGCCGGCGCAAGCCCAAGCCCAGGACGGCAGCAAGCCGTGGTGGCTCGGAAACGGGATGCCCCAGGAGGGTCCGGCCACTCCCAAGATCGCATGCGCGATTGATTTTCGCGTGCCTCTCACCGATGAAGCCATTCGCCGCGTGGTGCAGATCGGTGTCTATCACGCGCTGGGGAATGGCCCCGCGATTCCCTGGGAGGCCAGTCAGATCCAGCCGCTTCACGACAAGCTGAAGGGCGCCGGGGTGACGTTGGGGAATCTGATGATCAACGGCTTTCCCAACACCATTTACGGCCGCCCCGGGCGCGACGAAGAAATCGAGAAGGTCAAGCAATCGATCCAGGTTGCAGGCAAGGTCGGCATTCCCGTCGTCGAATACAACTTCTATGCCCATCGCGCCATGGAAGGGTATTACGAAGAGACGGGCAGAGGCGGGGCGGGATTGACCGGCTCCGACTACGATCGCATGAAGAATCTGCCGCCATTGCCCAAGGAGGGCGCGCACACGCTCGCCGAGATGTGGGCCAACATCACCTATTTTCTGAAGGCGGTCATTCCTGTGGCCGAGAAAGCGAATGTGCGGCTGGCGCTCCATCCCAACGATCCGCCGTATCCTCTCAGCCGCGGCTCACAGCAGATCATGAGCACGCTTGCGGGATGGAAACACCTGATCGAGATCGTCAACAGCCCCGCAAACGGCATCACTTTCGATTGCGGCGTTACCAGGGAGCTCGGAGAGGATCCGGTGGCGGTCTGCTACTACTTCGGCTCTCGCGATCGCATCAATCACTGCCACTACCGCAATCCTCACGTGATGAAGCCCTATGTCAAATACGACGAGGGCTTCATCGACGAGGGCGATGTCAACATGCTGGCGGTGATGCGCGAGCTCTTGAAGGTGAAGTACAAGCGCGAATTTTATCCCGAGCATCCTCGCGGGCTCGACTACGACCGCGAGCGCGGAGCCATTCCCCCGGGCGCTTATCCGGGAGGCGGAGGGTACACCGGCGACGTCTACGACATCGCGTACGCCAAAGCGATGCTCCAGGCGGCCCTGATTTTGCAGCGGGGCACCTAAGTCACTTTCATTTTTACTGTGAGCTGGTGAGCTCTGCTTGAGCGGCTGTGAGAGCAGAATCCGCACAGCTGTAACCAGCGGCGAAGATTCCAGACTGGATTTTCTATCTTTTCTGTCAAGGAAAATGAAAATCCATCTCCACCAATTTCGACCGGGTACGCCTATGCGGATTCTGCTCTAAGGCGTAGAACCGCGCCGGTGGCTCTGGTCGATGGCGTGCTGCAACAGTTGGTCGAACTCCGCTCGCTGCATCTTCAGCTTCTCCGGGTGAGCATCGATCCACTGTTTCAGGCCGTTGTATTTTTGCTCGTTCCAGCCGCCTTCGAACTGCGCTCCATTCTTGCCTTCCTGGTTGAGCTCGAAGTTGTATGCATCCATCAGATTCGTGAACTCGGCGTTGCTGATGGCATCTTCCGCCAGCGCCGCGGGAATGAAGATCACGCCATCCTGCTTGGCCAATACTAAATCGCCGGGAAGAACGACGGCCCGGCCGATCCGAATGGGCGCGTTGATGGACGTGAGTTCCATCTGTGCCCATGCCGAAGGGTCATATCCTTTGTAGAAGCCATTGAAGTTCGGAATCTCCCGGTTCTCTTCCGCGTCGCGAATGCCTCCGTAGAAGACAAATCCGGTGTGAGTGTGAGCGGCCACGCCGTTGCCCAGATTGGAGCCGATCAGCGTGCCCTCGACAATCTTTCCGAAGCCGTCCGCCACATACACATCTCCGATCTGAAGCTCGTTGATCGGCCAGCTATTGTTTCCGCTTACTCGCCCTTCTTGCTTTCCCTCCGCCAGAATGGCGGCCTGCATATCCGGCCGGATCGGCATGTACTGCGCCGTCAGAGCCCGGCCGGCAAACGGCTTCTCGATGTGGAGCGCTTGCCAGTCGCCCTCGAACTGGTTGTCGTAACCGTTGTCGCGCAAGTATTCCCAGATGTCCTCAATCGAGACATCCAGAGCGCGCTTGAGCAGGCCGTCCGGCAGCTTGGGCCGCCCGTCCGGAAACCGCTCTCCCTTCCACGCCGAGGTGTAAAAGAGAATTTGATCTCGTGTCTGCTTTATCTGAGCGAATGCGGGCAAACTACCCAGCACCGCAACTACCGCGAACAGGATGATCTTCTTCATGCGAGCTTCCTCTCAGCGCTACTTCGCGAAAAACCGGTAGCGAATGTTCCAGTGGGTCGTCTCTCCCGGCGCGACGTTCAGGTGAACATAGGCTTCCGGGCAGATGGTCGTGGAGATGGACCAGAAATTGAGTTGCGAGATCGGCACGTCGGCGGTCTGCTCCACGCCCACGCCCGTGTTTTGGTTTTCTACCGTGAAGTCATAGTCCGAGGGATTGTCGGAGAAGCCGGTCAGGTAGCTGCTCACCTGCGCCTGCCGCGATCTCGGTCCCGGTGAGCTCAGGGGCTGCAGGTAGACCAGATCCTGGCCATCGATCTTTGCGCGCGGCCCGAGAGGGGTCTTCGGTTGCGGCGTAAATCGGAAGTGCACCACCATCCCCGGACCGGTTGGGGTCTTGTCGATCATGAAGAAATCGTGGTCGTAGACCTCGGAATCAATGGGCTTGCCGCCGGTATTCTTCAGGCGATGCTCCACCAGAAGCACCGGCTCGTTCTTCGCCAGCTTCAAGGTCTTCTCATACACAAACGAAATGCCGAGCGGAGAGCGCAGGTTTTGAGTGAAAGTGACCTGATCCCGCTTGACATGAACTGTCCATTTACCGCGATCGACCAGCGGATAAGTGAAGTTGAATTTGTAGGGTGAATTGTCGACCTTGCGCAGGACGCCGACTCCCGGCTTGATGAAGAGGCCGCCCGGCTGGGCATCGCTATAGCCGATCGAGCTGAGGCCATCGCTGGAGCGGAATTCCTCCACCGGTCCGGCAATCGCGTCGTTGATCATCGGGTCGTAGCGGTTGAACCAGATTCCAAAATAGGTGTGCCCTTTGTAGCTGAGGCAGGGCACCACTCCGGACCAGTCGAAGCGAGAGGCCCGGTAGTAGCCGTTTTGGGCATCGGGCAGATAAACGACAGCCTGCACCACGCCATTCGAGAGAACGGCTTTGGGAAAATTGCTGTTGATGAAGGACGCGCAGGGCGAGGATGCGGAATCGGCGCCCGTATCGTTTTGCGCTGCTCCGGCCGCCGAGGCCGGTACGGCTCCGGCAACAATCAAAAGAAAAAGGATGAGAATCGAGAAGCGTGCGATGTGTGCCTGCAAATGCGTTTCCCCTGAGCGATCTGGAGCATTTCTCCTGACGGCGTGGAGCGGGGAGCAGAGCCCAACGCATCCATTCCATCGAAGAAGGAATGCACAGAACGGCCGTAACCACCCCAGAGTGTCAGGAGAAACGCGTTAAAAATCCCGGTTCGGATTCCTGGTCAAGCAGTGTACGACGTCTCTGAACCTGCTGGCCACTCAAGAACTCAAGGCTGCACTGGTTGTTCTCCGATGGATGGTGTCCGGAGCTTTCCGAACTGCGGGAGCGCTCCCTGATTCCAGGATTGCCGGCGACTTGCTCTCCCGATTCTTTCTCGAACTCGTATCGGCCAATATGTTTGGCTAACATTGCAGAACGCACGCGGCAGACCAAACCATCTCGTCTCCGATGTGCGAGAGCACCATGGGACTCTTCCATATCGGCAGGAGAAATGCCCTAGGCCGGCTGGCGCGTGAGAGCCCGCCGCAAAATCAGCTCCAATGCGGATTTGAGCTCGCCATATTCAGAGTCGGAGAGCTTGCCCTGCACGTGGTCGGTTTCAAGCGCAAAGATCTCTTCCTTAAGAGCCTGAAGAAACGTGTTGCCCGTCGCGTGCGCCATCGGCGGAGCCGATCCCGGGCCTGAGGGCGAAGCAAGCTCCTGCTTCTCCCCAGGTTTGCTCAGTAAAAACCCTCCGGCCGTCGCGAAAACCAGAACCAGTCCGCCCAGAATCCACCACTTGTATTTGTTCAGCGGATCGGGAGTGTCGATGGGCTTTCCAAGGCCGATTCCCGGCCGAGTATCGGTGGAGGCCGTTGCGCCGGGCTGCGGCATGCCTTGCCCTGATCCCTGATCGGGCGCTTGACCGGCCTGATCGCCGCCCTGCTCGTTCGCGGCCTCGGTATCGCGTGGAATCTGCCCGCTGCCGGAGACGGTAAACACGGGAGGCTTGGAAGCGGCGACATCCCGGATAAGGAACGTCTGTTCCCCAGCGGGCTGGTTGGGAACATCCACGGTTTGGAATGGAGAAACGGAACCGGCCTCGAAGGCCATGCTCTTAGGTAAGATCACCACAAAATTTGTGACGCCGGTAGCCAATCGCGGAGAGAGCTTCAGGCTTCCGGAGTACGGCAGGCGATAGACGAGTTGAAACTGCGATTCGCCCGGCCGCAGCGGGAAAAGGAAAGCGTAATGATCTTTGTCGCCCAGAGGCATCGGGGAGGACTGCACCGGCATGCCGCCCGGGCCTTGCGCCGCCGAGCTCTCGAGCGTTGCGCCGGCAGGCAGGTAGAACTCGTAGGAGCGCTTGCTGAATTGGGTCCGCGGCGGATCCGACTGATTGCTGACGAAGATACTCTGCGTCACCTCCAGCCCCTGCGGGTCGGTCTGCATGCGAAATACATCGGCCTCCGTGGTGATGCCGGGAACGGTGGCGGCCACGTCGAAAACCTCGAGATCCACATTGGGCGTGTTGGGCGGCGCCGCTTGAAAGTACGCTGCTCCTTCATGGTCCACGCGGATCAGGTGCATGCCCGCATCCGGAGAGTCGATGGTGTAACGGCCCTGTGCGTTGGTTTTCGCGTGCGCAATCTCCTGCATGTTTTGCGAGAGGGCGATCAGCACAACGTCGTCTCCAGCCGCAGGTTGATGAGTCGTACCATTGGTCACGGACCCGCTGATCGTTACCGCGGAAGCGGGCAGAGCGAGGGCGAGCGCGAGCGAAGAAAAGAGTGCGGCAGCCGCCATCCGGCCAAGGCTTGAGTGAGGGTTCGAGTTCATCGTTTTGTTTTTCCTGTACGCGCCGGCGATAGCATTTTCTGGAAATGGTGTAGACCGAAACCAAGGGCCTTGAGTGGATTTTTCCTCAAGAAAAATCCACCAGATGGGAGCTCAACGGTTCACAGTTTTTCCGAAAAATGCCTTGGAGCGGTTCTCCTATAGGTGTATCCCGAGAAGAGCTTTCTGCCAAAGAAAGCTGCTCTTCTCGATCTCGTTCCGGCCATCGCAAATGGGGAGAACCGCTCTATTGCAGGCTGTCGATCTCGGCCAGAATGGAGGCGGCCTCGTCTTCGAGCACCGCATGCTGCGCCGCATAGTCCTCTTCCGGGTATTTGCCGGCGTGATATTCAAAGTTCAAGTCGCGGAGGTTCTCGTAGAGGACTTCTTTCCGCTCCAACAGGAAGTCCAGGCGCGTCTTGGTCCTTTGCCGCTCGACGTTGCGCTCGGGATAGAAGACGTAAGCGAAGATGCCCAGTAGCAGCAACCCGCAGGCGATCACGCTCATGGCCGCTGCGCCTCCGCGCGCCCCGGTTGGGAAAGATTGTTCATAGCGAGGTCTCGCGCCGGATTCGCTCGTGAAGATTCTGCTCCGCAAGCGTTCGCGGCGGATCCGATGCCGGGGCGGCTTGAAATTTCCATTTGCGCACAATCACCAGGGTAACGGCGATGCCGAGGAACAGCACCAGCGGCGGCACAATCCACGCCACATGATTGAAGCGGGTGAACATTGGCGCCGCCAGAACTACCGGCCCATATTGCTGCTCGAATTCGTGAAAGATTGTGTCGTCGCTCTTGCCGTTGGCAATGTCGTCTTTGAGCTGAGCCAGCATCGTCGGCCGGTTCGGGCAGCCCACGTCGCTGCAAGCGCCCAAAAGCTCGTTGCAGCCGCAGACACACATCATCGAGTGGCTGTCCTTGTCGAACCGCACCCCCTCGTCGCCCGCTCCCATCGCAACCAGCGCGAGCACCGAGATCAGGAGAACCTGAGAGGTGCGAAGAAATCGTTGAGACATCAATCTCCACCCCCCGCTGCGACGGCCTCTCGCGGGTTCTCCGCCGCCTGCCGCGGCGCGGGAGGCACGCGGTTCTGCGCCAAGGCAGCGCTGAGATTGGGAGCCAGGGCGATCAGCGTTCCCGCCGCCACGATCAACACGCCAATCCAGATCCAGGCCATCAACGGGTTTAGAAAGGCCGTGATGATCGGCCGCCCGGTCGCGGGATTCTTGCCCGAATAGATGACGTAGAGATCCCAGGCCAGCGTCGAATGGTTTTGCACCACGGTGAGCGGCTGCTGCGATGCCGCGTAGAGACGTTCTTCCGGCGCCAGCTCTGTGATCTTCCGGTTGCCGCGATAGACGTTCAGCAACGCGAATTCCGTGTCGTAGTTGGCGTTGGTGTCCTGGGTAAAGCTCTCGCATACCAGCCGGTAGGGGCCGATAGTCATGCTCTGGCCGTCGGCCAGCTCTTGCGTATTTTTCTGGTTGAAGGCTCCGCCGGCGATGCCGATGAAAATCACGACAATTCCGAAGTGCACGATGTAGCCGCCATAGCGGCGCGTGTTGCGGCGGGTGAGTTGGACTATGGAAGCCAGCAGGTTCTTGCCGGTATGGGAGCGAATCACATAGGCGCCCCGCAGGAACTCGGAGCCAACCGCGGTTACCACCCCCGCGCCGAGTGAAAAAGTAACCAGGGAATAGAGCGCGGCCTGATCGCGCCAGGGGCGCACCCCTACCGCCATGAGCACGATCGCCGTCACCAGGGTGACCGCTCCGGGCAGGATGAAATTACGGCGGATGCTGCGCAGAGAAGAGCTACGCCATGCCAGCAGCGGTCCAATGCCGGTCAGCAGCAGCAGGAACAAACCGATCGGCAGCTCCACGCGATCGTAGAAGGGCGGCCCGACCGTCACTTTGTTGCCCTGCACATATTCCGAGATGACCGGAAACAGCGTGCCCCAAAGAATCGTGAAACAAGCGGCGAGCAGGACCAGATTGTTGAACAGGAAGCTCGATTCGCGCGAGACCAGCGATTCGAGCTTGTGCTCCGACTTCAGATGATCGCGCTGCCGCATGAAGGTAAAGAGGCAGACGGCGAAAACCGCGATGAGAAACCCGGTGAACCAGCCTCCGATGGAAGACTCGGCGAACGCATGCACCGAGCTGACCAGCCCGGAGCGTGTCAGGTCCGTGCCCAGGATGCACAGCATGAACGTGGAGAAGATCAGCCATGCATTCCAGGTTTTCATCATGCCGCGCTTTTCCTGCATCATGACCGAGTGCAGAAAAGCGGTGCCGGTCAGCCACGGCATGAGCGACGCGTTTTCAACCGGGTCCCAGCCCCAATAGCCGCCCCACCCCAAAACCGAATAGGCCCAGTGAGCTCCGAGAAAAATGCCGCAGGTAAGAAAAAGCCACGTCACCATCGTCCAGCGGCGGGTAATGTGAATCCACTTTTCTCCCGGATAGCGCATCATCAGCGCACCCAGCGCGAAGGCGAAAGGCACGCTGAAACCGACGTATCCCAGGTAAAGCATCGGGGGATGAATCACCATCTCGGGATATTGGAGCAGGGGATTCAACCCGAATCCGTCGGCCGGAACCGCTCCCTGGACCAGCGAGAATGGGGGCGCGGCAAAGTTCAGCAGCAGCAGAAAGAAGACCTGGATCCCGGCCAGAATGGTCGACGCATAGGCTGTGAGCTTGACGTCGACGCGGTGCCGCAGGCGCAGCACAAAGCCATAGCCGGTGAGCAGCCAGGCCCACAAAAGAAGGGAGCCTTCCTGCCCGGACCAGAGTGCGGCAAATTTGTATGGCAGCGGCAGCGCCCGGTTCGAGTGGTGCAGAATGTACGCGACGGAGAAGTCGTTGGCAAACGACGAATAGAGAAGGGCAATGCCCGCGCCACTCACCGCTAAAAAGCTTCCGATTCCGGCGCGGCGCGCGGTTTCCGCCAGCCGTTCCGGTGAGACGCGGCCTGAGGCTCCCGCGGCCAACTGCCACAGTGCGACCGCACCTGCGACTAGGGTGTACCCGCTTAGAACAAGCGCGAGTAGCAGGGCGAAACTTCCAAATTGCGGCATAAGGCGTTGCGGCTCTCTCGGAAGATTGTCGCAGAGCGCGCAGCGGACAGCAACACGCGACGGCGTGCCCGAAGGCTAGGCCGTACGGCGCATCGGCTTGCCTAAGAGCTTTTGAGTTAATGAGATGAGTTCTTCGGGCGGGAACGGCTTAGGGCGGAAAATTACCCCCATCTTGTCATAAGCTGCTTCGGCATCCGGCAAGCCGCTCAGAACCAGAATCGGAGTGTCGAATCCCTCTCGCCGGATCGCTCCCACCAATTCCGGGCCATTCATCCCCGGCATGAGGTGATCGGTAACGATCAACCCCACTTTTTCGCTCGCAGGCAGCCTGGAAAGCAGTTCCAGAGCCGCCGGCCCATCGGCCGCGACCAGAACCCGCGAGCCTGCCTGTTCCAGGATAGCCTTGCGCGTAGCAGTCTGGATTAAGTTGTCGTCCACCAGAAGGATGACAGGTTTCATTCCTACAAACACACCATGGGATCGATTCGCTATCGAAAAATGTTCGAACATTGATAATACTGATGCGATGAACGGGAGGGAAGGGGAGTTGCCTGCGTCCTTCGTGCAATCTGTTCTGCCGTGGGAACGGGACGATATCTCGTCCAAAATCCCGTCCAAACCGGTCTCCCGGCCCCAAATCCCTCTGGTTCCCTCGCCCCCGGGCCGCGCCGAAATGCGACGGCAGATTTCCTGCGGGAGTGTCCCGAAACAACTGCAGCGCGCGGCTTTTCACCAAAAAGCCGCACTTCTCAGACCTTGGTGGTGCACAGCATTCTCTAAACCGGTCCGTAATGGAAGTGGAGCTCTTGAATGCTTGCGATCGGGATTCCGTCTTTGGTGGCCGGGCGAAAGGTCCAGGTGCGCACTGTTTGGATCACTCTGGACTCGATTCCGTAGCCCAGAGTCTTCACTAAGGCTACCTGCGCTACCTTGCCGCTGGTGTCAATCGTCACGTCCAGCACAACATCCCCCTGGGAACCGGTGGGCAGAAGCGAGAGATCGGGAACGGGGCTGGGCGAGTAGGTCGTGAATGCGATCTGGACATTGCCGGAGCCAAAAGAATCAGAACCCGCGGCGGCATCCGCCGGCGCCGGAGACGAGGATGCATGGTCGGAGTCGGGCGTCGTCACTGTAAGGTGCGGTCGCGGTGGCAGCGGGATGGGCAATGCATTCGCCGGCAGCAAAGACGGCGCGGGTTGCATTGCGGCGGCCGCAGCCGCGGGAACAACTTGGTGCGGCTTGACCTCGGCTTTGAGCGCGGGAGCGGGAGTGCTTCCCGGCAGATAAATCAAATCAATGTGGGTGCCCGATGCGGTACCGGGAAGCGTCACAACGCGCAGCGGGCGGTACAAGGCCGCTCCCGTAATCAGCAACAGGATGATTGCGTGGGCGGCGAGCGAAACGAGCGCAGGGCGCACCGCGCGTAGCCGGTTTGGAGGCGGAAGAAGCATTGACAGCGAAACTGCAGCCTGGCCTCCGAACCATCATAAATCCCCTGCCGTTCCCCACCGCCCGGATAAATCTGCTCAATCGTGTTCCGGCAGTTCCTGGGGGACGGCGACAATCCCGACTCGGCCGTCGGGCTCCCGTTCGAGGGTCGGGGCATAGAGCCCTAAGAGTTCCCTGGTCCACCAATCGCCGGTCGCATGCTTTTGCTCCCTCGTTGTAAACCAATACCGCCAAAGGACAGCCCGCACCTGCTTCGGCGGCGCTCCCGGAAAGGGGTTCCCGGCGAAGAGCGCCAGCACGTCCGAGTCGTTGTTCAGCAGCTTCACCTCCGTGCGGGGAACGATCGAATTCTGTTCCCACCCTCCCAGGGAGGCAAACCAGAGATTCCAGTCAAAGCGCGGCTGATACGGAGCATAGATGCCGGGGGCAACATTCAGCCCCTGGGGCTTAAAGCGGAAGGGGTAGGGAATCCATGTCTCCCCGTCGTTGGAGCCTTGAAATTCGATTTCGTAACGGCCCCGGGTCATCACTGCAAACAGCCCATACTGATTGGCAATGCGAAACGGCTCCAATATCGCCGCCGGCTCCATCGGCACGGGAGCCTCGGGGAAGCACAGACGCACCAACTCCGCCGTGGTGGCATAAAAGACCCAGGTAATACAAATCGCATTGACCACGAGCCCGGCACGAGAGAGCCATCGGCGCGCCATACGCGCGGCCGCGAAAGAAGGCGCGGGGGATGGCGGAGGATTCGGGTCTGCATTCTCGCCGCCGCTCGCTTCATCGGCCTGCATCGTCGCCGGCGAGGCGGAGCTCTCGTCCGCGGGTGCGGCAGGCGCCACTGAGTCTGGCTCCGCGGCGAGGCTCGGCAGCGGCTTCTCGTCGAGCGCCCTCGCCGAATCCGGCGCGGGTCCGGCCGCAAAGCTTTTGCGCAGAAATGGCAGCCATCGCAGCAGAATACGGTCATCCAGGAGCAGGAAGCCGAGAGTCAGGACAAGATAGTTCAGAAAGGTGTAATTGGCGGTTAGAATCACGCCCAGTTCCCATGGCGTGACGATCAAAAAGCAGATGATCCGCCAGCGGCGCGGCAGAAATAGCACCCACACGATCCCCAGCTCCATCGCCAGAGTCGCAACCACCGTAGCCGCATGGAACCAGTGCGGAAAATGTTCGACGTACCAACCCACCCATGTGGGCAGCGGACCGTTTTGGTAGTACTGGTCCATCGCGGTGAAGTTCCGCCACTGCTGGTCGCCGCTGAGCAGCTTGACCAGTCCGGATTCGAAGTAGATCCGGAACCACTCCCATTGCAGCAGAAAGAGGCTGGCGCGCGAGGGAGGATGAGCCCGGCCCCAGCCCGGCCGGATCCCGGGTGGCACGAAGAAGAGCGCCAAAAATCCCATTTCCAGCAGCATTCCATCCGATTGATAACCGGAGAATTCCTGCGCGGCGGCGACAAAAGAGAGGAAGCAGAGAAAGCAAACGGCCAGGGCGGCGCGCGGCCAGAGATTCAGTACCGCCAGCAGCGAGGCTGCCAGCCCTATCCAGCACAATGCCATCACGGCGCGGTCGGAGCTGGACAGCCACAGAAGCGTAGGGGCGAACCAGAGGCGCATCCCCGGGCCGAAGTGGCGCGCAACCGCGTCCAGGTAGCCTTGCGCCGGCAGGATGCCGCGCGGCCCGATGAGTCCGCGAATCTGGAAGACGAGAGAAAAGAAGGCGGAAAAATAAATCAGGCCTAAAGCCCGCAGAACAATCCAGCGCGGAATCAGGCGATCTTGGGCTCCGTCTTCGGAGCTGAACATCTTCGAAATCCAGGACGTCCCGCGGATTCGATTGCCCGATGGCATAGGCCCTGCCGCTCCTCTTTCGACGGTGGCAACAGACGTGGAGCTGGTCTTAGAAGCCCCTACCGGCGAGTCTTTGCTACGCAGGTCTTGGATGCGCGGTAAGGCATTTTCGGAAATGGTATAGACCGAAGCCGCAAGCCTTGAGTGGGATTTCCCTCAAGAAAAATCCATCTGCTCGGACCTCAACAGTTCACACTATTTCCACCG
>DATAWF010000019.1:0-32677 GCA_036267335.1 Acidobacteriaceae bacterium
GCCTCCAGTGTGGAAAGCAAGATTAAAGCATTTTTTCCGCGGCTATGTTCTATGGCTCCGCATTTCGCAAAAATTCTGATCCCGCCCGCAGCGATAAAAAGCGTGCGATCCCTGGGCCGCCGGCTGCAAAGGCTCCAGACGAGCATCTAAATTCTGTAGCGCGATTTTCGCTGGAGTACTTTTCCTAGTAGATATATCCCGAAGGGGCGACACCCTGACGCGGCTTTTCCTCAAGGAAAGCCGCACTTCTCAGACTTTGGTGGTGCATAGCAATAGGAGAAATATCCTAATATCGTACGGATGATTGCTATGAGCAGACCGTCTTTTCTTGCGGGGCTGGCAGGCGGACTGCAGGCCGCAGCTTCGTTTGCGGCCGATTCGCTACCGGGTGCGGCCGGAAACTCCCGACCTTTTCTGATGTTCGTGGGAACGTTTACCGGCAAGCGTGGCAGCAGCAGCCAGGGAATCTATCTTTACCGATGGCTGCCGGAAAGCGGAGCTCTCGAATCTCTCGGGCTCGCGGCCAAGACGACAGATCCCAGCTTTCTCGCTCTTGCTCCTAATCGCAAGCATCTCTACGCGGTCAACGAAATCAACGAGTATGAGGGAAGCCCGAGCGGTTCGGTTTCAGCCTTCGAACTCGAGGCGTCTTCGGGCAAGCTGTGCTTGCGCAACGTCGTTTCTTCCGGAGGTGCAGGCCCGTGCAACATCACAGTCGACCGGAAGGGAAGCGTCGTATTCGTCGCGGACTACGCCGGCGGCAGCTTGTCTTCGTTCCGTGCGCTGCCGGAGGGCGGTCTCAGCTCGCCTGCCTCGACCTTCCATTTTGAAGGGCACAGTGTTGTCGAATCGCGGCAAGCGGCGCCCCACACGCATTGCGTGACTGTTTCCCCCGACAATCGCTGGCTGCTGGTGAACGATCTGGGATTAGACCGCATTTTGGTCTACCGGTTCGATGAAACGACCGCCGAGCTTACTGCCAACGCTCCGCCCTTTTATGAGGCGATCCCCGGATCGGGACCGAGAAATGTTGCTTTTCATCCCAACAGCCGATGGGTTTACTCCCTCAATGAGGTCTCGAATACCGTCGACGTGCTCGACTGGGACGCCGCCAAGGGGATTCTTACCCGGCAACAGAATATTTCAACGCTGCCTCCAGGTTTCACAGGAACGAATACAGCCGGCACGGTCGCGATCGATTCTGCCGGACGCTATGTCTACATCTCGAATCGCGGCGCAAACGACATTGTCGTTTTTCCGGTCGAAGCGACGAACGGCCGGCTCGGGCAGGCGTTGCAGAGGATCTCCTGCGGAGGAAAAACGCCGCGTCACATCGCCCTCGATCCGAGCGGGAGATGGCTGCTGGTTGCCAACCAAGACTCGGGAACTATCGATGTCTTCGCTCGCGATCCGGAGTCCGGGCGCCTGACGGCGGGCGGCACGCAGGTTCGCGTCGACCAGCCGGTCTGCATCGTATTCGTTTGAACCGCCCGCGTTGCAAGCCCATGGTGAGAAATCGAGGCCGAAGCATTTTCCTATTGCTATGGGCTTGCGGGCAAAAACGCTTTAGGCCGTTCTTGCCTGGGCGATGATTTCGAGATAGGCGCGCGCTGCATTCGTCACAACTTCCGGCTTACCTTCCGCAACGGCGGCGGTGTTGACGAGGTCGGAGCCGACGCCGAGAGCCACCGCCCCCGCCTTCAGGAAGCTCGCCGCCGTGTCGAGCGTGACTCCACCGGTCGGAATCAACCGGAGAAATGGAAAGGGCGCCTTTAGAGCTTTCAGGTAGCTGGCGCCACCCACCGCGGAGCAGGGAAAGACCTTCACGTAGTCAGCCCCGGCGTTCCAGGCGGTGATGACCTCGGTGGGCGTCAACGCTCCCGGCATCGACACTTTCCCCAATTCCTTGGTTTTGGCTACGACATCCAGGTGCAGGCTGGGGCTGACCACGAAAAGCGCGCCTGCCTCGATGGTGGCAGCGCATTGCTGTGCGTCGGTGACAGTCCCGGAACCAAGCAGGAGTTTATCGCCATAGTTCTTCTTAAGCTCCCGTAGCACATCAATCGCACCGGGCACGGTCATGGTGACCTCAACCACAGAGACGCCGCCTGCAACCATCGCCTCAACGACCGCCAATGCCTCTTTTGCCGACTTCGCCCGCAAGACTGGGATGAGACCGGCTGCTTCCATCCGTTGTTGAATCTCGTTTGCCATTCCCTCTTTCCTTTTTTTGAAAAGTCGTAAAGAATGCTTACCGGCTGATGCGCGCCGAGCCGCCTTGCATGACGCGTTCGACCTCAGAGCGAGTTGCGGTACTGGTATCTCCCGGAGTCGTCATCGCCAATGCGCCGTGCGCGACGCCGCACGCAACCGCCCAAGAAGCGGGCTTGCCGGTCAGCATTCCGTAGATCAGGCCCGAGGCGAACGAGTCGCCGCCGCCAACCCGGTCCAGGATCTCAATGTCGCGTTGGGGCACAAAGACAATCTCGTTCTGGTAGATGGCCATCGCTCCCCAAAGATTGCGAGTCGCGGTTTGCGCCGTGCGGAGCGTGGTGGCGATGAGCTTCAGGTTGGGGTAGGCCGTTGCTACCTCGCGCAGCATCGTTTCGTAGCTTGCGACCGGAAGCTCGGTGAAATCCTCTTCCACCCCTTCGAGCTTGATGCCGAGAGTCGCCGAAAAGTCCTCTTCGTTGCCGAAGAGCACGTCGATTGAATTGACCAAATCCCGGTTCACCTCTTGCGCCTTTGCCTTTCCCCCAATCGCTTTCCACAACGACTCGCGGTAATTGAGATCGAAGGAGGTAACGACGCCATACTGCTTCGCCTTCTTGAGCGCCTCCATCGCGACCAGTGGGGTCGAAGGCGAGAGAGCCGCGAAGATGCCGCCGGTGTGCAGCCAGCGTGAGCCGTTGGCGGGACCCAAAATCGTGTCCCAATCGAAATCGCCGGGCTTGGTCTGCGATATGGCGGTGTTGCCGCGGTCCGAGCAGCCGACTGCAGCCCGCACGCCGAACCCGCGCTCAGTGAAATTGAGGCCATTGCGTACGGTCCGGCCGATTCCGTCATAGGCCACCCAGCGGATGAGAGAGGTATCGACCGCGCCTTGGAGGATCAGGTCCTCAAGCAGCCGGCCGATGGGGTTGTCGGCAAAGGCCGTGGCGACCGCAGTCTTCATGCCAAAGCACCGGCGCAACCCGCGCGCCACGTTGTATTCGCCCCCGCCTTCCCATGCGGCAAAATGGCGGGCCGTGTGAATCCTGGATTCCCCCGGGTCGAGCCGCAGCATCACCTCGCCCAGGCTCACGCAGTCCCAGCCATTTGGTGCGCGGTCGTTGATCTTCAAAGCTTCCATTTGTTTTTCGTTGATGCCTTTCCTACCTGGATTTGTCTATCGCCGGATCAAACAGCAGGCGGGCTATCGGGGCCGCCTTTGTTTTCCACGCGGATCAGCCCTTCTTCGGCCAAGGTTGCGAGAAGTTCCAGCACATCGTGTTCGATTGCTCCCGGAGGGGCTTCATATTCCTCTGTCAAAGCCGCGACCAGATCGCTTATCCGGACTGGCGACCGGAGGCGCTTCCATATCTCGCTGCCAATGTCTCCAAGTCCGTAGCAGCGGCTGCGCTCCAGACTCATCAACACCGTTTCTCCGGCGACGTCGGCTGCAACAGGATTGGGGCTATGGCAAACGGTGGAACTGAGGCTTAACTGCGTCATAGCGAGCTTGCCCGGGGCGGGAGTTCTCCGGTCGAGTCTTATGCTAGCATCCGCTGGCCCGGTGCTTGGTTGAGCAATCGTATTTCGGCCGGGCTCTGTTATCGTTCAAGGCATGCCCGCAGATCTTCGCGGTTCAAGGGCGGTTTCCTCGAACGTTTCGCCGGCCGCTGCCTCTTCTTCGTCCGGGCTCCGGGCTTCTCTCCGCGACTATCTTCACACCTTGCTTGAGATCACGCGATGGCAGCTTTTCTCCGCAGTCGGATTGATGTTGCTCACTTCCTTGTCCGAAGGGCTCGGAGTGGCGATGCTGTTTCCCGTGCTCCAGGTTGCGGGGCTCAACATGACCAACGAAGGGCATGTGGGACATTACACCGCCGAGGTGCGGGAGTTGCTCGTGCGCAGCCATCTCCGCCCGAGAATGTGGCTCCCCGTGCTTCTGATGGCTTCGCTGCTCTTGATGGCATTGCGGTCCTTTTTCAATAGGGCGCAATCGGTGCAGGTGCAAGCCACCGCGCTCAAGTTTGAGATGACGGTCAGCCAACGTCTCTATCGTGCGATCGTCAACGCCGAATGGCTTTTTCTGGTGCGCAGCCGCACGTCGAATTTCGCCCATGCGCTTACCGCGGAGTTGAACCGCGTGTCCTCAGCGACCTATCTTTTTATCGGCGCGCTTTCGAATGGGATTCTGTTTCTCGTTTACGTAGCCCTGGCATTGAAGCTTTCGTCGGGAATGACATGGATGGTACTGGCCGCGGGGGCTTTCCTGTTGCTTATTTCGCGCGGGTGGATGCGAGCTGTGCATGAAAGCGGTACGGCAGTATCGGAGAACGTGAGCGCGGTCTATTCCGCCGCCACCGAGCGGCTTCAGAACCTGAAGACACTGAAGACGTATGCCATCCAGAGCGCCGATCTCGAGGTCTTCAACCGGCTGGAATCCGTGGCGTTGGAACAGAGCCTGCGCAGCACCAAAAATCAAGCCGCCGCTGCGTTCTGGTTCGAGGCGGGTTCACTTGCGGTTCTGGGATGCGTGATCTTTGTCTCGCTGGTGGAGTTGCGGGTTGGAGCGGCATCCCTGTTACTCCTGCTCGCCATCTTTACCCGGCTCATGCCACGGCTGGCTGCAGGGAACAGCCAAATTCAGGCCTTTCTCGGCGAGCTGCCGGCTTTTGAAAACGTGCAACGCATCGAGCGTGAATGCCTGGAGCATGCCGAACCGCGGCACGACTACGCTCCAGCGGATGCCCTTCGAGGTGAGATCCGGTTAGAAGAGGTCTCTTTTGCCTATGGGCCCGATCTACCAAACGTATTGGATCGGGTTTCGATGACTTTTCCAACGGGAGAGATCACTGCCATTGCCGGTTCTTCGGGATCGGGAAAAAGCACAATCGCGGATTTGGTCAATGGGCTTCTCATGCCGGATAGCGGTTATGTGTTAGTGGATGGCAACCCCCTGACTGCGGAATTGGCGCCTGCCTGGCGGCGCCGCGTGGGCTACGTCGCGCAAGATACGGTCCTGTTTCACGGGAGCGTATTGGCCAACTTGTTGTGGGCACAACCGGCCGCGTCGAGCGACGAGATACAAGAAGCTCTTCATCTCGCTGCGGCAGAGTTCGCTTTCACGCTGCCAAGAGGGCTCGACACGGTCGTTGGCGACCGCGGCATTCTCTTGTCCAGCGGACAGCGACAGCGAATCGCGCTGGCCCGCGCGCTTCTGCGAAAACCGTCGCTGCTGATTCTGGACGAGGCTACGAATAGCCTCGATTTAGAAAACGAGCGACGTATTCTCGATGCCATCGAGAAGCTCAAAGGGCGCATGACGATTTTGCTGATTGCCCATCGCGCTTCCGCCATCGAACGGGCGCAAACGATCTATTTGGTCGAGAGCGGCAGAATCAGTTACTCAGGGGATTGGGCAGGACTGGCCAAGCAAACCAAAGAGAACGAACGAACGAAAGCGGAGGCGAGTTCGCCTTTTCGCATACCGCATCTTTCTTGAAGCGGCCGAATGCGGAGTTGCTGCATCTCGACCCATGGCTATATCAGGCAGGTATCTGCGGGAGCATCATGCAATCGCTCAATCGATCCTGGAAGGGATTGAACATCGGGAGCTCCGCGGTTCAAAGCAAAAGCACAGATACTGCGACGAGGGGATACCGGTTGTGCGCAGCCATTCTTTTCATCCCAGCAAGCTAAGCTTGCCCTGGGGCCGGGATTTTGATGGAATGGCTGCGTCCAGAGCCTTCGCTACCTCGCACCATCTATGCTTTTGCTCCAGCTTCAGAAACTGCTTGGGAGGCGAAGAAATTCTAGCTTTCCGCTTTGGCTTGTTTTTGTTTCGCCCAGCGGCGTTTTTGTGCGGCCGCAATTCGCGCCCGCCCTTCTGCTGAAATCGTCCGCTTTTTGCGTACTGCGCCCGGGTGAGCCGTACCTGCTCTGTGAGCCGCGGCAATACCGCGCGTTCTACCGCTTCCCGCGTTCCGTCTTTGCCCCAGGAACAATTCGCGGGCCCGCTCCAGGCGGCTGATTTCTGCATCGATCTGTCGGAGAATTTCTTCGGTGTTCATAGCGCCTCGCTCTGCTGAAATAGGAAAGTTTTGAAGGTTCTGGCCAGGTGGAGGAAGCCGGCCGGGTCGGAATGGTGCGGGCTGAGGGACTCGAACCCCCGGCCTTCTGGGTGTAAACCAGACGCTCTAACCGGCTGAGCTAAGCCCGCAAGGAACTCGTTCAGACTATCGCAATTTCCACATGCTTATGTAACTACCAAGTTCTTATTTAGGTTCCCAAGGGACCGGCCAACCGGGAGAGCAGGGCCTGCGCAGCGAACAATCTAGATTCCTGGCCCGGCGCGATAAGTTGAAACGACCCTTGACTTTGTGTGCGATGCGCTTGAAGGCGAAGATGCCGCCTTCAACGTAGTTGCGGTCTAGGTTTTTTCCCGGCCGGGAGGCATTGCCCGCACACAGGTGAAATTGCCGGTCGCGGCCAAGCGATAGTCGGAGAGGGAAGCGGGAACGACAACCGCGCGGCCCGGAATAGCCTCGACCGGTTCCACGCCATTCGATTCGACCCTTGCCGATCCGTTCAACGCTACCAGGATGTGCACAGAGCCAGTCTGGTTCTTCAGGCACCGGTTTTCGCCCGCAGCCAGGGTGTGACGCTCCACCTGAAAATATTGCTTGGCGATGAGTTGGTCGTAACCAGCATGATGCACGGGAGGGACTTTGCCCGCCGCTGTAGTGAGCTTGAAGGCATGGAGGGCTTGGTCCACGTGTAATTCCCGCGGGCGCCCATAGTCGTAGAGCCGGTAGGTCGAGTCAGAGTATTGCTGGGTTTCGAGAAGCACTACCCCCGGCCCGATCGCGTGGACGGTGCCGGCGTCCACGTAAACCATGTCTCCCACAGAAACGGGAAGCCAATTGAGCATTTCCTCGAGCGTATGGTCAGTGACGCCGCGGCGGATTGAATCCTGCGTCGTCCCCGGCCGGAAACCGAGGGCAACGCTCGCGCCCGGATCCGCAGAAAGGACGTACCAGCATTCTGTCTTGCCGCGCGGTTCTCCCAGGGATTGAGCCATCTTGTCGTCGGGATGGACTTGCACGGACAACTTCTCCTGAGGAAATAGAAGCTTGATTAGTAGGGGAAATTCCCGCTCGACCATACTCCCGCCACGGGGAGACAGGATTTCGTCGGCGTGCTGCGCGACGGCTTGGCCTAAGGTGGAGCCTGCCGCATTCCCGTTTTCAATGACGCAATCTTTGCCCGTGAGCCATGCCTCTCCGATCGGTTCTTTGAGTTGTCCCGGATACCAAGGGGAGAGATCCAGGCTGCCCCATGGCCGGGGGCTGAAGTAAGGCGCGAGACGAAAGGGGCCGATCATCAATTTCTTCCAGACTGAACAAAGATTGAGTAGAAAATTGCCAAAACAGAAGGTATCACACGTCAGGACGATGGATGGATGTGTGCTCGGATATTCGCTGACATCACGGTACTTTCCCCCAAAAACAAGCTTGCTTGCAGGCGTTTTTTGAATTCGGTTCTCGGACAATACGCGAAGGGATGATGGCGGGTCGGAAACCCTTCGGCTAGAGCATTCTCCTCTAGGTGTACCCCGAAGCTCGACATCCTACGCGGCTTTTCACCAAGAAAAGCCGCACTTCTCAGATCTTGGTGGTGCATGGCAATAGGAGAAATGCTCTAGAATTTACCGTGGCTGGCGCGAAGGCACGCGGCGCCAGTTCGCGACAAGAAATCCGGGCGAGGGCCTCCTCCTTTCCTCAAGATTCAGCAGTACGACAAGCTTTGACAGGGGCCTCCATGTTTTCAATCGTCGGGTCCGCTCGGGTATTCCGGGCGGTCTGTCTCTTGCTTCTAGGCGGTGTCGCGATTGCTCGGGCGCAGTCTCTACCCGGAATCTCCGTACCTGCCGCGCCGCACCTCGTGACTGAACCAATCAATGAACGCGCCTTGGCGCCGCTTCCGGGCAATGTCCATCCTCTAGCCCAAGCGCGGTATGACCAGGGCCGCGTGCCGGATTCCTTCCCGCAAAATCACACTTTGATGCTGCTCAAGCGGAGCCCGCAGCAGGAGGGAGCGCTTGAGGAGTTCATGCGTGAGCAGTACGATCCGCATTCGCAGAACTTTCACCGTTGGCTGACGCCAGGAGAATTCGGATCTCGCTTTGGCCCGTCCAGCGACGATATCAGCCAGGTGACAGGGTGGCTGAGCCAGCACGGTTTTACCGTGAACCGTGTTGCCGCAGGAGGCACGTTTATCGATTTCAGCGGCACCGCGGGCCAGATTGCCGCCGCCTTCCACACGGAGATTCACTACTACCAGATCAACGGAAAACAACATTACGCGAATGCGGGCGAGCCCATGATCCCCGCAGCCCTTGCCCCACTGGTCTCCGGTTTCCGCGCCCTCAACGATTTTTATCCCCACCCCATGTCCACAAAGCCGGGAGTGGCCCACCTGGACAAGAGCACAGGAAGATGGTCGCGCTTGACTTCCGGTAGCCAGTTAACAGACGGGTCCGGAACGAGTGCGACGTATCTCGTCGGTCCGCAGGATCTCGCGCAAATCTACGGGCTGAACCAGGTCTGGTCGCAAAGCGTTACGGTCGACGGTACGCAGGAAAAGTTGGTCGGAACGGGAGAGACCATCGGGGTTGTAGGAGACACCGCTCTGAATACCGCCGATCTCACTACCTTCCGCAACGAATTCGGTCTGAATAATGTTGGTCCCGGGGGCTCCGTGGTGATCGACCATCCCCCGTCGAATGTATGCGCGGCGCCCAATCCCAACTCGAATAACGCGGAGGGGTACATCGATGTCGAATGGGCGGGCGCCACTGCTCCTGGAGCGGCGATCGATTTCGTCGCTTGTGCCAACAGCAATACGGAGGGAGCGGATCTGGCGGCCACCTACATTGTCGAGGATGCCACCCATGCTGCGCAGGATCCGGTGCTGAGCTCGAGCTATGGCTACTGTGAAGAAGAACCTTTGAGCGATCCCGACCAGTTCTATGTTTCGCTTTGGCAGCAGGCGGCTGCCGAAGGCATCACCGTCCTGGTTTCCTCGGGCGATGCCGGTTCGGCAGAATGCGACGAGATAAGCGACAACGATTATGCGGACCAGGGCCTTACAGTCAATGCGGAGGCATCGACTCCCTACAATGTAGCCGTGGGTGGAACGGATTTCAGCGATGTCTTTAGCGGTACGACTTCCAGCTATTGGTCAGCCGCGAATGGCAGCAATCTCGGGAGCGCATTGTCCTACATTCCCGAGACGACCTGGAACGATAGCTGTGCCAGCCCGCTGGTCTTCGAATACTTCGGTCAGGGATATAGCTCGAACTCGGGTCCCGGAGGTTTCTGCACGTATGCCTCGCAACTGCCGGTAGATCCCGGTACCGGTTATCCGCCGTACTTCAGCACCTTCGCGGGGAGCGGCGGCTTGAGCACGGTATCGGCACGGCCCTCCTGGCAGAACGGAGTTACGGGCATCCCGGCTGGAACGGCGCGGGCCCTCCCCGATATCTCGCTCTTTGCCGCCAGCGGCATTACTTGGGGACATGCGTTGCTCTTCTGCGACTCAGCCGAGCTTCCTCCGGGGCTCACCTGCGATTTTTCCGATCCCAATAACCTTTATGACAGCGAGGCCGGCGGCACTTCGTTCTCCGCGCCAGCCTTTGCCGGCATTATGGCCCTGATCGACCAGAAGAGCGGCGGCCGCCAGGGGCAGGCCGACAACATTCTTTACCCATTGGCTGCGCAGCAATATGTCGCAGGCAACGGCTCCGGACCAAGCTTGGCGAACTGCGCCGCATACCTGGGCACGACCGCGGCTTCCTCTTGCTATTTCCATGACATCAGTGGAACTCCGAATCCCAATCCTGCGACGCAGGCCGCGACTCCCTTCTACATCGGAAACAACTCCGTTCCATGCGCGGGCTCGGCCACGGCGCCCGGCACATACACGGATTCGAGCTCCAATCCTGCGTCGAATTATGAAAATTGCTATGGGTACGAGATTTCGGTAACGCAAAACGGGAGTTCCTTGACCTCGACGCCGAGCTACTACGGGGTCGAATCCACGGCGGACAATGCGAGCTCCCCGGCTTATCCGGCGACTCCCGGCTACGATCTTGCTACGGGTCTGGGCAGTCCGAACGTGGCGGCGTTGGTCAATGCCTCGGGATGGTCTTCGCTCAGCATCACGAGCTCGTCGTTGCCGGCAGGGGCAGTCGGCACAGCATACTCGCAGACGCTGTTAGCCAGCGGAGGCATTCCCCCCTATACCTGGAGCATTGCCTCGGGAAGCCTGCCTGCGGGATTGTCATTGAACTCTTCTACCGGTGTTATCTCCGGCACCCCGACCTCGGCCGTTAGCTCGAGTTTTGTCGTCGAGGTCGAGGACTCCGAGAGTACCCCGGAAGTAGCTCAAGCCGCTTTCACATTGGGTGTACCCGGATTGGGTGTCAGTCTGAATACTTCTAGCGTGACAATTCCGTTTGGCAGTTCTGGAACCTTGGCCATCACGCTCACTCCAGAAGGAGGATTTGCCGGTCTTGTGACTCTCTCTTGCGGAAGTCTGCCGGCGCATCTCGCCTGCAGCTTTTCGCCCTCATCTCCGGTCACGTTCACGGCCAACAGCGGCGCAGTCACAGAGATGGTGACGATCGACACTGCGGTTGTGGCCGCGGCAGTGCAGCCAATGGGCCATGCGGGTGCAGGTCCGGCGCTGGGCCTCGTGACCGCGACCGCGCTTTGGATACCTGGATTCGCGGGCCTACTGGGCTTTGGCGGTAGGAAGAAGAACAAACTGCAGAATGGAATTGGACAGCGGCTGGCATTGGTTGTCCTCTTTGTTGCAAGCTTAGCGGCCCTGGCAGCGTTGGGAGGCTGCGCTGGAAGTCCCACAAAAACCACCCCCGACGGCGCTTACAGCGTGACAGTGAATGTCGGCTACGCAGGCGGGAGCCAGAGCTTAAACGCGACCGTGCTCATCGAGTAGGAGCGGTTATTTCCAAGTACGACAGGAACGCTTCCCGCTTGCGCCCGGTCCTTGCCTCATGCAAGCTCAAACTGTGCAACCGCGAGGCGCCTCTTCATCCCCGGAGTTTGACCTTGTGCTGGCGTGTCTTCTGCGGCCCGCAGATGCGGCCGGCGGAGAGCGCATATGCGAACTTGCCGCGCGATCTATCCGATGGGACCACTTCCTTGAAGTTGTTCGCAGTCATCAGGTAGGCGTGTTGGTTTCGCAGAGGCTGGAGGCCGAAGCCGCCGAGATCATTCCCAGGGAGACGCTCGCCGCGTTGCGCGGAGATGCAGTCCAAAATGCTCGCCTTTGCTTCCAGAATTTTTCCGAGTTGGTTCGCCTGAGCCGGCTTTTTCGCGCGACCGGAATCGAGTACCGCGTTTTGAAGGGGGCGCCGTTGGCGATCTTCGCATACGGCGACCTGACGTTGCGCGGGGCCGGCGATATCGATCTGCTGGTCGATGCGGAGGAAGTTGCCGGCGCCGACAACGTTCTCTGTGCCGCCGGATATCTGCGTACTGAGCCGGCGGCTCAGCTCACGCCCCGGCGCATGCGTTCTTACCTCGCCTACCAAAAGGATTTCTCTTACGAGCATCCGGAGCAAGGAACAGCCGTCGATCTTCACTGGCGTCTCTTCCGCAACCGGCGGCTTCCGCTCAATAGCGGCGCCCGGAGGGCCGGCATTGCATGGGTTCAAGCCGGCTCTCAAGAGGCGCCAGTGCTTCCATGGCGTCGTGCCTTTCTCTATCTCTGCATCCACGGGGCGCTGGATGGCTGGCTGCGTATCAAGTGGCTGGCGGATATTCGAGCGTTGCTGGACAAGTTTCCCCCGACTGAGCTCGACTCTACGATGCAAGAGGCCGCGGAACACGGCATTCTGCCCGAAGTGTCAGCGGCGGTCTTACTCTGCGAGCAAAAGCTTGGATTCAATCGGCGGCCGGTTGGGTGTTTGGATCCGGGAGACCCCGCTGTCGCTCGAATTGTGCGCTTTGCCAATCGCCTGATGGCAACCAACGATTTCTGCCCGGTGCGTGAGCTCGTGCCCACCACGGCGTGGTTCATCAATGAATTCTCGCTGCGGTCTTCCTTCAAATATCGCGTCCAGATCATCGGGCGCTCTGTTTTTCGGCCACGCGTCTGGGAAAGAGTAAGCCTTCCCGACTGGCTCTTTCCTCTCTACGCCCTGCTCGGTCCTATCGAATGGGTCGGATTTCGTATCCAGCGGAAAAAGGCGAAAGCTTTCGCTTCCCGGAACCGGTCTGCGAAGACCATGAGCAAGCGGGGCCTGGTTTCGCGCTTTTTTGGTCTGGCTCCCGCCGATGCTGCGCTATTGCTAGAAGCGGCGTTGTCGCTCACCTTTTTTCGCATTGCTCTCCGCTTCATCGCCTTTCAGCGGCTCGCGGCCTGGATGGGGCGTCACTCCTCCGGCCCCGGCCTTCCGCCGGGGGAAGAAATGCGCCGTGCCATCCGCCGGGTTGAGTGGGCTGTCGAGGCAGTGGCGCGTCATGCCCCATTCACCTTTGTCTGCTTTCCGCAATCGTTGGCTGCGTATTTCATGCTTCGCCGCCGGCATGTTGCGAGCAAACTGTTTTACGGCGTCGCACGAGAGAATCAGGTGCTCAAAGCGCATACCTGGATCAAAGTGGGCGAACGAACCGTGGTTGGGGGCGAGGCCGAATCGCGCTTCACCGTCCTCGCGGTTTTTCCCTGAAAGAGTGGTTGTAGAAATTGAGGCTTGAGCAGAATCCGCACAGATGTATCCGGCGGCGAAGATTCCAGATTGGATTTTCTATCAAGGAAAAATCCACCCCCGCCATTTCGACCGGGCACGCCAATGCGGATCTGCTCTAACCTTCCATGCGATTGAGGAAGGCCTCGAGGGTCTCCAATGTCCGGTCCATGTGCTCAAAACCCCAGGGGCGAACGAGTCTGTAGGCCCTGGCGCGCGAAAGCACCCGTCCGCAGCGCAAAAAGCTCTCTTTCCGCTGCCCGGTAGCATCGATGAGCCATGAGTGATGGGTCAGATTCATCAGCATGGGAATAGCCTCCAGGCGGGGGATCTCCTGGATTTCGGGAGAGACAGCGGCGCCTTCGGACGTTTCGCGGCGCTCGAGAAAGACCAGGCGGTGGAGCGGAGTGCGCTCCTTCTCGTCAATTCCGCTTTGCTCGAGAGGAAGACGATATTTGTCGTCGTCGCTGAAGACCCGTTCCAGTCCTTCCGCGGGTGTGCCGAGGTGATCGAGCGAATTCCGCCACAATTTCAGCCAGGGAGCAGCTGGCGCTACCGTGGCCTGAAGACCTTCCGGCGCATCGACCAGACAGATGTCGTCGCTCACGACAGGAAAGCCGCGGCGGGACAACTGCGCGGCCAAAGACGACTTGCCGTCGCCGGACCGTCCCAAAAAGGCTACAACCCCCTGAACTGAGCGGACGGCGCTCGCATGAAGCGGGAGAAGTCCCCGCTGATGGCATAGGACAACAAAGATGGTTCCCAACAGGTATCCGCGGACATCGACGGCTGGAGCGTTCACATCCGGATCGATGACAATTTCTCTGCCGTGTGAAACTTCGTACTGTGCCACCCCAGGTACAGACAAGACATACCGCGATGAATTCGCCCAGCAGCCGTCGCCGATTGCCTCCAGGCCGTCCGGAGGAGCGGAAATCGTTCCCAGGCGGACGGTAACCGCGGACGAGACATCTATCTTGCTTGGAATAAGTTCCGGGATCGCCAATTCGGAGGCCAGCGCAATTCCAGCCAGAGAATAGGCCCCCGCGATCGTTTTCATGCCGGCTCCCCCAAAAGTGTCATCCATGACCCTCACAAGTTAACCTCAAGGCAGTAGAAAACCCCAAGGGCCCGATTTACTATCGTATGTGTACGGGAGTTCTATTTTTGAACGAAGTTGACGCTGCTTGGCACGTGCGATACGCTCTAGCTGTAGCCGTGCGAAGGCGCTGTAATTTCACTCCGTCTTCACAGGGAGCTTACTCATGATGAGCAACGAGATCCAGATCCACCACGAAATGCGCCAGACCACTGCGTCGCCGCGAACGTTGTGGACGAAGCCGTCCATCGAAGTCGTGCTCCTGCAGAGTGCGGAATCTGGCGGAGGCGGCAAGTTTGATGGCCATTCCGCCCACTACACCAGATCAAAGAGCTAGTTCTGTTCTCCACACTTGCGGTCTTTCAAGATAAACCAAATTTTGCGACCCTCATTCGTCGAGCCGGATTCATTTTCCGGAGTCCTTTTCACGCTTGACATGCGTGGATACCAGCGATTGCGCCGGACGGCGGAGTTTATGTTTGCATGAGCGTGATCGGAGGCCTCTGGTCATGGAACGAGAACGACCGGGCCTCTGAGTTTCTTTCCAAAATCCTCGGCGCTTTAAGCGTCTATGGACCCGATGACATTGCTCAACATGTCGAAGGTCCTTTCGCAATGGGCCGCTGCCTTCTCCGTCTTCTTCCCGAAGACCGGTTTGACCATCAGCCTCTATCTGCTTCGGCCGTGACTGCTCTGGTGGCCGATGTACGTCTCGATAACCGGCAGGATCTCGCAGAGGAGCTCCGGATCCCCGGTGCCGCCGAACTGGCGGACAGCGATGTCCTCCTTGCGGCGTGGCAGCGATGGGGCCGCGAATGTTTGAGCCATCTCTCCGGCGGATTTAGCTTTGCCGTGTGGAATGCCCGAGATCGCGAGCTTTTTCTTGCCCGAGATCAGATGGGCGAGCGGCCGCTCTATTACTTTTCCTCTCCTCAATGGTTTGCTTTTGCTTCCGTACCCAAAGGTCTGCGGGCTCTGCCCTTTGTGGGAGCGGAGGTCGATGAGGATTACATCGCTCACTACATGACCTTGGCCCGGATGCCGATCGAGAAGACGATCTTCCGCAGGGTCGTGCGCCTGCCCGCCGGCTGCGCGCTGTTGGCCCGTCCCGGAAAAGTGGAAGTCTGGCGATATTGGAAGATCGAGAATCTTTCGCCTCTTCCCCCAGCAGCGGATGAGGATTACATCGAACTTTTGCGTGAGCGTTTCGATCGCGCGGTGCGCGCGCGTCTTCGTACAGTTGGCGGCATCGGCGCGGAATTGAGCGGGGGGTTGGATAGCAGTGCGGTAGCCGCGACTGCCGCCGGCATTCTCGCTAAAGAAGGCCGCGAAATGACTGCCTATACTGCCGTGCCGCGCGCTGACTTTCAGGCACAGGATTTGCCAGGGCACTTTGAAGACGAAGGCCCGATCGCGGCGGAAACGGCCGCCCTCTATCCGAACATGCGCCATAGGCTGATCGATCCGGGTGGGACGACCTTTCTCGATGTTCTGGACCCTTCCGAATTTTTCTACGATCATCCCACCTTCGCTCCTACTCATGAAGTGTGGGCGAACGCGATCATGACCCGGGCTCAGTCCGATGGCATGACGGTGATGCTGAATGGCGGTTGCGGCAACTCGACGGCCAGTTATTACGGCACCCCGGTCTTGTCCACGCTGCTGCGCGATGGGAGATGGGGCACGCTGGCACGCGAGGCGTGGCATCTCAAGAAAAATCATGAAGCATCGCTCAAGTCTCTAGTGCGGTTTACCTTCTTGCCTCTGCTCCCTTATGGCTTCCGTGCTCTGACCGATCCCCACATACGAAATTTTTCGCTCGACTACTGCATGTTGCGACCGGAGATCGTCCGCAGCCTCGGATTAGAGGAGAGGGCTCGTCGCGACACGAACGAAGCCTTTTCCGTAGTGAGGGGATTGCTTCACGATCTGTTGTACGAAGGCGATTGGAGCGAGGCAGGGATTGCCGCCGAGGGTGCGTGGCGCATGGCGTTTTGGGATCCTACGATCGACAGGGGCGTGGTCGAGTTTTGCCTGACGGTGCCGCCGGAACAGTTCATTCGCGGCGGAAGACTGCGTTCGCTGATTCGCCGGGCGATGGTGGGGCGGCTTCCGGACGCCACTTTGGCCAGAACCAAGCGTGGTCGGCAATCGGCGGATTGGTATCTAAGCATGAGTGGCCTGCGCAGAGAAATGATGGCCGAGGTTGCATTGCTTGAAAGTTCGCCATTGGCCAGCCGCACGCTGGATCTGCCGCGCATGCGCGGGCTGATCGAGAAGTGGCCGTCGGAGCGATTCCATTTAGATTCGGTCAGCGCGCAATATCATGTCGCCCTGACGCGGGGCTTTTCCGTCGGCCGTTTTTTGCGCCGGTACGATCCCGCCCTCAATGCGGCCGCGGGTCCTCCCGTTACAATGTCCGCTTGAAGAGCGGAGTGGCGATCAACAGCGTGCCGATTCCAAACGTACAGAGGAACAAGAGATCGAAGCGTATAGAGGCAAAGCCTCCGCTCTTGAGCAGCAGAGACTGCAGCCCGTGTACCGCATAGGTGAAGGGGTCTATGACCGCAATGGCGCGCAGCCAGACAGGGAAGGCCGAGATCGGGTAGATGGCCCCGCTGGGAAAGTAGAGCAGGGTGTTGAGCACTCCGAACATGGCGCGCGGTACGAGTGGGTCTTCGATGCGCACCATCATGAGGAACATCATCCCGTTGAAGGCGACGGCGGTGGCGGCGAGCATGAGCAGCAATTCGAGTGCAACCAGGGGATGAAAGAAAGTATCGAGGCCGGCCAGAAGGGAACCAAGAACGGTGAGGACCACACCGGCCATCATCGCTTTCACCGCCCCTGCCAGATTCATCCCTAAAACGAGCTCCAGCCGGGTGATGGGAGTGACGAGATAACCTTCGTGGACTCCGCGGGCTTTGTCGTCGATGTAGAGCATTCCTCCGCCGATCATGACTGAGACAAACATGGCGAGGGTCACGGCGCCGGAGAGCAGAAATTTCATGTACTCGATGTAGGGATAAAGCTCTACGGTCTCAAGCGAGACCTTCTGGACAACCTCGGGAGCGATCAGGGGATCGTTCAGGCCATCTACCACCGATTGCATTTCCGACTCGATGCTGCTGCTGAGGAACTGATCGGAGTTATCAACGACCAAGCCGATCTGAGGCGAATCGCCGGCCAGGACTCGGCGCGAATATTGAGGCGGAATGATAACCACGCCACTCAGCTTTCCGTCGCGTACGTCTTTGACGGCTGCTTTTTCGTCGTTATATTTCACCGTGGTGAAGGTGCGGATATTGGAGGCGATCGCATCAAAGGCCTCGTGCACCCTGCGGGCTTCGTATTTCTGGTCGTGATCGACAACGCCCAGCGTTGCGTTGCGGATCTTGCCGCCAAAAGCATTGCCCAAGATGATGAGCTGCACCAGGGGCATGATCATGGAAGTAAGCATGAGAGCCGGAGAGCGGAAGAACTTCCGCATCTCACGTTCGAAAATCGCCATCATTCGGGTCATGGGCGCATCCCCGGGCGCGGGGGCATGACAAAGCCCGCGGCCTTTACCTGCTCATCGCGAAGTTGACTCCCGGTGTAATGAACGAAAACGTCATCGAGAGTCGTGTTCTGGACGTTCAAAGTCTTGATGGTCTCGCCGTGGGCCGCGGCCATCTCAACCAATTGAGCGGTTGTTTTTGAGCCATCGGTAGTGAGCACCCGATACATGCCTCCGCTCTTCGACTGAACGGAGGTGACGGCGATCAGTTGTTCCAGGCGGGATTGCCACTCGGGCAGATCGCGCTGGAACCCTACTTCGACCACGTTGTTTCCCGGCACACTCGCTTTGAGCGCCATAGGAGTATCGAGGGCCACCAGCTTTCCGTGGTCGACGATGGCAATGCGGTCGCATAGGCGGTCGGCTTCATCCATGTAGTGTGTGGTGATCAGCACCGTCAGGTGATGGAGGGTCTTGAGACGGTTGAGCATCTCCCATACCGCGACGCGCGAAACGGGATCAAGGCCGGTGGTCGGCTCGTCGAGAAAGAAGATGCGCGGGTTGTGTACGAGGCCACGGGCGATCTCCAGGCGGCGGCGCATGCCGCCGGAGAGGGTTTTGGTCTGAGCGGTTCGCCACTTGGTCAGATCGACGGCTTCGAGGAGCTCATTGATGTTTTGCTCGCGTTGGGCCTTGGGAACCTCGTAGAGTTTGGCGTAGATTTGCAGATTCTCTTCTACCGTGAGATCGATGTCGCTGGTCAGCGCCTGAGGAATGACGCCGATCAGGTGGCGAACAGCATCGGCCTCTTTGGATACGTCCCGGCCTTCAATCACCGCCCGGCCGCTGGTGACTGGAATGAGGGTGGTCATCATTCGGATGAGAGTGCTTTTGCCGGCGCCATTCGGGCCGAGCAAGCCGAAGATCTCGCCGTCGGCGACATTGAAGGTGACGCCTTTGACGGCCTCGAAATCGCCATACCGCTTGACGATGTTTTCAACCGCGATGGCCGGTACTGCGCCGGCCTGCGGGGTGGCCGCGTGTTGTTCGAGAGTAGCGTTCATTGCTTGACCAGCCGAGCTTTGGGAACG
Organism: Acidobacteriaceae bacterium; assembly: GCA_036267335.1. Classification (GTDB taxonomy): domain Bacteria; phylum Acidobacteriota; class Terriglobia; order Terriglobales; family Acidobacteriaceae; genus PALSA-350. The sequence goes on from DATAWF010000019.1 coordinate 18,672, forward strand.
TAGACGTTGGCGGTCATTCCGGGAACAAAACGCATCCCGGGGTTGTCGATCAGCAGCTTCAACTGCACGGTTTTGATGTCGCGCTTGTTGCGGCTGACATCGCGCTGGGTGGCGAAGTCGGCCTCGACCAGCTTGGCGATGACTTTTCCGTGAGTGGTCTCACCGCTGGGCATGACCACGCGCAGCACGTCTCCGAGATCAACCGCGTCGGCTTGTGTTTCAGGCAGCGGAGCATAGACCCAGGTCTGGGTCAGGTCGACGACGGTCACGATCGGTGTACCGGCAGAGACGACCTCGCCTTGCCGGGCGGCACGTACTTCGACCACGCCGGTGACCGGAGAGATTACCTGGGAATAGTCCACTTGAATCCTGGCCTGGTCGAGAAGGGCACGGGCATTCAACATGTCTTCGCGGTTGGCCGCGGTGTTTTGAGCGGCGGCCTGGGCTTGTGCGGTATTGGCTTCAGCCACTTTGAGAGAGGCCGCGGCTGCAGACACGTTCTGCCGGGCGCCATCGACTGCGGCCTGAGCCGCATGGAGAGAGGTGACCGCTTCGTCGCTGGCCTGGGCGCTCATGACCCCCTGCTTGGCCAGCGCTTCCGTGCGTTTGGTATCGGCCTGCTGGTGTTCATCATTTGCCTGGGCTTGTTGCAGTGCGGCCTGAGCGACCCGTAACTGAGCCTCGGCATTCGCAACTTCGCTGGTAGTTTGCCCGGAAGTCTGGCGTTCCGTATCCCGGGAGCTGAGCAGCTTGTACCGGGCGCCGGCGGCTGTCGCCGCCGCGGCTTGGCGAGCGGCATCGAGATTGTCGCTCTCGATCGTGCCGACGACCTCGCCAGCCGTGACTCGCTGACCCTCCTGAACCAAGAGGGTCTCGAGCATGCCCGGGATACGGGAACTGACGATTACTTCATTGGCGTCGACAGTGCCCACCAAAAGGAGGTCGCCGGACGGACGTACGGTAATGAAATAAAAGGCGATGGATGCGATCAGCAAAATTCCAATCACCGTGAAGACTCGGCCGCGTGCGGTCATGAACACTTTCTCCCTAGGGGAAAATTCTTGAACGTGGGTTCCGGGACATCTGCCAGAACGCGTTGCGCGAGCATGTCTCCGTGGGAGCGGTCGCGAAAGATAGCTTTTCCTAGAAATTCGATTGCCGCTTTGCGCCGTAGCTTGAGAGAACGCGCGTCGAGCGGCTCAAAAGGTAGGGCCAAACGCATCATGGGCGCGCTCAAAAAGTAAAAGACGTTGGCTCCAAGAGCGGAGTACATGATTTGCAGCGGGTCGACCTGGCACAGCTCGCCGGCGCGGATGCCTTCCCGGATAATCGTCTCGGTGCGTTTGAACAAAGGGGCGAAGACAGAGCGCGCAAAAACCGGCAAGGCCCTGCTTTCGCCCCGCTGGATACGCACCATCTCGTGCTGCAACAGGCCTTGAAATTCGTGCTGGCTGGCCATGCGGTCGAAGTGATTCAAGGTGAAGTGCAGCAGGCTCTCTCCGGCGCTTGCTCCCGCATCGAGGGCGGCAGTGGCGCTGGCCATCACGTAACTCGATGCGTCCTCAAGCGCGGCATTGTAAAGGCCGCTTTTGTCTCGGAAGTAATAGTAGAGAAGCGCTTTGTTGACGCCCGCCTCATGAGCAATCGCGTCGATGCGAGCTCCGGCCAGCCCATGTTGGCTGAACTGCCGTACGGCTGCCCGAAGGATGCGGCCGCGGGTTTGGTCGGCGCGTTCATGGTCGTGGCGGGGCTTCATTGATTAACCAGTTAGTCAAATTCTAGGACAGCTGCCGGGCAGAAGCAACCGCGAATCGCATTTCGTATAGTGGTGATCATGGTGGAAACAGCGATCACCTTGCGGGAGAGCTTGCAATATGAGCCGCAAGAACTGAAGTTCGGAACCAGCGGCCGCCGCGGCAAAGTCGAAGATCTCTCCCAGCTCGAAATTTATCTCAACGTGCTTGGAGAGATCGAGTATCTTCAAGGGCTCTCCCGAGCCGAGGGCGGGGTCGCTTGGGGTGAGGAGTTCTATTTTGCTTGTGATCTTCGGCCCAGTTCCACCGCGTTCGTCGCGGAGATGAATGGGCGAGGGAAGATCGCGCAGGCCGTTCGGGCCGCGATCGAGAGCGCTGGAATGAGACCGATCAATTTAGGCCGCATTCCTACGCCGGCTCTAGCCTTCTATGCGCTTGCTCGAGGCCGGGGCTCGATCATGGTGACGGGAAGCCACATCCCTTTCGACAGGAATGGCTACAAAGCCTACAGTGCCCGAGGAGAGCTGCTTAAGGAGCAGGAGGCGCTTGTCAACGCACAGGTGGCCACGGTTCGCGCCCGGCTCTACAGCCAGGCTGCGGGGCAGTCGCTTTTCAATCCGCAAGGACGGTTGAAAGCCCAGCAGCCCTTGCCGCCCGAAGAAGACGGCGCGCAGACCGAATACATCAAGCGCTATACAAGCTTCTTCAGTGGAGTGCCCCTCGATGGCAAGCGCGTGCTCCTCTATGAGCACTCGGCCGTAGGACGTGACCTGATGGGCAGGATTCTGGAGCAGTTGGGGGTCGAGGTTGTCCGGGCAGGCCGCGCCGATACGTTTGTTCCCATCGACACGGAAAATATCGATGCCGAGCAGTTGGCGGTGATCGAACGGCTTACGGCTGGGGCGGCGAAAGAGGGTCCGCTCTATGCGGTCATTTCAACCGATGGGGATAGCGACAGGCCGCTCGTCCTGGGGGTCGAGCCTGGAGCCAACGGTGCCGGTGATTCCAAAGTTCGCTTCTTTGGGGGCGATCTGGTGGGGATGATTACGGCTCAGTTTCTCAAGGCGGGGGCGGTCGTGGTGCCGGTGAGTTGCAATGACGGCATTGACCGCGGGGGGCTCGCCAAGTTGCTTGAGCCGAAGACCCGAATCGGTTCGCCCTATGTTATCGCCGGCATTGAAGCGGCCCTGCGCGCGGGCAAGCAGAGGGTATGCGGTTGGGAGGCGAACGGAGGGTTTCTTACCGGTTCCCGGTTTTTCCAGAAAGGCGCTGTTTTGGAGCCTTTGATGACTCGCGATGCCGCGCTGCCAGTTCTGGCTCCGCTCGCGGCGGCAGCCAGCGAAGGGCTGACCCTGGCACAGGTTTTTGGCCGCCTGCCCGAGCGCTTCAGCCGAGCCGCGCTGCTTCGCAATTTTCCGCGAACCATGGCTTCGGCGATGCTCGCGCGGTTCTCTCCAGAACCCGGAGGGAGAGATCTTGCAGCAAGCGGTCCGCAGCTGGCACGATTTTTCACCCGCGAACTGGGTTTTGGAGCGATTGCCGGCATCGACGCGACCGACGGTCTCCGCATTCGGTTCGACAATGGCGACGTCGCGCACATTCGACCCTCGGGCAATGCGGACGAATTGAGGATCTATGCCGTTGCCGATACCCAAGAGCGGGCCGACACCATCGCTGCCATGGGGGTAGCGGAGCCTGGCGGAATTCTGCGCTCGATGGAGCGAAGTGTGGCCGCAGGGGATTGAAGAGGGATCACGGCCCATAGCACGGTGGGCGGAAGCAGGGAGGCGCGATTGAGAGCTGCGGTCCTGCGATCGAGAACTGTCAGGCCGGTAATGCCGGGTACGAGAACTGGCGCCGGCACCCTAGTCCTGGACGATATGCCTAGTCCGACGCCAGCGCCGGACCAGCTACTGCTCCGTGTGCGCGCTTGTGGAGTTTGCCGCACCGATCTGCACATCGTGGATGGCGAGCTGCCGCCGCAGCATGAGCCGCTGGTTCCGGGTCACCAGATCGTAGGTGAAGTTGTCGAGAACCCAACGGAGGAGCTGCCATTGGGCTCGCGGGTCGGGGTTTCATGGATTGGCGGGGTCGACGGGAGTTGTCCCTACTGCCGGCGCGGGGAAGAGAACCTTTGCGATGCACCCGTCTTTACCGGCTACACCGTGGACGGGGGATACGCGGAATATGCGGTGGTGCGCAGCGACTTCGCCTTCCCTCTGCCGGGGGAGCTCGACGATCTGCATGCGGCGCCGCTGCTTTGCGCGGGCATCATCGGGTTTCGCAGCCTGCGCGTGGCCGGAGTGCAGCCGGGAGAGAATGTCGGTCTCTTCGGTTTCGGATCCTCGGCCCACCTTGCGATTGCCGTGCTGCACTCTTGGGGGTGTAAGGTCTATGTCGCGACCCGCGGCGAATCCCATCGGGCGTCAGCAACATCGTTAGGCGCAACGTGGGTTGGCCGTGAAAACGAACGGCCTCCAGCGGCGCTCGACCGGGCGGTGACCTTCGCTCCCAGCGGGGATGTCGTGGTTGCAGCGCTCAGCTCCCTGCGCAAGGGAGGCGTCGTTGCGATCAATGCCATCCATCTGGATCGAATACCGCAATTCGATTACGACCGGCTGCTTTGGGGAGAGCGGCAGATACGGAGCGTGGCCAATATGACGCGGGCCGACGCCCGCGATTTTCTGGCCATCGCCGCTCGCATTGGCATCCGGCCCACGGTGACGGTTTTTCCGCTGGAGGCGGCAAATGAGGCGCTCGATGCGGTGCGGCGCGAAACGATCGATGGCGCCGCGATGATTGCTCCATAACAGCGCCGCAAAAACTCTCTTGCCGATTCCGGCATTTGGGACGTGGCTCGGAACCGGACAAGCAGTTTCAGCTCTACGCGGGAAGAAACAGAACATCGATAGAATAGGCATCCAGGTTTCGTCTCAGACGAAGACGGAGATGCTTCCGGCCTGGGAAATCCGGTGTTGTTCGTGAAACGGAGGAGGGAACGATGTCCATTCGACCTGTGAAAAGGCTCATTCAGTCCAAGCCGACCTTGGAAGGGGCGGGTGTGCATCTGCGCCGGGCCTTCGGTTTCGGCAACACCTCGGAATTCGATCCATTTCTCCTGCTGGACGATTTCCGCAACGACGTGCCGGAGGACTATCTGGCGGGCTTTCCCTGGCATCCTCACCGTGGGATCGAGACCATCACGTACGTTCTTGCCGGAAGCGTGGAGCACGGCGACAGCATGGGCAATCGCGGCTCCATTGGAGCAGGCGACATTCAGTGGATGACGGCGGGCAGCGGGATCATCCACCAGGAAATGCCCCGCGGAGACGATGCGGGGCGGATGCACGGCTTTCAGTTGTGGGCCAATCTGCCTTCCTCATTGAAGATGACCCCGCCGCGCTACCAGGAAGTGAATGCGTCGGCGATTCCCGAAATTACCGATGACGACGGAACGCGAGTCCGCGTGGTCTGCGGAAAGTTCTGGGGCAAGGTCGGTCCCATCGACGGAATCGCCGCCGACCCGATCTATCTCGATGTTTCGGTTTCGCCGGGCAGGCGGAAATCGTTGCCGGTCGAGACCAAGCGTCATGCCTTTGCCTATGTCTTTGCCGGCAGTGGAAAGTTTTGTAATGCATCGGGACCGCTTGCGGTGCCGACGGAAAGCGTCCGGTGGGCAGACACAGCTCCGCCCTCCGAAGCGGACAATCGCTCCCTAGTGCTCTTTGACCGCGGTGACGCGGTCGAAGTGCAGGCCGGGCCCGACGGGATCCGATTTTTGCTGGTTTCAGGCAAGCCTTTAGAGGAGCCGGTCGCCTGGTACGGACCAATCGTCATGAATACCCAACAGCAGCTTCGGCAGGCGTTTGAAGATCTGGAACGCGGGACCTTCCTGAATCCCGATCTATCTGCTCAGAAGGGAAAATAACGGTGGCAGCCAAAAGCGCAGAGAGAGTGGTGCTGGTTTCTGGTGGCGCCGGAGGGCTGGGACATGCCGTCAGTCTTGCCTTCCTTGCCGATGGTGCACGGGTGGTCGTAACCTGCCGGGCGCCATCGGAATTGGCCGCGCTGAAGACAGATGCCGGCAGGCGAGAAGAAATGCTTGATGGGGACATCCTGGACGTCACCGACGGGCCCGCGGTGCAACGGTTCGTCGGTGCTATCGTCGAGCGCCATGGGCGTCTGGATGCTCTGGTCAACACTGTCGGCGGCTATGCCGGAGGCGTAAAACTTTGGGAAACCACTCCGGAGACTTTTACGCGCATGTTGAATCTGAACCTGTCTTCAGGGTATTTCCTGGTGCGCGCCGTCGTGCCGGCAATGCTTCGGCAGAGAGCGGGAGCGATCGTAAACGTGGCGGCGAAGGCGGCCTTTGACCATGCGGCCGGGGCGGGTGCTTATGCGGCATCGAAAGCGGCAGCAGTCGCAATGATCGACTGCCTTGCCGCCGACCTGAAGGGGACAGGGATTCGGGCAAACTCCGTTCTCCCCAGCATCATCGATACGGACGCCAATCGCCAAGCCATGCCTGGATCGGATTTTGCGAAGTGGCCAAAGCCCGCGGAGATTGCCGAGGTGATTCGCTATCTTTGCAGTCCGGAGGCCGGCTTGATCCACGGCGCCTCTGTACCTGTGTTTGGGACGAATTGAGAAGACCGGGAACTGCCTGGATAGAACTGGGTGTGCGGGTAAGGGAGAAGCCGGGGTTTCCTTGTACACGAGGAGAGAGTGAGGAAACCCCGGAGCTCTGGTCAAATGACGCGCAGCAGAAGCAGGATGATGATGATCAGCAGAATTAAGCTGATGCCGCCCCCTCCGTAGTAGCCGATTCCGGGACCCAAGCGGTAACCGCCAAAGCCGAAGATCAGAAGCAGAATGATCAAAATGATAAGCATGCTTTCTCCGAGGATCGAAGGGATTTAGCTTCAGGAGCCGCTACGGCGATGTGCCGCGCGACAGATAAGAACCGCCCCGGTCCAGTTCGGTTGCTTTTCGTGCAAGAGATGCGAAGGGGAGTTCTGGTGTGAGCGGAGAAGCAGCGTCCCCGGCGGCATAACCGAAGTACTTTACTGACTCTTTCGCGCCATTCCGGACGGCTATCGGCGCCCCTAATCTCCCATCATGCTGCTCCGAGCGGTGGTTGCTTTCGTCTCACTTTTTTTGGTCAGTCTTGGCGGACTGGTTCTGATTCATCGCCACATCGAGTCCCGTTCTCTGAGAGAGGCGGCGGATAGCGTCGGCACGCTGCCGCGGCGGAAGAATCGGGGATAGCGAGCTGCGCTGCAGCATTTCTCCTAGAGGCGTACCCGAAGCTGCGACATCCTACGCGGCTTTTCACCAAGAACAGCCGCACTTTTCAGACGTTGGCGGTGCATAGCAATAGGAGAAACGCTCGAATCGCGCTCCTGAGGGAAGTCTCAGAAGCGATTTTTGGAAGACTCGTCCGGCATCCTGAACGATCGTTTCGCCTGATCGCCCCGTTCCTGCAGCCCTTCATTCACCTGTCGACAGAAAACCCCTATTGTGCCCCGCCTTCGCCGATGATTCCAAAAGTTCTGCTAAAATAGGACCAGAACAGTCCCATTAGGGGCTTTTTCGGGATGATCCGCCTAAGCAAAATGACGGACTACGCGCTGATTCTTATGACATATATGGCGCGAAATCAAGAACGGGAGCTGCACACCTCAGGCGGTATGGCGCAGGAGTCGCGGCTGCCTCTTCCGACAGTTACTAAAGTGTTGAAAGGGTTGCAGCAGGGCGGCCTTCTAGTCTCGCATCGGGGGACCAAAGGAGGCTATAGCCTGGCCCGCGGGCCGCGGGAGATTTCCGTGGCCGAGGTGATCGCGGCGATCGAGGGCCCGCTGGCACTTACGGAGTGCTGCGCGCAGACCCGGGGGGTTTGCGAACTAGAACCGCATTGTCCGATGAAAGAGAATTCACGAGTCCTCAGCCGTGTCGTACGAGGGGCGCTCGAGCAAGTGATGCTTGCCGATCTGATGCATCCTCTGCACGTGGTCACCATCAAAGATGCGCGGGGCCGATCCGCGCCCTCTGTCGGTTTTGTTTCCGGGAGAATTCAATGAGCACCGATACCAACACCATTCAGGATCTTGCGGAACGGGAATACAAGTGGGGTTTCGTAACGCCGGTCGAAGAAGAGAAGATACCCAGAGGGTTGAGCGAGGAGACGATTCGCTTGATCTCGGCCAAGAAGAGTGAGCCGGAGTTCATGCTCGAATGGCGGCTCAAAGCTTTTCGGCACTGGTTGACGCTTGAGAAGGCGGACGCGGAGCCAAAGTGGGCGAATGTCTCCTATCCCCCGATCGATTACCAGAACATCTACTACTATTCGGCGCCTAAGAAAAAGGCTGGTCTTAACAGCCTCGATGAGCTGGATCCGGAGATTCTGGCCGCTTACGAGAAACTAGGCATCCCGCTGGCGGAGCAGAAGCAACTGGCCGGTGTCGCGGTAGATGCGGTCTTCGACAGCGTGTCGGTGGCTACGACCTTCAAAGGCAAGCTGGCGGAGATGGGCGTGCTGTTCTGCTCCTTTTCCGAAGCGGTGCAGAAGTATCCCGAGTTGGTGAAGAAATATCTCGGCAGCGTGGTGCCTTATAGCGACAACTTTTTCGCGGCGCTGAACGCGGCGGTCTTTTCCGACGGGTCCTTCGTATACGTGCCCAAAGGAGTGCGTTGCCCGATGGAGCTCTCGACGTATTTCCGCATCAACGCGGCGGAAACGGGGCAGTTCGAGCGCACGTTGATTATTGCCGATGAGGGCGCGTACGTCAGTTATCTCGAGGGCTGCACGGCGCCGATGCGCGACGAAAACCAGCTGCATGCTGCAGTGGTGGAATTGGTGGCGCTCGACAACGCCCAAATCAAATACTCGACGGTGCAGAACTGGTACCCCGGCGACAAGCAGGGCCGGGGGGGCATCTATAACTTTGTCACGAAGCGCGGCAAGTGCCTGGGAGTGAATTCGAAGATCTCCTGGACCCAGGTGGAGACAGGTTCAGCGATCACGTGGAAGTATCCGAGCTGCATTCTGCAAGGGGACAACTCGGTGGGCGAGTTTTATTCGGTGGCGCTTACGAACAACTATCAGCAGGCGGATACCGGGACCAAGATGATTCATCTTGGAAAGAACACGCGCAGCACGATTGTGGCGAAAGGCATCTCCGCCGGCCATGGCCAAAACACCTATCGCGGCCAGGTGAAGATTATGAAGGGCGCGACCGGAGCGCGAAACTACACCCAGTGCGACTCCCTGTTGATAGGCGATAAGTGCGGCGCCCATACCTTTCCCTACATCGACGTGAGGAACTCGACGGCGCGCATGGAGCATGAGGCGTCGACATCGAAGATTGGTGAAGATCAGATGTTTTACCTGCGGCAGCGTGGTTTGAAGGCCGAGGACGCGGTGTCGATGGTGGTAAATGGGTTCTGCAAGCGCGTCTTCCGCGAGCTTCCGATGGAGTTTGCCGTGGAGGCGCAGAAGTTGCTCAGCATCAGCCTGGAAGGCAGTGTCGGCTAAGGACGGCCGCGGCAAGCAAATGCAATGCCGCCTGTGCCTGAAGCTGAACGACACAGGAAAGAGAGAAAACGGGAATGAGTTTATTGGAAATCCGGAATCTCCACGCAAGCGTGGATAACCAAGAGATTCTCAAAGGTGTGAACCTCACGGTCAACGCGGGCGAAGTGCATTCAATTATGGGGCCAAACGGCTCCGGCAAGAGCACGCTGGCCCAGGTGCTGGCGCGGCGTGACAGCTATGAGGTGACCGAAGGGGAGATTCTCTTCAACGGCAAAGACCTGCTGGCGATGAAGCCGGAGGAGGCGGCGTGCGAGGGCCTCTTCATGGCCTTCCAGTATCCGGTTGAGATCCCCGGTATTGGAAACGCGCACTTTTTGCGGTCGGCTATCAATGCCGTTCGCCGTTACCGCCATGAAGACGAAGTGGATGCCATCGACTTTCTGCCGATGTATCGGGAGAAGTTGAAGCTGCTGGAGATGGACGAGAAGTTTATGAACCGCTCCTTGAATGAGGGGTTTTCAGGTGGGGAGAAAAAGCGCAACGAGATCCTGCAGATGGCGCTTCTGGAACCCAGGTTGGCGATTCTCGACGAGACCGACTCGGGCCTGGACATCGACGCGCTGCGGATCGTGGCGCAGGGTGTGAACGCGATGCGCAGCCCCGACCGGGCTATCATCCTGGTCACGCATTACCAGCGGCTGCTCGACTACATCGTTCCTGATTTCGTCGATGTGCTGGTCGATGGGCGGATCGTTCGTTCGGGTGGTCCGGAGCTGGCGCTCGAGCTTGAAGACACCGGTTACGGTGGGCTCGAAGCGAAGCTTGCCGCCACATCGCTCGGGACCAGAGCAAGGGAAGGCGAGGTAAGAGCACGGTGACTTTGGCTACGCTGACGGAAAATTCTTTGGCGAACTATGGCGACTTTGCCGCTCGCGCTGCCGGCCATCGTCTGCCTTGGCTCAAGAGGCAGCGCGAAGAAGCCTTTGCGCGCTTCCGTCAATTGGGCTTTCCTACGACCCGCGATGAGGATTGGCGCTTTACCAATGTCTCAGCCATTGCGCAGACACCTTTCCGTCTGGCTTCGGATTCCGAGCAGCCGCCGGCTCGGGAAACAATCGAATCGTATCGAATTCCCGGGGTCAAGGTGCAGTTGGTTTTCGTGAACGGGCGATTTGTCCCGGAGCTTTCGCTGGCCGGCGATCTGCCGCCCGGGGTTGAAGTAGGCAGTCTGGCAGCCAAACTCGAGAGTGCTCCAGGGGAGATCGAGCCGCTGCTGGGCCGGGCGCATGAGCCCGGACGCGATGCTTTCGCTGCGCTGAACACGGCATTTCTCGAAGACGGTGGTTATATCCGCATAGGCAAGGGCGTCGTAGTGGAAGAACCGATCTGCTTGTTGTTTGTCTCGACGGGCAGCGCCGGCGCGCCTCTGATGAGCCATTTGCGCAATTTGATTGTGGCCGAGGAGAATAGCCAGGCCTCCTTCATTGAGGACTACGTTTCTCTGAACGCGGAGCCCGCCTTCTCGAACAGCGCCACAGTGCTGGTTGCCGGGAGCCACAGCGTGCTTTCGCATTTCATGATCGAGCGCGAGAATATGCAATCCTTCAATGTTTCGACATTGCGGGTCGAGCTTGCCCGCGCGGCCGATGTTGCTTCGCACTCCGTACTGCTGGGCGGTGCTCTGGTACGCAACAACGTGCATCCAGTGCTCGGCGGTGAAGGCGCCGAATGCCTGATCAATGGGCTCTTTATTGGAGGCGGTGAGCAGCACCTGGACAATTACATGATGGTCGAGCACGCCAGCCCGCGCTGTGCGAGCCGCCAGTTTTACAACGGCATTCTTGACGGGCGCGCCAGCGGGGTCTTCCACGGCCGAATCATCGTGCAGAAGGATGCGCAGAAGACGGATGCGAAGCAGACCAATCGCAACCTGCTGCTTTCCGACGATGCAAGCATCGATACCAAGCCCCAGCTCGAAATCTATGCCGACGATGTGAAGTGCACGCATGGAGCTACAATCGGGCAAATTGAGGCCGAGGCGCTCTTCTATCTGCGCTCTCGTGGAATCGACGAGGCCGATGCCCGCAAGTTGCTGCTGCTGGCCTTTGCCAGCGAGTGTTTGGACCGCATCAAAGCCGGCGCCGCCCACACCCACATCGAAGGGCTGATCCACGACTGCCTCGCTCGGGTCGCGCACTCCGTGCTCGCTGTCTCTTCCGGGGAAAAAACCGCTGGCAGAAATTGGGAGGAGATCGGATGAACGCCGCTGCCGCCAACACGTTGCCTGTCAAGACCGAAGAACTGGACGTGGAAAGGCTTCGCCGGGATTTCCCGATCCTCGGGCGCGAGGTACGGGGCAAGCCGCTGGTGTATCTCGACAATGCGGCCACGACACAAAAGCCCCAAGTGGTGATCGACGCCCTCGCCCGCTACTACGAGCGCGAGAATGCGAACATCCATCGCGGAGTCCACTTTCTCTCCGAGCTTGCTACCGAGGAGTACGAAAACGCGCGAGAACGGGTGAGGGGTTTCCTCAATGCCGCGAGCTCCAGCGAAATTGTCTTTGTCCGCGGGACGACGGAGGGCATCAATCTGGTGGCTCAGACTTATGGGCGCCGCAATTTGCGTGCGGGCGACGAAGTGCTGATTACCGCCATGGAGCACCACTCGAACATCGTGCCCTGGCAAATGCTGTGCGAAGAGAAGGAAGCCCGGCTGCGAGTGGCTCCGATCCACGACAATGGCGAGCTCGATCTGGCCGCCTTCGAAAAACTCTTCAGTCCAGCGACCAAGCTGGTCGCAGTCACCTACGTGTCGAATGCTTTGGGGACCATCAATCCCATCCGGCAGATCATCCAGATGGCTCACCGTCACCATGTTCCTGTGCTGGTCGACGGCGCGCAGGCGGCAGCACATCTTTCTGTCGACGTGCAGGAGCTGGATTGCGATTTCTTTGTGTTCTCCGGACACAAGCTATATGGGCCCACGGGGATTGGGGTTCTCTACGGCAAGGCGCATCTGCTGGACGCGATGCCTCCCTATCAGGGCGGGGGAGACATGATCAGCTCGGTGACCTTCGAGAAGACGATCTACAACAAGCTGCCTTACAAGTTTGAAGCCGGTACCCCAAACATTGCCGGCGTGATCGGATTGGGCGCCGCCATCGCGTATGTGCAGTCCGTGGGACTCGATCGGATCGCGGCGCACGAAGACCGGCTGCTTGAGCATGCGACTGAAGCGGTGAGCTCGATTCCAGGGCTCCGCTTGATTGGGACCGCAGCCCGAAAGGCGGGAGTGCTTTCCTTTGTTTTCGACGAAGTACATCCCCACGACATCGGAACCATCCTCGACCAGGATGGGATCGCCATTCGCACAGGTCATCATTGTGCCCAGCCGGTAATGCAGCGGTATGGAATCCCCGCGACCGCGCGTGCATCGTTTGCTTTCTACAACACGCTCGCGGAGGCAGATGCGCTGGCGGCAGGCCTGCGGCGGGTGCGGGAGGTATTCGCCTGATGTCGGAACTGCGTGAGCTCTATCAGGAACTCATCCTGGAGCATAGCAAGGCGCCCCGGAACTTCCGCCAGCCAGCCGGCGCCAATCAGAGCGCCGAGGGATACAACCCACTCTGCGGCGATCACTTTACCGTCTATTTGGAGATGGACGGAGATTCGATTCGCGACATCGGATTTCAGGGTTCCGGATGCGCCGTTTCGAAGGCGTCAGCATCGATGATGACTCAGATGGTGAAGGGGAAGAGTAAGCCCGAGGCGGAAAGAATCTTCCATCAATTTCGCGACATGGTCGCGGGCCATCCGTCCGCAAATGCCGAAGGAGATTTGGGCAAGCTTACGGTCTTTGCCGGTGTTGCCAAATTTCCCGCACGGGTCAAGTGCGCAACCCTTGCCTGGCATGCACTTCAGGCAGCGATCGAGCGGAAGCAGGAAGCCGTCACGACCGAGTAGAGCATTTTCGCTTTTGCCATGAACGGGTGAGATCCTCTGAGAGCGCTGCGTAGAGAGCAGCTACACCTAAAGCGAAAATATTCGAGTGCCGGTTTCTTTTGAGGCGACAGGAGTTTTATGGAAGGCGTCGAGCTTGTCATCCTAACCCGGGCGTGCGAGGCGGTTGAGATTCCGAGTGGAGTGAAGTGCACGCTCGCCGCCGGAACGGTTGTCCGCATTTTGCAGCATCTGGGCGATGGCTACACTGTCGGCAGCGATCGCGGGGGAATGTACCGCATCGACGATATTTACGCCGACGCTCTGGGCCGCGCCCGGACGCCGCCCGAACTAAAGCCGGTCGAGGGTCCCTTCAGCGAGCAGATGGTCCGCGACCAACTCAAGACGGTCTACGATCCCGAGATACCGGTCGATATTGTGGAACTCGGCCTCATCTACGGCTGTGAGATCACACCGGTTGGTGAGGACGGCAACAGGATTCATGTCACCATGTCCTTGACCGCTCCGGGCTGCGGCATGAGCGATGTACTCAAGGCCGACGTCGAGCGCAAGCTTTCCACGCTGCCGAGCGTGAAAGAAGTGCAGGTCGACGTGGTATTCGACCCGCCCTGGAATCCCAGCCGCATGTCGGAAGCGGCGAGGCTCCAGCTCGGCTTCGACCTATAGAGCGGATCTCCTACAGGTGTAGCCCGAAGCGATAACATTCAACGCGGCTTTTCCTCAAGAAAAGTCGCACTTCGCAGAGCTTTGTGG
>DATAWF010000020.1:0-4860 GCA_036267335.1 Acidobacteriaceae bacterium
TCCCGCAGGCATCGAGTGCCGATCCTTCGAGCAGTTGCACGAAGCAAGGGAATGGCTGGAGACGATGACGGCTTGAGGTAGCGCCAGGTGGACCAGATGGATCGGATTGCCGGCTTCATCGCTGTGGGCTAAGTCGAAGACTGACGGCGAAGCGCCGCGCTGCTAGCTAGGCTCTCGCAGACGGGCCAGCGGCGCGCCCACGCCCCGAAGAGAACTCCCGCCTTGTTGGGAGTCTATAGGCTTGGTCGAATGGACGGTACGGAACGCGACAGGTGGACGTACGGCAAGACGGCGGCGGCGCGAACGCACTAAGTAATAGATTTCGATTGGTCGGGGCGGAGGGATTCGAACCCCCGACCCTCTGCTCCCAAAGCAGATGCGCTACCAGACTGCGCTACGCCCCGACTTCCCCGATTGTACCCGCAGCTTCACACCCATTCCAGCCGGTCAGACATGGTGGCGGAGCCACGCCAGGAGCCACAAAAGCATCACCAGCGGAGCCATCAGGATCGTGACCAGCATGCAGCCGATAAGCCACAAATAAAGCCAGTCCCGCCATGTCTGCCGCCGTGGTTCCTGCAGCCGCCGGACCATCAAGTCGTAATTGCGCCGGTTTGCCTTCCAGGCGATGTCGAAGGCATCTCCAAGAAACGGGACCGCTCCCACAATGACTCCAATGCCCAGGTTCGCAACCATGCGGATCAGCGTGATGTACGGCACACCGCGCACCCACGCCGCGACAATCAAAACGGTCGAAGCCAGACCGGCGAGAATGTCCCCGAGGCCTGGAACCAGTCCGATGAGCCCGTCCAGGCCGAATCGGATCGACGTGCCCGGAATGCGAAACCAGTCATCGAGAAGATGGGCCAGCAGATCCAGATTGTCGTCGCTGAAAAGTGTGCGTGCGCGTTCGGAACGGGGAGTGCAGATTTCGGGCGGAACGGCCAGAATGGTGGGTGGCGCCGGCTTCGGCATGGCATTCCTCCCGCTTCGCGAGCCCCTTGCCAACCGCACTCCCGGGCCTCGTTCCAGGCCGGAATGGCGCAGGCATGGATGCTACAATCGGATTCTACATGGCGGCTATAGTTCAGTGGCAGAACGCCGGACTGTGGCTCCGGATGTCGTGGGTTCGACCCCCACTAGCCGCCCCAATGATGCGCGTCCCCGGCGCCAAAAGTCTCTCCGCAATTCCAAACGCGTGACCCGTCAACCGCCGTCTTCCGAGCCTCCGTTCTTCTCAGATCCTTCGCCGGTCTCCGGTGCGGATTCCGGTGATCCGGCCAGCCAAGTTCCAAGCTCCTCACCATCCTCTGTCCCCGCGTCGTCCGCCGTTCCCGGCACGATCTTTGCCGGCTGCTCCGGCTGGGCCTATTCGCAATGGAAGCCGGAGTTCTATCCGGCAAAGACGCCCGCAAAAAAGTTTTTGCAGCACTACGCCGCCCGGCTCAACTCAGTCGAGGTCAACTATACGTTTCGGCAGCTTCCTTCCCGGGCCACGGTCGAAGGCTGGCTGGCGCAGGCAGCAGGCCCTTTCCGCTTCTCCTTCAAGGCCCCGCAAAAGATCACGCACATCAAACGGCTGAAGGATTGCGGAGAACTGCTCTCCGTTTTCTACTCCGCTCTTGCCCCCATAACCGCAGCCGGACGGATGGGCCTGATCCTCTTTCAACTGCCGCCTAGCTCCAAAGCCGACCCGGGCCGCCTGGAAGGATTTCTAGCGGAAGCCGCTCCCACCGAGGCCGGAGGGTTCCGGGTGGCCTTCGAATTTCGCCATGCCTCCTGGTTTTGCGATGAGATCTATGGCCTGCTCCGGCGGCACAATGCGGCGCTATGCGTAGCCGAGAGCGACGAGCTTCAAACTCCGGATGTGGAGACAGCCTCGTTTGCCTGCTATCGCCTGCGCAAGAGCGACTACAACGAAAACGAGCTGCGCGAGATTGAGGCGCGGCTTCGCCGGCGTGCGGAGCGCGGCGACGTCTTTGCCTACTTCAAGCATGAAGAGACGCCCGCCGGCGCGCTCAATGCGGAGGCTCTTCTCAAAAGGGTCAACGCGCAATGAACGGCCGCGAAGAATCGACGGCGAAATCGATAGGGACGAGAGTCTCCCCCGCGGCGGCCGAATGGCGCCCCCAGGATGAATTCGTGCCGCGGCGGTTTCTCTCGAATGGACACGCGCAGACCTTGGTGGGAAACTTCTCGCGCCGGCAATGCCCATTGCCGCAAGCCGAAGCGCACGTGATCGAAGTGGATCCCGGAAGACAAGCCGCCGGGAGCTCCGCGGCAGAAAGCGCAAGCCACGTCCTCTGCCATTGTCATTGGCAGCCCGCTCCGCAAACGCGGCTCACGCTGCTGCTCGTGCACGGTCTTGAAGGCTCCTCCGCTTCGCAATACATGTTGGGGAATGGCGCGCGCGCCTGGGCCGCGGGCTGCAACGTGGTGCGGATGAACATGCGCAACTGCGGCGGCACCGAGCATTTGTCGCCAACGCTGTATCATTCCGGGCTCTCGCGCGACGTCCATGCCGTGATCCGCACTCTGTCTGCGGAAAAAGGCCTCCAGGCATTCGCGCTCGTGGGCTACTCCATGGGCGGCAACCTGGTGCTGAAGCTCGCCGGGGAAATGGGCGAAGACGCTTCGCAGTGCCTGCGCGCCGTGGTTGGGGTCTCGCCGGTAATCGACTTAGGCATCTCCGCCGATGCTCTGCATTTACCTCAGAACCGCGCCTACGAGTGGAAGTTCATGCGCGGGCTCATGGCACGCTTCCGGCGCAAGGCGCAGCTTTTTCCCGAGCGCTACTCCGTCGCAGGCACTGAGACCATTCGCTCCATTCGGGAATTCGATGACCGTATTACCGCGCGCTATTCCGGATTTCTCGGCGCCGACGATTATTACTACCGGGTAGCAAGCGCGCGCGTGGTCGGCCGCATCTCGGTTCCCACTCTAATCCTCCACGCGCTGGACGATCCCTTTATCCGCATCCTGCCTGCTACCCGCGCCGATCTTCGAGCGAATCCCCATGTGCATCTGCTGGAGACGGCTCACGGCGGTCACTGCGCTTTTCTTGCGTCGCGCAACGGCTACGACGGCTACTGGGCGGAGAAAACTCTGCTGGATTTCGTGCTGGCCATGGGCCCAGCAGCTTGAGCCTGCCGCCATCTGGCGAAGACGGATTCCCCCGTGCGGGGAATAAACTCTTGTGCCACGTGATCTACAAGGCGCGCGCCCACCCGGCCCACAAGGTTGTCATTGTTGCGAAGGAACCTCCGGGGGGACCGATTGTTGCTCAAGCGAATATGCCCAATCCGGCAGCAGACCGGCCGCCGCAGCAGGGGCTTCTTCCGTCGGGATAGCTTCTTTTTCCCGCTGCATTCCGGCGCCTGCGTGCCGCTTCCTCACCTCATTGGCCGCAACCAGGATCAGCGCCAGAAAGGTAATCACCAGCAACGCGATGGCAGTGATGCCGTGCAACTCTCCGGCGTCTCCATAAAGCAGCGCGAGCCCCACGAACACGAAGAAAAGGTGCGCGCAGAAGACCTGCAGCGATGCTTTGCCCAGGATCAGGAATGGTTCACGCGCGATTGCTTTTACGAAGTACTTGCGCAGCCAATAGCAGACGATGGTGAAGCTGACAAGGTTGAGCGCGCGCAGCGGCCCGATTTGCCACTTGTCCAACTGCATGCCCAGAGCCTCTTGAGTCAGGTGCGGGCCGAGCCATCCATGGCGAACACCGATGAAGGCGAGGCAGATCGCGGCTGAAGCCGCAACCGCCCAGGCGGGAACCCTCTTGAGGGGCAACACGCCGGTCGCCGACTTCGCCCCGAACCACAGGCCAGCGATCCACACCGCTTGCCACGCAAAAAGATTGAACGCGCCTGTCTCCTGCAGCGGAATAGGCAGATGCGTCACGCGCACGATCAGGTTATGCGCCACATCGCGCAGTCCGAATTGGGCGAGCAGCCAAACCAGCCCGCTGGCTGCCAGAATCCCCTTCCACCCCCTGCGCACAGATGCCGACAGAACCAGCGGCGTAAAGAAGAGAAAAGTCACATACATCGGCAGAATATCGAGAAGCGGCGGGCAGTAGAGCAACAGGATCGAGCCGATAATCGCAATGAAAGGGTGCGCGAGATAAAAATCGAGAAGGTTGGTCAAGGCGGCGCGGTGCGTGTGCACCGCGAATTTGGCCGCAACGGTGAAGGCAAACGCCAGCATCAGCAGGTGATAGCCATAGATCTTCAGCGACCGCTTCCACAACTTGAGATGGACTCCGGGCTGATCCTGCATCAGCTCGCGAAAGTAAATGCGGCCGACCAGCATGGCGGACAGAAAGACAAAGCCCTCGGCGGAGGACACGAACCCTATCGGCTGATTGACGAAGTCGCTGAAGCGCGTCGGGAGATGGGTGAGCGTCATCCAGACCAGAAAAAGCCCGCGGAGGGCGTCGAGTTCCGGACGGCGTTCGAGCTTTGGCAGATGCATAGCGATACAGGCCCGCCGTCGAAATCTGGAAGGGCGGGCAGTTCCATTAGATTCCACAAAAGAGCAATTTCTAATGAATGCCTGCGAGACGATGCCGCAGATGCAGCATTGGGACTCGTTGCGTCGACCTACGGAACGTTCGAATTGACTGGAACGGCCGTCTCGATTGTGAATTCTCTCCAAAAATTGGATTGGGAATACCTGACGCACAAGGCGCGGCAATGCGTCCCAGGAGTTGTAGCGGGCCTTACAGAGTCAGACACGGCAAAGATGTGTAGAGTTGCTTCTTCGTGCGAGATCCTGCTTGCGAGCTTGGCAGTACCGGCCGGCCGGCTGAATCCGCACTGCATTCCGGCTCGAAACAGACGCCGGGGGCGCGGT
>DATAWF010000021.1:0-11956 GCA_036267335.1 Acidobacteriaceae bacterium
GCTGCAAAGACTGCAAAATCAATGTGGGCTCTACAGGCTGCGGAAAAACTCCTGGGTAGTGAGTTTCGTATCAGGGCGCGACTTTGCGGTCACCGCGACCCCAGCGGATTCTTTCTCCCTTGCGGTATCCGCTTTAGTCGCGCTGCAAAGACTGCAAAATCAAGGCGGGCTTCGCAGGCTGCGGAAAAACTCCAGGAGTAGTGGGCTCCGTATCAGGGCGCGACTTTAGTCGCGCCGTAAAGCCGCAAAATCAATGTGGGCTTCAGCCCCTGAGGCATGCTTTTCGTCAATTGCGCCGCCTGTGCCGAGTTTTTCCGCAGCCCATTTATCCCTTGCGGAAAAACGCGCTTGGGCTTGCCTACAATCAGGATGTGTTGGTTTCCGATTTCGATTTCGAGCTTCCCGCCGAATTGATCGCGCAACAGCCTCCCGCTCGCGGAGAGAGCCGGATGCTCGGTCTTTCTCGCGCTACCGGAGCTTGGCGCGACGGCATGTTTCACGACCTGCCGGAGCTCCTGCATCCCGGCGATCTCCTCGTCCTCAACCGGAGCAGGGTGATCCCCGCCCGGCTCTTCGCGCAAAAGCCGGGCGCTTCGGGGAAAATCGAAGTCCTGCTTACAGAGCAATTGAACGAGTGGGAGTGGCGGGCTCTCACTCGCCCCGCGCGCAAGCTTTCGGTCGGAGAGGAACTGGTCATTTTTCCCGAGGGTCCGTTTCCCGGCGCCGCCCCGTCCGATGGGCGCCCGGCGCTTACCGCCACGGTCACCGCCTGCGGGAGCTTCGGGGAGCGCCAATTGCGTTTTGCTCCAGTCGAGGATTTTTTCTCTCGTCTCGACAAGCTCGGCCACATGCCCCTGCCGCCCTACATCCGGCGGCAGGACCATCCTCTCGATCGCGAGCGCTACCAGACTGTCTATGCCGCGGAGCGCGGCTCGGTGGCCGCGCCCACCGCCGGCCTGCATTTCACTGCGGAGATTCTCGATCGCATCCGCGCGCGCGGAGTGCGTGTGTGCTTTCTGACCCTCCACGTTGGCCTCGGAACCTTTCAGCCGGTGCGCGTCCAGAATGTGGAAGCAATTCAGTTGCATTCGGAGCGTTACACGCTGCCTGCGGAGACGGCGGCGGAGATCGCTCTCGCCATGCAGCAGGGCCGCCGCATCGTAGCCGTCGGCACCACAACGGTTCGCACCCTGGAGCATTGCGCGGCCATCGGAAAGCTTGCGCCGCACAGCGGTGCAACGGATATCTTTCTCTCGCCCGGCGCGCAATTCCGCGTCGTCGGTGGCCTCGTCACCAACTTCCATTTGCCGCAATCGACTCTGCTGATGCTGGTCTGCGCCTTTGCCGGAACCGATCGCGTGCTTGCCGCGTATCGCCATGCCGTCGCCTCCGGGTACCGCTTCTTTTCCTACGGCGACTGCATGTTTCTTTCCTGATCTCTAGCTTGGATTTCTCAAGTTCTTGCTCATCAACGGGAAGTTCTGTCATCTCGACCGAAGCATGAGGGCGAAAGTCCTCATGCGAAGCGGAGAGATCTGCTTTTTGCTTGCTTTTCCGGCTGCTTCGCTCTGCTAGAGCGTTTTCACTTTTCCTCTGACATGGAGAGAGTGGTTAAGAGTGGCCGTTTTTCGATGAAACGGCCACGTACGAGGCATTGTTTTTGTAAACACTTAAAGTGAAAACGCTCCAGCCCAAAAGCAGATCCCTCGACTCCGCATGACAAAAAATCGTCATGCTGCGGTCGGGATGACAGTTTTGGCTACACTCTGTGAGAAATCCAGGCTAAGCGAGGCTAAGCGCCGTCGAAATGCCGTTCGGCATTCACGCGCGCCCGTTCGAGAGCGGCCTCGATTTCGAGCCGCGTCGCTTCGAGAGCCTCCGGTGCATCGCTGGCCGGTGGAGCGACCTCGCGCGCGTAACTGATCGCCACCCGCGAAAACGGTTTCGGGATGATGAAGCGATCCCAGGAGCGCAGCAGCCACGCACGCTGTGGATGGGCGTAGAAGATGCCGATAGGCCAGCCCGTCATCTCTGCCAGTTTAGCCGCGCCGGCTTTCACCCGGTAGAGCGGTCCGCGTGGCCCGTCGGCGGTAAAAACAACCGGGTCGCCACTCTCCGCGGCCCGGGCCAGCGCGAGAAGGCCGCTCGCGCCGTAACGGCTGCTTGAACCCCGCGCCGTGCGATAGCCCAGCCGCTCCACCGATCGCGCGATGAGCTCTCCATCGAAGCTGCGGCTGATGAGGACGGTGGGCGCATAATCCCGGTGAAAGTAGCAAAGGCAGGCAATCAGAGAACGATGCCAAAGACACCAGACCTGGCGCCCCGGAGGCATGGCCGGCGCCGCTCCCGGCTCGACAACCACTTCATAGCGCAGCGTGCGGTCCAGAATCCGCACCAGAAACGCGGCCAGCGGCGGCAGCATTGCGGTAATGATCCGCTGCGTAAGGCTCATGCCCGGCAGCTGCGGGTGGGCTGTCTCCGTCACGGTGCGATTCTAGAGCATTCTCAGAGCTATTTTGGGGTGGCGAGGGCGGTTATGAACAGCCGTTCTTCGGTAGAACGGCTGTGTCAAGCGTGCTTTGCTGTCTTACACCAGCTCTGAGAATGCTCTACCGGCTTCGCGGACAGTCGTTAGTCGTCGGCCTTTTCCTCAACTCGACCGCAGCCAGCGCAAAATCTCACTGGGAGCCGCGCGCTTTCCGTACATGAGGATGCCGACGCGATAGATGCGCGCAGCCACCCACAGGGCGGCCCAAATCGCTGCAAACATCAATACCAGTGAAAGCGCTAACTGCCACAGAGGCACCGTCTGGGCGCTGAGGCGCAGAAACATGATGATCGGTGTGCATGGCGGCAAAAGGGAAAGCACCACTGACAGCATTCCCCCGGGATTCTCGATGACCGAAGGTGTCAGAACCAGGCAGGCGACCATCGGCAGCACGATGATGAAGCTGAACTGCTGAACCTCCTGCTCCGAATCCAGGCAAGCTCCAAAGCCCGCCGCGATCGCGCTATAGAGCAGAAACCCCAGCAGGAAGAAGAGCACAAAGAACGCGGTCTGCGAGAAAGTGATTCCCAGAGCGCCCAGGCTGGCTTTGCCCCCGGCAGTCGCCATTGCTGGCCCTGCCCGCAGCAGCGCCAGCGCAACCCAGATCGCGACTTGGGTCAGGCCCACCGCGCCCACCCCCAGAAGCTTGCCCGCCATCAGCGATTCAGGCCGCGTGCTGGCCAGCAGAACTTCGAAGACGCGCGAAGTCTTTTCCTGAACAACCGACCGAGCCACATTCATTCCGTAATAGATCACGGAAAAATACAGCATCAGCGCCATCAGATAGGGCCCGAGGAAATTCATGAAGGACCGGCCCCGGCCCTTCAGGTCAATCGTTCGAAGATTGACCGGCGCAACCGCCTCCTCGATCTCCAGGGGAGGGAGCCCCTGCGCCGCAAGCACGCGGCGCGTCATCGCACGTGTCAGCGCGTTCCGCACCGTCGCGACCGAAGACTGGTTGCCCGAGAGATGCCCTTCGTAGAGGGCCCGTGGCCGTAGGCTCCCGGGCGGCACATCGAGCCACAGCAGGCCGTCGTATTCCCCGTGTGCAACTTCACCTTCGATCTTCCGCCGTTCGCCAGGCCCCGCGGGAGCCACCACGCCCACGCTCAGAGAGGATTGAGCTCCCGTATCCAGCTCCGATTGCACGCTTTGCGCCAAGGCCGCATCATTCGAGACAATCACCATTGTGAGCTTGCCGCTTCCGCTTCGCCCTTGCGAGGAAGCGAAGAACCCGCCTCCGACGATCAGCGCGATCAGGAGAGGGAAGAGCAGCGTCGTAAACAGAAAGGCCTTGCTGCGAACTCGCTGCAAGTATTCGCGCCGCGCGATCAGCAATGCGTCAGGCATCGGCGCGCCCCGTGACCGTGTGGATGAAGATCTCTTCGAGCGAAGGCTCCATCCATTCGAACTTGTAAATACGCGCCTGGCTCGCGGCGCGGCGCAAGAGCTCCTGCGCGTCCGCGCCATCCTTCAACGAGATTTGGACGTGGTTGCCGTAATTGCGGGCCTCCGCGATCATCGGGTCGCTGAGGAACGATCCATCTCCCTCAAACTCCAGCGCGATGCGATTGCGCGGATAGCGTGACTTGATCTCCCGCACGCCGCCTGAGAGCACCTCGCGCCCCTGGTTCACGAGCGCGATCGAATCGCACATCTTCTCGATCTGGTCCATCCGGTGAGTGGAAAAGAGAATCGCCTTGCCTGCCTGGCGCAGCTCGAGCAGCGCGCTTTCGAGCAGGTGGGAATTGATCGGGTCGAGGCCGGCGAAAGGCTCGTCCATGATCACCAGTTCCGGATCGTGCAGCAGCGCCGCGATGAACTGGATCTTCTGCTGCATTCCCTTGGAGAGTTCTTCCGTCTTCTTGCCCAGCGCCTCGGCAATCTCCAGCTTCTCGCACCACTGCTTGGCGCTGCGGGCCGCTGAGGCCGCGTCCAGGCCGTGAAGCCGGCCCAGAAACACAAGTTGATCGAGGACCTGCATTTTGGCGTAAAGTCCGCGCTCTTCCGGCAGATAGCCCACGCGGCGTAAATGGCGGCGGGTGAAGGGCTCGCCAAACAGCCGCACCCGGCCGGAGTCCGGCAGAGTGATGCCGATCATCATGCGGATGCTCGAGGTCTTGCCCGCGCCATTGGGACCGAGCAGGCCGAAGATTGTTCCGGCGTCGATCTTCAGGCTAAGGTCGTCGACCGCGATCTTTTGCTCGTATCGTTTCGAGATATGGTCGAGTTCGACGACGGACATGGGTTCGCTCTCCACACTCGTCCTGGTCTCATAAACGGTGTGCGCCCCCAAAGCCGCGCATGAGACCCGCCACCAAAGCGGGGCTCATGCGATTGCCCGGAGCCGCAAAACTATATACGAGACCAGTTCTCGTCCTGAGGCAGCGCTCAGTGTATCAGCGCGTGGTACGTACCCCCCGCGTACCCGGCAACTCCGGTAGCATCGGTTTGTGCTTACGCTCGAAACCAAGGTGCAGTTCGTCAAAGGCATTGGTCCCCGCCTGGCCGAGCTGCTTCAGGAAAAACAGATCGCCACCGTCGAAGATCTGCTTTACCACCTGCCCTTCCGCTATGAGGACCGGCTGTCGCCCCAGCCTATCGAAGATCTCAAGCCGGGAGAGATGGCCAGCATCATCGGAGAGGTGCGCGGCACCGCCCTCTTGCGCACCCGCCGCATGCCCATCTTCGAAATGACCGTAGGCCAGGGCCTCGGCAAGATCAAGTGCATGTGGTTCCACGGCGCATACCTCAAGGACAAATTCAGGGCCGGCCAGTTGGTCGCGCTTTACGGCAAAATCGAAGCCTCCCGCAGCACCAACAGCTTCAAAATGATTCAGCCTCAAGTGGAGATGCTGCCCGGCGACTTTGATGACGAGGAATCCAAGCTGCTGGAAGTGGGCCGCATCGCTCCCATTTACGAATCGCTGGGCGGCAACAAGCTGACCTCGCGCTGGCAGCGGCGCGTGATCTGGGGAATGCTCGAAGATCTGAAGGGGAAGATTCCCGAGACGCTGCCCCAGGCGATGCGTGCCCGCCTCGATCTCCCCAGCCGGGAAGAAGCCCTGCGCTCGACCCACTTTCCCGATACCGGTACCTCGCTTGCCGCCCTTCAGGCCTGGAAGACCCCGGCGCAGAGGAGGCTGATTTTCGAGGAGCTCTTTTACCTGGAGCTGGGACTGGATCTCAAACGCAAAAAGCTGCGCCAGCGTCCGGGAATCGCATTTTCGACCGGCGAGCAGGTCCGCGAGGCCCTGCGGCAGGTGCTGCCCTTTCATCCCACCGCGGCCCAGAAGAAAGCGCTGGGCGAGATCGTGCAAGACATGAGAGAGTCCGGGCCGATGCGCCGCTTGCTCCAGGGAGACGTGGGATCGGGCAAGACGATCGTCGCGCTGCAGGCCATGCTGGTGGCAATCGAAAACGGCTATCAGGCGGCCCTGATGGCCCCCACCGAAATTCTCGCCACGCAGCATTTTCTAGGAGCGCGCAAGCTGCTTGAGCGCTCCCAGCGGCGGTACAACGTGTTGCTGCTGACCGGGTCGCTCGATGAAGACCGCAAACGCTCCAACCGGGGAAAGATCGCTCGCGGAGAGGCCGATCTCGTCATCGGAACCCATGCGTTGATCGAGGAAAAGGTCGAGTTTTCCAAGCTCGGGCTGGTCGTGGTCGATGAGCAGCATCGCTTCGGCGTCTTGCAGCGCTTCCGCTTGATGCGGAAGCCCAACGCTGCCGAGCCCGATGTCCTGGTCATGACCGCCACCCCCATCCCCAGAACCCTGGCCCTCTCGCTCTACGGCGACCTGGACCTGAGCGTCATCGACGAGCTGCCTCCGGGAAGGACGCCCATCCTTACCCGGCGCCTCCCCGACACGCGGCAGGATGAGGTCTGGAGATTTGTGCGCGAGCAGGCCCGCCAGGGCCGGCAGGCTTACGTGGTCTATCCCGTGATCGAGGGTGCGAAAGAAGACCAGCCGGAGCTGGACTTCGCCGGCGATTCTGAAGCTGAGCCCGCTCCGCTCGCCGATTCGGCCGTGCTCTCTGTCGCTCCCAAGGCTGCCGTAAGCCCGCGGCGGCAGAAAGGGAAGGCCGGCGCCAGAGCTGCGGCTTCGGCCCAGCCTCCCTCGCCCCCTCCCTCGTCGAAAGATGGGTGGCTCACCGGCAAGCCTTCGTTGAAGGCCGCGACAGCGATGTATGAGCAGTTGCGCGAGGGCGCCCTCCAGGGCCTCCGCCTTGGGCTTTTGCACGGCCGTATGGACGCGAACGAAAAGGAGATCGTCATGCGCCGCTTCCAGCGCGGCGAGGTCGATGTGTTGATCGCGACCACGGTCATCGAGGTGGGAGTCGACGTCGCCAACGCCACCGTCATGATCATCGAGCATGCCGAGCGCTTCGGGCTGGCGCAGATGCATCAGCTCCGCGGGCGCGTCGGACGCGGCGCGGCCAAGTCCTACTGCATCCTCATGACCGGCGCAAAGCCTTCCGCGCAGGCCGAAGAGCGGTTGGACGCCATGGTGCGGACCCAGGACGGATTCGCATTGGCGGAGCTCGACCTGAGCCTGCGCGGCCCGGGTGAGTTCTTCGGCACCCGGCAGGCCGGCATACCCAGCTTCCAGGTCGCCAATCTGGTGCGCGACCGCGAGCTGCTCGAAATCGCCAAGCGCGAATCGGCCGCCTTCGCCGACGGGCCCGAACAAGGGCTCAGCGATCCGGAAAAGCTCATGGTCTGGAACCGCTTGCGCGAGGCCTGGCAGCGCCGCTACGGTTTGGTGGAAGCGGGCTGATCGCCGCCCGGGCCCTCAGTCCAGCAAAGATTTTGCCGTTCTTTCCGTCATTCCCGAAAGAAATCTTCTGTTCCGACTTTTGCAGTTGCCTTTCTTTCTGTCATTCCCGTAGGGAATCTGCTGTTCTCCAGCCCCGCTGCGTCCCGCCACCACCGCCGTCATCCTGAGGTTTCGGAGCCGTAGGAGAGAAATCGAAGGATCCCTGTATTTCTCTCCGCAGGCGGGTGGCCCATTCAAGCCGGTTTTGGTGTTGGCTTGAGTGGGGCATTTGCAGTTGCCTTCTTTCCATCATTCCCGTAGGGAATCTGCTGTTCTCCCTAAAACGAACTAGGGTGGGAGACCACGACTCGCCAACTCGCTTTGTTCTACGCGGCATACTCCGCATAGTTTTCGCTCTCTCCCGCCGCGGCGAAGCGGACGGAAAGCTCCACTCGGAGAAATTCGAGAGAGCAGAGATAGGCTGTCGCCTGTTGGAGCGATGGACTGTCCTCGACCGCCATCCTGCGCCCCGACAGATCGCAGCGATAGGGCGTGCAACGGCAAAGCTCCTCCATGATCCGGTGCGATGCCGCACTCAGCTCGAGTCCGAGCGAGACCATCGCGCCGTAGACGTCCAGGCAAATGTCCCGCGGAAACTCAAACACCATTCGCGCCAGCCCCGGCCGAGCGTGCAGTTGGTGGTGTACCCATCCCCCGCCATCGCCGATCACGCGGTTCAAGCCGGAAAGGATCTGGGTCTGCCTTCGCGCCGTGGATGCAGCGATCTGGATCACGCCGGCCTCTCCTCGGTCGCTCGCAAAATGATTGAAAAAGCCCATGTACTCAGCAAATCGGCCTGCTCTCCAATCTCTCCAGTAAAAACGCCGGTACTTCCGTGCCCGTTCTAGTTACACGCGCCGTAGCTCTTCCGGTTACCCGTGGTACCGTGGTCAGCATGCTCGTCGGCGCCGGCGTGGACCTGATCGAAGTGGAGCGCATTTCCAGCTCGATTGCGCGCTATGGCGAGCGCTTTCTCCGCCGCATCTACACCGCCCGGGAAATCGCCTATTGCAGCGCAAAGCGCAATCATGCCGAGAGTTTCGCCGCCCGTTTTGCGGCCAAAGAGGCGGCGGCCAAGGCCCTCGGTACCGGAATGGCTTGGGGGGTTACCTGGCGTCAGATCGAGGTCGCGCGATCGGCATCGGGCCGTCCCGGCCTGGAACTTTCCGGCGATGCGCTCCGCCATGCTCAACGGCTTCGCGTCGCCGCCATTTCCGTTTCCCTCAGTCATACCGCGGGAATGGCGATTGCCATGGTCCTGATGGAGGGCGCGGAAGCGGAACCGCCGGTTGCCTTTTGAGGAAGTTGCCGCATTCAGCCGCCATATGCTCGAAGCCCGTCGGCCTGATATCCTCAATCCCAGACGTTCTTTGGGCAGCTGCGCCAGCATTTTTCTGAAGGGGGCCCGTGCCGAGCCAGCAGGAAGTCCGGTGGTCGCAACTGAAAGTGGGAGTGTTGGTCCTCGCGGCCTTGGCTGTGCTGGTCGCGTTGATCTTCCTTATGTCCGGAAACACCGGCGGACCTTTCGGCGGCAAGCTGGTCCTGCGCTCGTACTTCGAAAACTCCGCTGGCCTGAAAAAGGGCGCTCCCGTCAACCTTGAAGGAGTCACGATCGGCAACGTGAAAGACATCCGGATCACTCCGGACCGCAAGCTGACCCCGGTCGAAGTCGTGATGAACATCAACGCCAAGTTCCAGCCGATGCTTCATACCGATTCCAAGTCCAGCCTCGATACCATCGGCGTTCTGGGCGACACCGTCGTCAACATCGACAGCACCGCCGCGACCGGACAGCCGGTTCAGAACCATGGCGAGCTGCCAACCACCGAGACCCCCAACCTGACCGACGTCATCAAGTCCAGCCAGGGCACCATCGAGCAAGTGAATACGATCCTGAAAAAAGTCAACGACCTGGCTGACTCCCTCAATTCGACGAAGGGCTCTCTCGGCATGCTCATCAACAGTCCCGACCTCTACAAGCAAGGCCTCCAGACTCTCACCCAGTTGCAGGGGCTTGTGGACCAGGTGAGCAACGGCAACGGATCGGTCGGCAAGCTGATTTCGGACGATACACTCTACAATCGGCTCAACGATTCCGCGAACAAGCTCGACGACATCGCCACCCAGATCGATTCCGGCAAAGGACCGGTAGGAGCGCTGCTCAAAGATGAGACGATGGCCAAGAATTTGAAGGAGTCGGTCGCCAATGCCAACCAGTTGCTTGCCGGGATCAATGCGGGGCAGGGCGGCCTGGGCATGATTGCCAAGGATCCCGCCTTTGCCGCCAAGCTGCGGGATACCGTCGACAAGCTCGATTCGATTTTGAATCAGGTCGACAGCGGTCAGGGAAGCATCGGGAAGCTCATGAAGGATCCGAGTCTCTACAACAACGCCGACCAGATGCTGGTTGAAACCCGCGGTCTGATTGGCGCTATCCGGCAGGATCCCAAGAAGTACCTGACCATTCACATGAAGATATTTTGAGCTCCTCAGCCGCGGCCTGGATGCCGATCGCCATCAGCATGGCCGGAAATGAGGCTGTCTTTTTTTTTGCAGTGCCTCGAAGAAGCGCGCTATCGATTTTCCCGATGAGGCGTCTTATGGTTCATTCCGGAAAGTGGATGGTGCTTGGGGTTTATGCTCTGTGCTGTAGCCGAAACGCCCTCAAGCTTTTACAATTCTAGCGGGAGACATCCCTACACAAGTCTTGCTGCATGTGCAGCCCTAGGCCCCTATGAGGCCGGGACGAAGGAAACGCATGAAGTCTAGGAAATTCGGCCGGATCATTCTGGCCTTGGCTGTTTCCCTGGGAACGGGGATGTTTGTGACCTCCTGCACGACAGACTATACGGTCGGCTATCTTTGGGTAACGTCCGCGCAGTACAACGAGATTTCCGGCTACAGAATCGATAACAACTATGGCCAGCTCAGGCCCTCGACCAAGTCGCCGTTTCCTTCCGGCGGTGTGGATCCCATTCGCGTCCTCTCGGCGGACAACGGGCGGTTTGTCTATGTTCTCAACGCCGGATGCGGAGGGACCGGGCAGGCGGCCTGCGTCAATAGCAGCAACGGACAGCCGGCGGCTTCGACCAGTCCCAACATCTCGCTCTTTACCGTGGGCGGTACCGGAAGCCTTACCTATCAGCAAAGCTATACCGGCCAGGGAAGCTATCCCATCGACATGATGACGGATAGCACCGGCGCATATCTCTTCGTTCTCGACACCTACGCTCCCGATCCGACGACGTGCACCGCCTACGTGTCGACGAATCCTGCTTCGAAGTGCGGAGATATCACGCTTTTCCTCATCGACCCGAATACCGGCCGGCTTTCGCTGGTGACCAACCAGATATCCAAGAACTCTGCCGGAACCAACCTCACGTATTTCCCCATCGGCAGTGCGCCTATCCACTTCGCGCTTTCGACCGGCGGCTATCTCTACACGATTGAGAAGGGCAGCGGTTCCGCACTCGATCCTTTCCAGGCGGCCTTTGTCTACTTCTTCAATTCCACCACCGGCCAGTTGACCCTGACGCAGAACACGCCGATCCCCACCAACGCTACCAACCTGACCTTCATCTATGCCGCCCCGCAGTATGTCTATCTGCTCGATGCCGGCAATGAGACGACAGCCGGAACGATCCTGCCCTACACGGCCGGCACCAATGGAGCGCTGCAGTCCGTCGCCGGCGGCGCAGTCCCCAATACCGGCACCACGGCCAATCCGTCGAGCATGATCGTCGACCACACCAACAAGTTCGTCTATATCGCGAATTCGGGTCCCAACTTGACCCCGACCAGCCCGTCCAGCTCGGTGAGCGCCTTCTTCATCACGCCCACTACAGGACTCCTCCAACCGTTGAGTTCGGGCGCTGCCGCCAATAGCGTGGTCTTCGGCTCCGGATCTGCTCCGCAATGCATTCTCGAAGATCCCTCCAACCAATATCTCTATACCGCGAACTACGTGGATAGCACGATCACCGGCGCCATCATGAACCAGGCAGCTGGAACGCTCACGAATCTCAGAAAGGCCTCTTCCTTTTCGAACGCGGGCAATCCGACATGGTGCACAACTAGCGGCACAACGTTCTAAATTTTGCCGGCGGTACCGCCGGGCTCTTGTGTGGCTGAAAGCGATTCGAGCTTTTACAATGCAAATGGATTCAATCCAATCAGTTCGTTCTGCTGCGGGGTGCAGCCCTCGTCCATGCTCGGCATGGGCTGGGATGAAGGATGCGCATGAAGTCTAGGAATTTTGGCCGGATCGTTCTGGCCGTGGGTGCAGCTTTGGGTCTGGGACTGGGCGTAACCGCCTGCGGACCCAGCAATACGATCGACTTCCTCTATGTCACGGCTTCCAAGCAGAATCCGGGACAGATCAGCGTCTACTCCGTCGATAGCGAGTCCGGCGCGCTCATCCAGCTTCGGGACTCTCCTTATAGCTCCGGAGGCCGGAATCCCGTCGCGGACGTCGCGTCGCCGAATGGCAAAAATCTCTACGTCGTCAATCACGACGACAATACCGTAGTTGAATTCGCCGTCGGAACCGATGGAAAGCTTTATCCGCAGCAGACCTGCAATACGCCCG
>DATAWF010000022.1:0-9285 GCA_036267335.1 Acidobacteriaceae bacterium
CGAAGAAAAAGTGATCGTGCGCACCATTCGTTCGGTCTTGAACTCCGATTACCCCAACCTGCGCGTGATTGTCATCGACGACGGATCGAAAGACCGTACCTTCGAGGTCTCGCGTGAAGCCTATCCCTATGAGATTGCCGCCGGCACTCTCTTGCTGCTGCGGCAGGAAAACGCGGGCAAGGCGGAGGCCCTGAACCTCGGCATCAGCAAGCTTCGAGAAGAGTTCTATGTTGGGATCGATGCCGATACCGTCATTGCCCGCGACGCCGTCTCTCTGTTGATCACCCACTTTGCCGATCCGCGGATTGGAGCAGTCGCCGGCAATGCCCGGGTAGGCAATCGCCTGAACCTGTGGACCCGCTGGCAGGCGCTCGAATACATCACCAGCCAGAATTTCGAGCGCCGCGCTCTCGATCTATTCAACGTGGTGACCGTGGTTCCCGGGGCGCTCGGCGCGTGGCGCACCGATGCCGTCCGCAGAAGCGGCGGCTATCCCATCAACACCGTCGCCGAAGATGCCGACCTGACCATGAGCCTGCTGGTTCAAAACTTCAAGGTCATCTATGAAGATCGCGCCGTAGCGTTTACAGAGGCGCCCGTCACCATGAACGGCCTGATGCGGCAGCGCTTCCGCTGGTCGTTCGGTACCCTGCAGGCCGTCTACAAGCATCAAGGCTCAATGCTCAAGAACAAGCTGATGGGCTTCTTTGCTCTGCCCAATATCGTGATCTTCCAGATCCTGCTGCCGCTGTTCTCTCCCTTGATTGATCTGATCTTTCTCTTTGGTGCCGTGCAGTATTTCGTCAACCGGCATTTTCATCCTGAAACAACGAGCGCGGCCAGCTTCGACAAGCTCGTTACTTACTTCCTCGCATTTCTCGTCATCGACTTCCTCACCTCCGCGCTCGCCTTTTCGTTGGAGCGCCGGCACGCCGGCAGCAAAGGCGACGGCTGGCTGCTCTTCCACATCTTCCTCCAGCGGTTCGCCTACCGCCAGATCTTCTCCCTCGTCCTCTTCAAGACCATCAAGCGCGCGATCGACGGCCGCCCCTTCAATTGGGACAAGCTCGAGCGCACGGCGACAATGTCCAGCCAAGTCGAAGAGATCGCCACAGCGCGCTGACCGGCCAGCCCATGCAGGCCAGCCCCTGCAGGCCAGCCCCTGACAGGCACATCATCTTGGAAAAACATCCCGAGCGGAAAATTCTCCCCCTCCAACCGCCGTCATCCTTCTATGAAAAAGGCCGCACCTGTCCAGAGGGGATTTGCTGGGTGCCCCAGGTTCGCGCTAGCGTACCTGGGCTGAGGAAGAGTCTTTCCGAATGTCGTCTGTCGTTTCCGAAGAAACCCGCGACTAGCTGGCTCCAAGCTTAGCCAAGGAGACCGAAGGATCCCTGTATTTGCTCTTCTCGAACTTTGGGTTCCACTCGAATGCTTGTGCCCTTTCCCCGCAGCCACCGCTGCGTGCCCCATGCTGAGCAGCGTTGTTTGCGCGAAGGGTGGGAGACCGCAAGCGCAAGTTCTTCCGCCTCACTGCTCAGAACAAAGGCTGCAGCGGCGCTAACTCGCTAACTTGCTGCCTTTGCTCACGCCGCCCCGGAGTGCCGGTCCTTGAGCTCCTGCAGCAGCGACTCGATCTGATCTTCGCGCTCGAGCGCAGCAAAGCGATCGTCCAGCGAGTCTCCTTCCAAAAGCTCTTGTCCGGCGGCATTCTGCGCCTCGCTGCCGGCGATCCGCGTGCGCATCCGCTGCATTTCCACCGCGCGGTCCTTGGCGTCCATCGCTTGCCGCGCCTGCTGCGCTTTGCCCACCACTCGCGCACGCCGGTGCTGCGCAATCAGCATCTCGCAGCGGGAACGCGTCTCTTGCAGCTTCTGTTCCAGCTTGCGCAGGGCATTCTTGAGGCTTTCCGCTTCCGCCTTCTGGTCCTCGAGCTGTTGCACAAATCCCGCAGCCATTTGTTGCTGGCTCAGGGAGCGTTCGAGGGCCGCGCGCGCCAGGTTGTCGTCTGACTTTTTCACCGCCAACTCCGCTTTCCTCCGCCATTCCGCCGCGCCCTCTTCGTGCTCCGTGCGCTTTTTGTCCAGAAGGTGTTCGTCGGCAATCGCGATGGCGACCTGAGTCTTCACTTGGAGCAGTTGGTTCTCCATATCGAGCACCAACTGTTTCAAAAGCTTTTCCGGGTCCTCCGCCTTGTCGATCAGGTCATTGACGTTGGCCCTGAGCAATGTTCCTACGCGTTCGAGGAGTGCCATGATCTTTCTCCTTTGCCAGAAAAATGAGGGCGGAGAGCCTTTCGACCCTCCGCCCGCGTACTAGTTGCCATCCACGGTGGCGCCTCCGTTGGGGCGCGCGCGCATGCTCTTCACGTTCGACATCAGGTCCCGGAGATCCATGCCCGAGAGTGCTTCAAAGAGCGCCGGAACCTGTGCGGCGATCTTCGCCATGTCTCCGGTAATCTTGCTCGCTCCAGCTGCGCCGTCTCCCCCAGTCGAGACGATCGTCACCCGGTCCACCTTCGACAGCGGTTCTGACATCGCGCGTACCACCTCGGGCAAATTGGTGATCAGCCGATCGACAACCGCAGCCTGGCTCCATTCCTGGTAGGCCCCGGCTTTCACATTCATGGCCTTCGCCTCAGCCTCGCCCTTTTGGAAAATGATCGCGGCTTCCGCTTCGCCTTGCGCGCGGATGGCCGAAGCGCGGCCTTCGGCTTCCATGGTGAGGCGGGTCCGTTCCGCGGCGGCCAATGCTTCGATCCGCTGGCGCTGGATCTCCGCTTCCTTGAGAACCGTAGCGATCAGCTCCTTTTCGTGGCGCTGGATCTCTGCCTCCTGTACTTTGATCTGTTGCTCTTTCTCGATCTGCTGCACCTTCACCTGCTCGGCGATGACCTGCTGCTGCGAGACGTTGGTCTGCAGTTCGTAGGCCTTGTCCGCCTGCGCCTGCTGCTTGCGGCTCTGCTCGGCGAATTGGGCCTTCTGGATGTCGAGGTCGCGCTGGGCCTCGGCTTGCTTTCCCAGAGACGCGGTTTCGGCGATCACCCGCTCCTGGTCAGCCGCTGCCTTTGCCACCGCCGCCTCGCGCGTGGCATTCGCGCGGCGAATCGCCGTGTCGCGCTCAGCCTCCGCGGCCGCCACATCGGCGTCGCGCTTGATGCGGACGATGTCCGGCCGTCCCATGTTGGTGATGTATTCGTTCTTGTCCCGCACCTCCTTGATGGTGAAGGAAACGACCTCCAGCCCCATCTTGCTCATATCGTCCGCGCAGGTTCCGCGCATCCGGTCGGCCACCATCTCCGGCTCCTTGACGATTTGCTCCACCGTCAGTTGCCCGATAATGCCGCGCAAATGACCTTCCATCACCAGGCGAATCAATCCCTCGCGCTGCGCCGGCGTCTTGGTCAGGAATTGCTCCGACGCCGTGAGGATGGACTCCTGGTCGCTCCTGACCTTGATTTGTGCAACCGCCTCCACCGTCACCGCCACCCCTTGCTTGGTGTAGAGGTCCTGCTGCGGCGCCACGTCGAAAGACATGAGCTCGAGCGACAACTGGCGGAAGCTTTCAACCATGGGAAAGATGATCGTGCCGTGTCCTTTGATCACCCGCGGCCCGCGAAATCCATAAACGATCAGCGCCTCGTTTGGCCCGGCCTTGCGAAACATGCGGGCCAGCAAGACCATCAGCAGGATCAACACGAGCAAGCTGAGTCCGACGGTTACAACAATGGTGTTTGTCATAAGAGCTCCTGATCCCTTCCATCAGGAAACAGTGTTACCGTTCGCTGCGTGCCGGAGACTCCGTCGCCTCTTTCGCGATCTCGTCCCAGCGCCGTACAAACGCGATTCCTTGTTCGTAGCGCATCACCACCACTTCTATATCGCGCGGAATCGCTACGCCTGCATCACTCCGCGCCGGCGCAAAACGGCGGCTGCCGTTTTGCGAAAAAAGAATCTCCCCCGTGCCTCCCTCGCGAATGGGGCTGCTTACCCGGCCGAGCATTCCAAGCATGTCGGTATCGGCAGCAGTCAGTTCGTGTTCGTGCGGCATGAGGACCCGGGCCAGAAACCAGAAAATGACCGAAGCTCCGGCCAGGCCGGTCGTGATCGCAAACGTCAGCACGACGGGCATGACAAAGACTCCATAGCGCGACAACAGATAGCCGCACCCGCCAAACCAGCACAAAAACGCCGCCAGCGTGAATCCATTGATCGGGCTTGCTCCGGCCCTTCCGCCCCGAACGTGACCCGCCTTCCCCAGGTGCAAATGAAAATGCCCGATGTGCACATGCGAGAGGATTCCGAGGGCCGAGAGAACCGTGATGGCAAAGCCCAGAAGGAAGCACACGAGATAGAAGCCCTGCCACGTCATGGGTGTCCCTCCTGTCTTCGGGGATACTTCTTCGCTGCGGAATCGGGCCGGCCCTTTTGCCCCGGCGGCACTCGCGTTGAGCCCTCCCGCTCCGGACGCAGTACTTCGAAAAGCCGGTCGGCAAGACCAGGCGTATCGAGAACCGCTGCAAGCAGGAGCAGGCAGCGCCGTGAGTCCCTGTGCCGCGCCAATGCCAGCAGCGCCTGCCGCAATTCAGGGTCGCGGCGAAAGCGCTCGGCGCCGCTCACCAGCCAGAGGTCCAGCTTGTCTTCGAAAGCTCGCGCATCGCTAAGCAGCTCCGGGTGGTAACCCTCTGGATCGTCGACCAGATAACCCGGATGGACCCGGAAAAATTTCGCGAGCAGCAGCCGCGTGGTGTTCGTGAGGTGCGGCCGCGAGCCGCTCTCGATCTGCGAAAGATAGCTCTGGCTCATCGTGCCGCCGGTCTCCCCGCGCAGAGCTCGCAGCAGCTCCTGTTGCGTGATCGCGCGCCCCAATCCCCTGAGGCTGCCCTCCATCTCACGCAGGTACCGGAGTTTTTCGCCCAGCTTCATCGCTCGCCTATATCGCAATCAGCAAAAGTATATTGCAAATAGCAATATCACGCAAGCAAAAAAATGCCGTTCGTAAGCCATTGAAAATGCAATAAAAACCGAGGTTCTCGGGGAGAGCTGTCCTCTGTGTACGGGGCTGCGCCCGAGAGCGGGCGTCGCGCTCATCTTCCATGCGGCATTGATGAAGGCTCGCGGCGCGGATTGGGTCAACATCCCGCTATGGCAGATTTCCTGCACGTATGTATCGAAACAACTGCGGCCAACGCGGCTTTTTAGAGCGTGTTTCATCGATGGGGCCTGCTGCGTGGGGCACAGCACAAGCCCCGCGTTGGCGGCCGGTCTGGTCCCTGGTTACGACAATCGCCGGCTATGGATGAAACACGCTCTACCGGGAAAAGCCGCACCTCCCGGATCTTGGCGCCTCAAGCAACAGGAAATCTGCCTTAGACTGAAATCATCATGGCCGCCGATTCCTTGTCGACCGTTATCTTGCCGCTTGCTCCCCGGGGCGAGTTTCGCAACGAGCCTGCAACCGATTTCCGCAGCCATGAGAACGCGCGCGCGATGCGCGAAGCGCTCAAACGGGTCGGCGACTGGCTGGGCCACGAATATGAACTGGTCATCGGCGGAAAGCGCCTGAAGACAGCGGAGAAAATCCGCTCTGTAAATCCGGCCCGGCCCACCCAGACCGTCGGCGTCCACCAGAAAGCTGGCGCCGGCCACGCCGCGCAAGCGATCGAAGCTGCCTTGGCCGCCTACGAGACCTGGCGCTATGTTCCGGTTGAGCTGCGAGCATCTCTGCTCCTCCATGCGGCGGAGATCCTTCGACAAAGAAAATTTGAGTTTTGCGCATGGCTCACCTATGAGGTCGGCAAAAACTGGGCGGAGGCCGATGCCGATGTGGGCGAGACCATCGACTTTTTGGAATTCTATGCCCGCGAAGCGCTGCGCTTGGCGCAGGCCGCGCCGCCGATTCAGTATCCGGGGGAACGCGACGAGTTGCTCTATGTGCCCTTGGGCGTAGGCGCGATCATCTCTCCCTGGAACTTTCCCCTCGCCATCATGGCGGGCATGACCAGCGCAGCCATCGTCGCCGGAAACACCGTGGTCCTCAAGCCATCGAGTGAATCCCCGACCGTTGCGGCTCGCTTGATGGAAATTTTCGAAGAAGCCGGCCTGCCCCCTGGCGTGGTCAATTTCTGTCCTGGTTCGGGTGCAAGCTTTGGCAATGCGATCGTCGAGCATCCGAAGACACGCTTCATCGCCTTCACCGGTTCGAAAGCGGTCGGGTTAGAGATTCATCAGCGGGCGGCGGTTACGCCGCCAGCTCAGCGTTGGATCAAGCGAACTGTTCTTGAGATGGGCGGCAAGGACTCGATCATCGTGAGTGAAGACTGTGACATCGACGCCGCCGTCCGGGGCGTTGTCGCCTCCTCCTTCGGCTTCAGCGGGCAGAAATGTTCGGCTTGTTCGCGCGCGATTGTCGAAGAATCGATATACGATGCTTTTCTCGAGCTGCTTGAGGCGCGCGTGGCCGAGCTCAAGGTCGGCGATCCTTCTGAGAATGCCGACATGGGGCCGGTAGTCAGTCGCTCGGCGATGGAATCGATTCTTGGATACATCGAAGCAGGGAAGGGGGAGGGTAGATTGCTGGCCGGCGGCCGCGCGCTCGAAACCTCCGGCGGCGGCTATTACATCGAGCCGACTGTCATCGTGGACGTCAGCCCCGATGCGCGCATCGCCCAAGAAGAGATCTTTGGGCCCGTGTTGGCGGTCATCCGCGCCGGCAGCTTTGAAGAGGCTTTGGCCATTGCCAACAATACGGAATACGGCTTGACCGGTGCGGTTTACTCACGCAGCCGGCAGAAGCTCGACCGCGCGCGCCAGGCCTTTCATGTAGGCAATCTCTACTTCAATCGCAAATGCACGGGAGCCATGGTGGGCGCGCACCCTTTTGGCGGCTTCAATATGTCCGGCACTGATTCCAAGGCCGGCGGTCCCGACTATCTTGATCTCTTCACTCAGGCGAAGTCCGTTGCGGAAAAGCTGTAAGGTTGCATCCCTGCCTGCCCGGGGTGGGCCGAAACAGCGCTTGAAACACTTTTTGCAGGTTGACCCGTTGGAGTATAACAACTACCACCGTCTTTGGGGGGCAACTGTGCGTTTGAATAGACAACTCGTGGGGTTAGCTCTGGGGTTGCTTCTATCTCTTTTACTGGAACGGTTTATGTGGAAAGTCAAGCTTCCGCTTTACGGAACGTTCCTCTTGGTGCTCTACCTCGCGCCCCTTGTTTTCGGGGTGTTTTCAGCACTGCGGCTTCGTCTCAGTTCCCCCTCGCCGCGCTGGACGGAAGATTCCGTCAGCTACAAGCGCTTCAAGAGGTTGCTACCGTTACGTTTGGTTGCTTCCGGGATGACCGCCGTCGTCTCACTAGGGATATTCTTGTTTCTGCTCATCTGGGGAGTCACATTTTGGAATCACAGCGCTCGCCATTTATGGGAAGGACCCCTATGGACAATACTCTTTTACAGTTCAGCGGCCTATGGAATCTGGAGGCGATACTGCGAAAATAGAAAGCCGTTAGCTGCGTTTTCTTCAGGGAATCCAAAGCAACCTCGGAGCATATATAGACGCTTGGAAAGCTGGGAAGAGCGTCGTTGGAGGCCACGCGGCGATCAGTCTTTGCTTGATGGTAATTCCCGAGATTTCATATCCCTCCACTTGACAGATGTGATTCAGCTCACCCAACTCGGCTCTGACGTAGGGAAAAGCGCACCGAATCTCCCAACGAAAAGCTCGTGAGTTCTCTAACCATTACCGATGGGGAGTGTGGGCTTTCGCTACACGATAAATATTGCCAAGAGTCATGCGCGCGAAGTCAAGTACCTGGCATTTATCATCAATCTGTGCATTTGCAGCACCGAGGAACATTCCTACTTCACGAGCGCAGTACTCTTCTGCCGTCGTCCTTCTTGTCTCCGGACCCGTAAGCCCGAATACATTATTCTCCCCATAATGCGCAAGCATCGTTTTGACCCAATCAGCCGGTAGTGCAAGGTTGGAAGCGATCACTTCAACAGGATTTCTGATGGCGACAACAAAAGGCACAGACGGCCAGATAACCCGCACACGCGACATAAATAGGATGTCGGCCGTATGAGCCTTAATGACTACAGGCAATCCGTAGCCCGCGGTATATAAATTGACTACTGCCTGCAGCAGCCGCCTTCGTATATTGTCTGTTCCCTCGACACCCGGCGGTCCCGACTATCTTGATCTCTTCACCCAGGCGAAGTCCGTTGCGGAAAAGCTGTAAGGGTGATTAGGACGAACGCTCGAACACGTCCTCTTTTCAC
Source organism: Acidobacteriaceae bacterium (assembly GCA_036267335.1). GTDB lineage: Bacteria > Acidobacteriota > Terriglobia > Terriglobales > Acidobacteriaceae > PALSA-350. The sequence goes on from DATAWF010000022.1 coordinate 8,283, forward strand.
TTACAGCTCAGGCCGCGTTCCACCATGTTGACTAGCCGTTCGCCCAACCGCAAAACAGCCTCGCGCGGCATCTTTTTGAGCGGCCCCTCGAGCGCCAGCAGCGCCAGGCCATGCACCGGCGACCACGCCATGTACTCTGCCTCCCTGCGCCCTTTTTCGTTGAGCAAGCCGCTTTCGAGCATGCGATCCAGAGACAGGGAAAGAAGCTCGTAAGGGTTCAATCCCATGGACGCGGTATTCGCCTGATTTTGCGAATGGATCGCCGGTGGGGCGGAGAACGCGGTTCGAAACATGCCCGGTTCGCTCAGTGCGAATCCCAGATAACCCATGCCTATCGCCCGCAGGCTCTTCCGCGCATAAGCCTGCGAGTCGCTTCCCGGGCGCAGCTTCTTCAGCTCCGCCTCGATTGCTGCAGCCAGCCGCGACAGGCAGGCCGATCGCACGGCGTCGACCAGGGCCGCTTGGCCGGCGAAGTGCCGGTATGCGGCGTTGGGGGAGACGCCTGCCCGCCTCGTCGCCTCTCGCAGGACCACTGCGTCGGGTCCGCCAATCCGCGCCATCTCAAGCCCCGCGGCAACCAGGGCATTGCGCAGATCGCCGTGTCGAAAAGTCTGCCGCTTCTTCGGGGTCACGTTCTTTTTCATTGTCCGTTGAACAAAGTGTAGCGTGGCGATTGTGGACAGCATACACTTCCCGTGATAGCGTATGTGGACGGTGTTCACTTGTTGGCGGCATGCCGCCAAATGGATGGTGCAGCATGGCAGATGGTTTTGTCTGGTACGAGCTTGTAACCCATGATATTGACAAGGCGGTCGCGTTTTACAAGAAGGTTGCGAAGTGGGAGATTCGGGATTCAGGCATGCCCGGCATGCGCTACATGATCTTCGGCAAAGATGGCAAAGATGTAGGCGGCATGATGACGTGGTCTGCTGCCGGCGCGCCGGAGATGCCTCCAGAATGGATGGGTCATATCCACACATCAAACCTGGACGACGAGTTGAAA
>DATAWF010000023.1:0-9958 GCA_036267335.1 Acidobacteriaceae bacterium
AATAATCAGCAGCACCAGCATGACGTCGATCAACGGAGTGATGTTGATCTCCGACATTGCTCCGCCGCCACCGCCGGTAGACATTGACATATGAAAACCCTCGATTCCTTCGGCCCGGCCAGAAGCGCCGGCCAATCCTGAAGTTCGTTCCCTAGTTACCCTGCGGCGTGGCCGGCACTGCAGGAGGCTGCGCCCCAGGCTGCTGACGGCGATCCGTGAGCAAGCCGATCTCGTCTACGCCAGCGGTACGCACGTTGTCGATCGCGTCCTCAACCGTGCCGTACTGCGCCCGGGCGTCGGCGCGCATGAAGATTTGCTTATCGGTCTTGTTTTCAAGCAGGGCCGAGACCTTGGGACCAAGGTCGGCCATGGAAACCTGATTTTGGCCGAGATAGACGTGGCTGTCGCGAGTGACGGCGACGACGACTGCGTCCTCTTTATCGGCGTCCGGCATCGTGGTCGGATCGGTGACCTTCGCCAGTGTGATATCCACTTTGTTCTGCAGCATGGGGGTGATAACCATGAAGATAATCAACAGCACGAGCATGACGTCGCACATCGGCGTAACGTTGATGCTGGAGTTGACCTTTCTTCCTTCATCCCTGACAACAATTGACATGATGTGCGCTCCACGGACCGGGCGGCGATCATGCCTGTCCGGCGACTTCAGTTACGTTGACGTACCGGTCACACCCTGAGGTCTCAGCGCGCTGAATATTTTCCGCGAGACTGCCGCGGGGTACTCGAACCCAGCCGGGACAGAATTTGTTTGAACCTGTCCCGGCCGAGGATTCTCGCTTTCTCGCCCTAGAGGTGTTCCGTTCTCATTCGCCTGTGGCAGCGCTTCGATATCTCGTCCCTGACGGCGCCAGGGGGGAATACGCCGCCGCTCACCGCGAAAATCGTTTACCGGCGGTGGCTCTGTTTGATGAAGTAATCGACCAACTCGCTGGAGGAGTTGTCCATTTCCACGTCAAACGCTTCCACGCGACCGGTGAAGTAGTTGAAGGTCATGACGGCCGGAATCGCGACCAGCAGACCCATCGCGGTGGTCACCAGGGCTTCGGAAATACCACCCGCCACAGCGCCGATACCGGAGGTCTTTTGGGTTGCGATCTGGTTGAAGGCGTTCAAGATACCGACGACCGTTCCGAACAGCCCGATGAACGGAGCCGTCGAACCGATGGTGGCCAGACCGCCGAGACCGCGCTTCAGCTTGGCGTGAACGATCGCTTCGGACCGCTCAAGGGCGCGCTGGCTGGCTTCAATCTGCTCGTCGGTGATGGCGCCGCCGCTGCCGTAATTGCGGAACTCCTGCAGGCCTGCGGTGACAACCTCGGCCAGATGGGACTTCTTGTTCCGGTCGGCAACCTTCACAGCCTCGTCCAGCTTGCCTTCCTTGAGCGCTCCGGCTACGCGGGGAGCGAATTCACGCGATTGATTGCGGGCCGCGCGGAAATAAAGCGCACGGTCGATAATCACCGCCAGGGACCAGATCGACATGATGAAGAGGATGATTACCACGGCCTTGGCGAGGACGCCCATGTTGCGCCAGAGATCCATAACGCCAAAGCCCGGGGTGGGCGCCGCCCCCTGGTCTTGGAAGAAATACATGCCAAGCGCCGCTTGGTTCGAGACAAAGTGAGTGAGATGTTGAGCGAGAATCACAGAATCTTTCCTCCTAGGGAGTGACTTCTTAGATGACTGGAAAGCATCCAGATGCTAGCACTGCGCCTCTTCGGGCGGAAATGACCCGAAGAGGCCAGTAAGTTCAGGGTTTCGATACCACCTTGGTTGAAGACGGACCTGAGGCCAAATTAGTCTTAATCGCCAAGGTTGAATACCACGTTGATCGTTGTTTCGACTTCGACCGGCTGGCCACTGAGCAAATATGGTTTGTATCGCCAGGTGGCAACCGCTTCCCTTGCCGCCTGCTGCAACATGGGGGGGCCGCTGACCACCGTCAGGTTCTCGATGGTTCCCTCCTTCGAGATGGTGGCATGCAGCACGACTGTTCCCGAGATTCGCGCCGCTTTGGCAATCGGCGGATACTGCGGCTGGGTCTGCTGCAAGATCATGCCCGTCATGACGCCCTGGGAGACCGTGATCTTCTTAGGAGGAGCCGCAACCACCTTCGGCCCGCTTCCAAGGCCGCCAAGCACGCCACCCATCACGCCACTGCCCGAGCCGCTGCCCAGGCCTTGCATTCCCTGAACGCCCGTGGCCGGGGGGGCCTCTTCGACAACCTGCTTAATCACGTGCGGGATACGGGTGGGAGCCTGCAGCGCATTGTTGAGAGTTACGGTTTTGACTTCGACGTGCGGCGGAGCCGGCGGGGGCGGTGGCGGCGGAGGGGGAGGCGGCGGTGGCGCGGTCAGCAGCGTCGCAGTCATCTCTTCCGGCAGCGCGAAGGTCCGCAGGAGCGGCACAATGATCATCGCCAGAATGACTACGACGTTGAGACACAGCGTAGCGAGAGACCAATATTTACTCTTGGTCTTGAGTCTTCCACTGGACTCGAATAGTGAATCCTCAAACATGGGCCTTACCTCACGCTATCTGGTGAACTTCCTGTATTAGGTCTAGACACCGAGGGGCCCAATTTTGATCCCGGGATCTGGCGGTCTTTGCCGCTTTTTCGCAAAAAAATTCCGGTTTTTCGAGCTGGCAGGTTTCCACAGCGAGGATCGTCAGCCTTTGGAGCGTTTTGCGGCTGGAAGCACGCCTTTCTTTCCCCGGCGAGTCCGATAATCCTGATACGCCACCAGCATCGGAGCCGCCACGGCGATCGACGAATACGTGCCAATCAGAATACCGATCACAAGCGCAAATGAAAAGCCGTGGAGCACATCTCCGCCAAAAATAAAGAGCGAGAGAACGGTCAGGAAGGTCAGCCCCGAGGTGAGCACGGTCCGGCTCAGCGTCTGGTTGATGCTGCGATTGACCACGGCGGTGAGGCTCTCACGGCGGGACAGCCTAAGATTTTCGCGGATGCGGTCGAAGACGACGATCGTATCGTTCATCGAATAGCCGATCAGCGTGAGGATCGCGGCAATCACTGTCAGGCTGATCTCTTTGTTGGTCAGACTGAAAGCGCCAACGGTGATGATGGTGTCATGAAAAACGGCGACCACCGCGGCCACGCCATAGATCAGCTCGAAGCGAAACCAGAGATAAACCAACATGCCGGCCAGGGAGTACAAGACGGCCATGAAGGCCCGCTGGCGCAACTGCGCACCCACCTGCGGCCCGATGATCTCCACGTTGAACACGTTGAAGCCGGAGAGATAGCTGTTTTGTTTCAACAGGTTCACTACGGCCGGGTCAGCGGTGCCGTCGAGCTGGGCGAGGCTGGTGAAAAGGCCATCCAGATCGTGGTCGCGATGATTCACAATGGCCTGCGCCTGCTGCCCATATTTCTGCTGGGCTCCCGCAGCTCCGACGCTCGCGTTCAACCCCTCCGGATCGCGCTGTTCAAGAAATTGACCAATCGCGCCGGCGCCGGCATTGTCCAAATCCAGCTTGCCCTGGTTGCCCGCTTGCTGCGCCACATAGCCGGTATTCAAGGCATTGAGGATGGCAGCGCGTCCGGCATCGAGGGCCGACTCGTTGGTCACACTCTGCGGCAGAGAGATCACGACCTGTTTGGAAGAGGCTTCTCCATAGGACGTAATGATGGCGTCGTGGAGACCGGCGGCATCGGCGGCGTGACGGATTTTCTCGATATTCGGCTTGTCGACAAAACGGACGTAGACCTCGGTGCCGCCGCGGAAATCGATGCCCCGCGGAATGCCGTGCCAGAAAAGCATCGAGAGCACGCCGGCAACGCTAAACACCAGCGAAAATGCGAGGAAGTACCACTTCTTCCCCAACCAATCGATATTTACTTCGCCAAAAAATTCCACCGGAAAAACCGCCTTGCTTCGAGCCTCGGGCGCGCAGCCCGCGCTCTCCATGTTGATTCCCGAATGACAGGAGCCTTCCGCCGGGCTTCTTCCATTGCCCGGAGTGACGGCTCAAACGTTCATCCGATCGAAAGAGCCTCGCCCCGCTGCTTGTGCTGCAGGATGGAGTCGAAGATCACGCGCGAGACAAAAACCGACGTAAACAGATTGGCGGCCAAGCCGAAGCTTAGCGTCACCGCAAATCCTCTGATTGGCCCGGTACCGAAGATCAGCAGAATCAGAGCCGAGACGATCGTGGTCACGTGCGTATCCAAAATCGTCGTCCAGGCGTGGGCAAAGCCCTGATCGACGGCTGCACCGGGAGCCTTGCCCGCCCGCAGCTCTTCGCGGATGCGCTCGAAGATGAGCACGTTTGAGTCGACGCCCATGCCGATGGTCAGAATCAGGCCGGCAATGCCCGGCAGGGTCAACACTTCCTGAGAAAAGCCCATAAAGCCAAGCAGGATGACCAGGTTCAAGATCAGCGCGAGGTCGGCGTTGATGCCCGCCCCGTGATAGTAGACGAGCATAAAGATCAGCACGGCGAGCATGCCGACCGCCGCGGCCATGACGCCGGCGCGGATGGAGTCGGCGCCGAGCGACGGGCCGACAACTTCCTCCTGCAGAAATGAAATCGAGGCCGGGAGCGCGCCGGTGCGCAGCATCAGGGAGAGGTTCTCCGCCTTGTCCTTGCCTAATCCCGTGATGCGGCCCTGATCGCGAATGGCCTGCTGGATGTTGGCGGCTTCTTGTACTTCATTGTCCAGAACCACAGCCAGCGCCTTGCCGATATTCGTGCTGGTGAACTGATAGAAGCGGTTGCCGGCGTCGCTGGTCAGAATGAAGGTCGCGTCGGGACGGCCGTTCTCGTCGACCGACGGCGACGCATCGCGAAAATCGTTGCCTTGAACGACGGCATGCTGTTGCAGCACATAGTATTGGCCGGCCAGATCTTCCTCTGTCCCGCCGTAGGGCAGAATCTCGTCCTCGGGGGGCAGGGTTCCGCCGACACTCTGCAGCGCCGCCTGCTGGCTCGGGTAGGGGCCGCCGATCACCAGGTGGATCTCAAGGCGGGCGGTGGATTGGATGATCTCGCGAACCCGGCTCAGATCGTCCACGCCCGGCAGCTCGACCATGATCTGGTTGCTGCCGACGTTGTACGGCACGATGGTGGGTTGGACGACGCCCAGCGCGTCGACCCGGGTGTTGATGGTATCGATCGAGTTCTGCAAGGCATGCTGCTCGGTCTCCTGCACCTCGGAGGCCTTCATGGTCAGCGTCCAATTGTTGTCGGAATCGGAGCTCACCGTATAGCGCTCGCCATAGCGAGTGTCGAGTAAGTTGCGGACATCGCCGACCCGGTTCGGAGGCGTGCCCTGGATCTCGATCACGGCAGGCTGATCTTTGGCGTTCGGCTTGAAGACATGTTGCGCACTCAGTCCGTTCTGCTGCAGATCAGACTGGATGCCGCCGATGTCATTGTCAGTGACCGCGCCGACCGCTTCCTCGACCTTGACTTGCAGCACCAGCCGGATGCCGCCTTTGAGATCCAAACCGAGGCGAATGTTTTTGGCCAGCGCAGCTTTCCAGGCGTCAGGGCCGATGCCCTTGGGAATACCAAAGATGCCGTAAAAGAAGACGAGCAGGACCGCGAAGATCAGAATGGTTTTGCCGGTTAAATTCTTACGCATTGGAATCGCAATCAGAGATCTGCGCCGGGCGCATGCCCGCAGCCGGCGGAATTACGTTTATTTGCCTTCTTCTTGGGGCGCGGTCACGGATGCGATCGCACTTTTTACCACTTCCATCTTGATATTATCCGGCGGCACGCGCAATTGCACGGCGTCATCCTTAATTGAAATAACGGTTCCTCTCATGCCCCCGCTGGTGGTGATACGGTCACCGGGCTTGAGGTTGGCAAGCATCTGCTGCCAGTCCTTTTGCCGTTTCTGGTTGGGACGGATCATGAGCATGTAGAAAATGAGAAAGATCAGCACAATCGGCAGAAAGCCGATCACGCTCTGCGGCAGTATCGGAGCCAGCAGGAGCAATGGGATCGTCAACGTTCGGTCCTCTCAAATGGGTATTTCAGTTTTTCCCGCCGCTCGTCATCCCGGCCGCGTTCGCGCGGTGCGGGACGATTCCATCCCCAAATTCCTTGCCGCTTGTGGAGGGAAGCCCGACAGGAAGCCGGCTCCTTAGCCTTCGGCGCGGCGAGCGCGCATACGCACGCTGGCCAGCAACTCCGGAAGGGAGCCCATCGAGATAGCATCCCGTACGGACCGCATCGTGTCAAGGTAGAAGGCCAGGTTGTGCAGCGTGTTGAGAAGCGAGGAGAGCGGCTCCCGCGCGGCGGCGAGGTGGCGCAGGTAAGCGCGCGTGTACCGGCGGCAAACCATGCAGCCGCATTCGGGATCGGGAGGGGACTGGTCTTCGGCGTAACGCTGATTCTTGATGTTCAGCCGCCCCTGCGAGGTGAAAAGCAGGCCGTGGCGAGCCGCGCGGGTAGGCAGCACGCAATCCATCATGTCCACGCCCAGCGCGGCATACTCGACAATTTCTTCCGGGTATCCCACGCCCATCACATAGCGTGGCTTGCCGGCGGGCAGCAGCGGCAACGCAGCGGCAATGATCTCGCGCGTCAACTCGCGCGGCTCACCGACGCTCAATCCGCCCAGAGCGTATCCGGGAAAATCCATCTCCACCAGCCGCTCGGCGCATTCCCGCCGCAGATCGGGATACATTCCGCCCTGGACGATGCCAAAGAGAGACTGCGGGCCGGCCGCAGCCTCTTCACCGGCGGCAAAAGCGGCGCGGCTGCGCGCGGCCCAGCGGAGCGTCATCTCGAGCGAGCTTCGGGCGCGCTCGCGGTCCGCAGGGTACTCGGTGCATTCGTCGAAGGCCATCACAATGTCGGCGCCCAGAGCCCGCTGCACTTCGATTGAGCGCTCGGGTGAAAAGAAATGGCTGCTGCCGTCCAGATGCGAGCGGAAGTGAACGCCATCCTCCGTGACCTTGCGCAGACCATTCAGGCTGAAGACCTGAAATCCGCCGGAATCGGTCAACACGGGCCGAGGCCAGCTCATGAATCGATGCAGGCCTCCCATGCGCCGCACCAGCTCATAACCGGGCCGGAGATAAAGGTGATAGGTATTGGCCAGGATAATCCCGGCGTCCAGCTCTTCAAGCAGCGACTGGGGTACGGTTTTGACCGAGGCTACGGTCCCGACGGGCATGAAGGCGGGCGTCTGCACCACCCCATGGGGAAGGACCATGGCGGCTCTCCGCGCAGGTCCGCAGGCCGCTTCGATCTTAAAGACTAGAGACACGAGGAAGATTGTAGCGGGGAGCGATTCGCGAGCCGGCGAGGCGGAGACGGCAGGTGGCATGCTGGCGAAGCAGCAAAAAGCAGATCCCTCGACTCGGCATGACAAAAATCTTCATGCTGCGCTCGGGATAACAGAGACGTGGGAGGGACAGGACGTGGGCAGCGAGATATTCGTTGGAACAGTCCATGCGCGAGTACCGGTTTTGGGTCTACATCATGGCGAGTCGCAGCCGAACCCTCTATGTCGATGTCACCTCCTCTCTTGAAAGACGGGTTTGGGAACACAAAAATGGTGTTTTCGACGGCTTCTCCAAAACATATCGGTGCAATCGCCTAGTGCATAGGGAGCGCTTCCAGCATGCTGGAACCGCGTTTGCGCGTGAGAAACAGCTCAAGGGATGGTCGCGAATCAAGAAGGTGGCGCTCATTCAGGAAGAAAATTCAGGATGGGTTGATCTAAGCGCGGACTGGGGAAAGGCGATCGAAGAAATCCCTTTCTGAACTCAATCTGTCCCCTGCAATCCCTGTCATCTCGACCGGAGGCGGCGTGAATGCGCCGCCGTAGCGGAGAGATCTGCTTTTTGCTTGCTTGTCCGGCTGCTTCGCTCTGCTAACCCAAAAGCAGATCCCACGACTCCGCATGACAAAAATCGTCATGCTGCGCTCGGGATGACAGTTTTGGCTACACTCTGTGAAAAATCCAGGCTAATAACTAGAGTGGATCTCCTATTGCTATCACCCACAAAGGTCTGAGAAGTGCGACTTTTCTTGAGGAAAAGCCGCGTTGAATGTTGTCGCTTCGGGCTACTCCTATAGGAGATCCGCTCTAACCGGCCCGTTCCATTCGGGGGCGCGGACACGGCGTACAGCCGATAGGCGGTTGTCGCCTTCGTCCGCAAGAGCTTCGAGCAGCTCGCCGACGCTGCGGTGGAGAAGAGGGTGCCGAAGTTCCGGGGCAATCTCCGCAAGAGGAGCGAGCACGAAGCGGCGGTGGGCAAGCGCGGGGTGAGGAAGCGTCAGTTGTTCTGTGTTCCTCACGACACCGCCCCAGAGCAGCAGATCGAGATCGAGAGTGCGCGGCCCTTTGGGAGCTTCCCTGCTGCGGTCACGCCCAAACTCCCGCTCGATGCAGAGCATCCCTTGCAGAAACTCCTCCGGGGAGAGCGCCGTCTCAACCGCAGCGGCAGCATTCAGAAAGACCGGCTGGTCCTGGGATCCGACAGGATCTGTCTCGTAAAGAGATGACTGCGCAGCCACGCGCCCGAGGCTCGCGAGACGTTCGACCGCCGCCTGCAGAGTCGCGGTGGGCGTTCCGGAGGAGGAAGGGAGATTGGCTCCCAACGCGAGATAGGCGAGAGGCGGCACGAGAGTCCAAGCCTCGACCATATCATCGCCAGATTTGGGAGCTTGGAGCCACAACCTGTTTTCGTTGTCTCTCACGCAGAACCACCAACGAGAATAAGATTTTCCTCATGCGCATTGCCTTCTACGGCGGCAGCTTCGATCCGCCGCATCGCGGTCATCTCGCAGTCGCCCGTGCCGCAGTATCGCGGCTGGCATTGGATCGCGTGCTGATGGCTCCTGTCGGCGTGCAACCACTCAAAGAAAACGGCAGCCAGGCGAGCTACCCGGACCGTCTGGCGATGGTCGAGCTCGCTGTCGAAGGCGACTCGCATCTCTCCGCCTCCAGTCTCGACGCTCCGCGGACCGACGGACGGCCGAACTACACCTTGGACACACTGACTGCACTGCGCGGGACTCTGGCTCCAGAAGACAAGCTCTTTTGCCTGCTCGGGGCCGACGCACTTTTTTCCCTCCGGCAATGGCATCGCGCCACCGATCTGCTTTCGTTTTGCGATTGGATTGTGGCAGCGCGGCCCGGCTTTGCACTGGACGAAATCGCTGCTCTCTTGCCGGACGGCATCCGGCAAATGGAGTGGCAGCGGCAGCCGGGCGCCATCCGGATCACTCTTGCTGGAAAAGGCGACCAGGAAGACCGGCAATCTACGCTCTACGTGCTGCCCGGCTTGCATGAGGATGTTTCGGCGACAGAGATTCGCGCTGCGCTGGTCCAAAATTCTTCCGCCGGCGCGCAGGTGCAGACCGTGCTTGCGCCGGCAGTTGCCGAGTACATCCGCGCCCATGACCTTTACCGTCCGCCGGCGAGTTGATGAGTCATTCACGTGGTCCGCGCCGATGCGGTAGACCGGGAGGCGATCCCGCGATAGGATGACCTCACGTCTGAGCAGCGGACGAGGAGAGCCCACCTGAGAGCATTTCTCCAGACACTTTGGAGTGGTGATAGCTGCCAGGGGCAGCCATTCTTCGGTGGAATGGCTGCGTTGGACTCTGCTCATTAGTTCTACGTTCTACACCATCAGGAGAAATGCTTTACCGAATGGCAACCGCCGAGACACGACGCATGCTTCTGGCCGCCGAGGCGGCCTGCGAAGACAAGAAGGCCGAAGACACCCGCATCCTCGAGCTCGATCAAGCCGATTCCGCTTTCACCGATTTTTTTCTGATTGCCAGCGGGACCAACGAACGGCAAACCCAAGCCATCGCCGACGAGGTCGAGCTGCGCCTGAAGCACGACTTCGGCGCCTATCCCAACTCCGTCGAGGGGCGCCGCCAGGGCGAGTGGATCCTGATGGACTACGTCGATTTCGTCGTCCACATCTTTCTT
>DATAWF010000024.1:0-3039 GCA_036267335.1 Acidobacteriaceae bacterium
GGGTAGGTAGCAAAACCGCCCGTTCCGTCCCCCTCAGGCAGGCAACAGCCCATGACGCCAAAGAGAGGTTTGGACCCCGGCATTGCATAGCTAAACACCGCGACCGGCCCATCCGGTCCCTTTTCCCAATGGCTCCATGTGAGGGCGCTCTCCATCGATAGCGCCCTCTGCGCCATGCGGAGCACCGGACCAAACGTGCCGTATGTAATTAACTGCGCCTTCTTTCCGCGCCGCGCCGGCTTCTCCTCAATCTCTTCTCCGTTCCGGTAGACCACGGTCGCGTGCGATCTGGCAATGGCATGGAGGGGCGTGATTCGAATCGGAGCATCGCTGGTGATGTCCCCCGATATTTCTGAGTATTCGGCTACCGTTCGTGTGGCGAAGAAGTCGGGCAGCTTGGGCATGGTCTGACTCAGATAGGTCGCGGCTTTGGCGAGGATTTGCCGCCGCTCGTCTGCATCCGGAGCTGGACCGGTCACGATCTCGCCTGCGGGAGGATCGAGAAATGCAGATCCATTCGCCAGCGCTTCCAGCGCCTCCCGCGCCTTTTTTCCGCGCATGCGTTCCGTCCACTCGGTCAGCTTCCCGGCGCTGACGCGCTCGGTCAGGTCGAGAGAATCGAGCCGCTGCGCGAGCTCGGCGTCGGGCTCGTCTTGCGCATTGTCCAGCAGCTGCTCCAACTCCGCGATGGTGACCTTTTGAGGAACGGGATCGCGGATATCAGAAAAATAGGGTTGATCGTAATAGCCGGGGACTGTCGCGGCCGTGAGCGTGCCATTGCGGACTTGGATCTTCAAGTCGTGATATTCGTCGGCATGCGCGGCCGGCGCGGGATCGAACGAGAGCGAGTAAAACGCATTCTGCTCTTGCAGGCAGCCATTGATCTGGCTCACCAGATCGTTCGCCAGCGGGAGCACGCGCCCACCGCTCCCGATCGCGAGCACTTTCCGGTTCAGGTCAAACGCGCTTATCTCTTTGGAAGACGATACAGCCTGAAATGAGTGCGGGCCGGCAACCGGCATCGGCGGAACATCCGTTGAGAGCGGGCCGCCTTCGGCCACTGAGAGCGGGCCATTTTCCCCCACGGAAAAGCTGTAGAGATTTACGCGCGCCAGCCGGAGCAAAGCAGAGAACCAGACAATTCTGTCAAAAAACGCGCTTTGGTTTTCCTTGCCGGCCAGATCTTCGTTGGTGTCGTTCCCGCTTCCGATGCCCCAGCCAGGGCCGACCCAGAGCAGCAGCTTGCGCCCCGGCTTCTGGCGCTCGGCCGTCGCAATCGCTCCAAGAACCTTTTCTGACGCCAACGGCGGAGCGTCATAGAATTCCGGATGCGCCTCAAAGAGGACGCTCGCGAATCGGCCTCCTTCTACAGCGCGATGCTCGCGGCTGTCCATACGAGGGGTCAGGCGGTCATGCGCGACTTCCTCAGCCAGCGCGTTTCCGTCTGCGGAGAGCGCGCCCGCTTGCCACAGGCCGCTGTCAGTCAGCTCAAGAATGGTCATTGGCTGAGACAGATGGCCTCCATCCTGGCGAAGAAATTTCTCCACTTGCTCGCGCTCGAACGATGCGAGATACGGCGGCACTTTCAATAGGTCGAGAAGCAGCGTGACGGAAACCGGGGGATCTGGTTTCACAGCGCCCTCGTAGGCGATGAATGTGAGAATCTTTTCCGGCTGCCCGTTGTCAAAAACGGCGAAGTCCTTGGCTCCGAGACCAGCCACAAGTCTTCCGCTGGAGCCCCTGACTGTGACATCCAGGTGGATGAGACCTTCAAGAATGTCGGAAGCTGCGCCTTGAGGTTTCGGTGCGGGTTCGCTCTGCGGGCTTTCCTGTGTGGCGGGGCTCGCATGTGCGTGAGATGGGAACAGGCAGGCGACCAGGACCAAGAAATACAAACGGAAAGGCCTCACCAGAGCCCCCTTTCCCGCGTGCTGACGCAAACCAGCTTGAGTGCGGCCTTTGCTGCGCGATCAGGCCGCCGCGTTCATCGGAAGAAACTGAACATGCGCTTCTTCTCTTCTTTTTCGATCGGCAGCCCGCAGGCCGCGCGCGCCATCTGCCGGATGGACTGGGCAATGGGCGAATCGGCCAGCGCCATCGGGGTTGCGCTGTTCTGGGTGCGGCGGGCGCTCTGGTAGTCGTCGGGAATCTTCCACTGCGCGGGGCGGGTCAATGCCTTCTCAATGTGCTTGTCGTCGAACAAGAGCGTGGCCGGCTTGTACCGGTTGAGAACGATCTGCAGATTTTCGGTGCGGCGGGAAAAAAACTGGGAGATCATGCGGTTGGCGTTGCGCAGCTCCGAGATGCCGACCTGGGTAATCAGATATACGGTGGAAGACTCGTCAAAGAGAGCCGAGCCGAGCAGGTCGAGCCTGGAGCCCACGTCGACGACTACGTACTCGAAGCCGAGGCGCGTGACGGCCAGCAGCTTGTTGATGCCTTCGTTGTCGGGCGAGAGTTCAGAGCGAAAGTCACTGGGCGCGGCGAGCACTGAGAGCCCGGAGGCATGCGTGGCTAAGAGCGTGCGCAGAAAGTTGGCGTCCAGGCGGTTGGCTTCGCGCACCGCGTTGGCAATGGAGAACTCTGTCACCATGCCGAGGTTGATGGCGGCGTCACCCAGCGGCAGGCCGAGATCGATCAGCAACGTGTTCCGTTCGGATTCCTGGGCCAACGAGACCGCGAAGTTCGAGGCCAGGGCGGTCACGCCGCATCCGCCCTTGGTGCCGAGGAAGACGAGCACTTTGCTGGGCACCTGCGGGGATTGTTGCTGGGAGGGCTGGCGGGTCGAGGCTCGATTCAGAGCTTCCACCACCTCGGCAGCATCCACGGGAAGGGTAAAGAAGTCACGCACCCCGACGCGCATGAAACGGATGGCCAGCTTGACGTCAGCCTGCGAGGAGTAAGCCATGACCGAAGCATGGCTGCTGGAGCAGACGGTTCCGGCGAGGTCCAGCGCGGAATCGGGATTGCTGTCCGCGTCTACAACGATTACGTTGTAGCGGTCGGCGAGCAGTTGCGGAAGCTGCTCCATGCCGGAGG
>DATAWF010000025.1:0-8057 GCA_036267335.1 Acidobacteriaceae bacterium
AAAAGCCCTCAGAAAACTAAGATATGGCACGTTCCGTGAACACGCAGCAACAGAAAACCGGTTTTCTTTCAGGAGACTCTTTCCGGTCTCACACGTCTGTAGTTGCAGGCGGGTTCCCGGGCAAAGGGTAGGTCGAAGACCGGCGAGTCAGCAAGTTAGCGAGTTAGCGCATGAAGGTTCGAGATTACGGACTGTCACGACACGTAGAAGAACGAAATACAGGGATCCTCAAGGATGATGGCGGCGAGCGGAACGGGCAGCGCCGGGATGTTGGTCAGGATGAGATTTGCGATCTCCCGCCCTACGCGCAAAAACAATGAGCGCATAGGATGGGGCACCCTGGCATGTCAGAGAGTCAGTGAGTTAGCGAGTTGGCAAAAAGCAGATCTCTGCGCGCCGCCTTCGCTCGCGATGACAGAAGAAGAGCAAAAGCAGATTCCCTGCGGGAATGACAGAAAGAAAGGCAAAAGAATCTGGAACTGCTGTCGGCGTTGATTCGTAGAGAGAAGAAAATAGTACACACGCCGTGAACACATTGACTACACAAATCGTCTTTTGTTGAAAGTATTTCTTTGTTTCAAACGTCTGTAGTCGTATGGTCTTTGAAGCAGCGTAGTGAGAACGCTTGGCCCGGGTGGAAATCGCAGAGGCCTCGCGCCGAAAAAACTTAGAAAAGTTACTGCCTACGGTGTCTATTGAATACATCAGGAAAATCCTTTGAACTCAAACTTGGGCGGCTGGTTCATGAAGAACGCAATGCGAGGTAGTGCATTGCGGAGTCGGGGGCACAATAAGCCTGCCCGGATGCTGCGGGGGCTTGTCTGTTTTGCAGCATTGGTTCTCAACTCCGTTGCCGCCTTGGCCTCCGAATATCGCGGAGTGGTCGACTTTGGCGGCGTGCCGGTTCCCGGGGTCACGGTGAAAGCGACCCAGGCGGGCAAGACGGTCACGGCGACGACGGGCGACGATGGTTCCTACTTGCTGCCGGATCTGGCGGACGGGAACTGGACCATCGAGGTCGATATGACGGGGTTCGCTCCGCTCAAGCAGGATGTGGTGATTGCGCCGACTATGCCGCCCGCGCAGTGGGATCTGAAGCTACTGCCGGTGGGCGAGATTCAGGCTGCGGCCGCGCCGCCACCGGGGCAGAGCACGCCGGTGCCCGAGGCGCCAGCGCCTGCGCCCAAGCCGCAGGAGAAAGCGGCGGGAAACACACCTCCACCGCCGCCCCCGAGCGATGAGATGAACGAGAAAGCCTCGAATGGGGTGCTGGTCAACGGCTCCATGAACAACGGAGCGGCCTCGCCCTTCGCGCAGTCGCAGGCCTTTGGGAACAACCGGTTCCGCCACGGCCTTTACAACGGCAATGTCGGTTTTTCCCTTGACAACTCCGCGCTCGACGCGCGGCCGTATTCTTCAGCGGGCCTGAATACGCCCAAAACAGACTACAACGACTTTACGGGGAAGGCCTCCCTTGGCGGTCCGCTGCGGATTCCCCACGTGATGCCGAACGGGCCGAACTTCACAGTCAACTACCAGTGGACGCGCAACCGGAACGCAATCACGCAATCGGGCACAATGCCGACGGTAGCCGAGCGCAGCGGCAATTTTTCGCAGGCGGTGGACGGGACCGGAAAGCCAATCCAAATCTTCAATCCGGCTACCGGCCAGCCCTTTCTGAACAACACGCTGCCTTCGATCAGCCCGCAGGCGCAGGCTTTGCTCCAGCTTTTCCCTCTGCCCAATGTCGACAGCGCCACAGGGTACAACTATCAGATCCCGATCGTTTCGCCGGTGCACATCGACCAGATGCAAGTGCACGCGTACCGGCAAATCAGCCCGCGTTTGGGGTCTCTCAACGGCCAATTCGCGTTTCAGGATTCGCGATCGAGCACGCCGAATGCTTTCAACTTTGTCGACACCAACGACGGGCTGGGCCTGAATGGACAGATCCAGTGGATCTATCGCCTGACTCCGCGTATCTACATGACCACGACCTACTTTTTCAGCCGGTATAGGGCGCGGAGTGTACCGTTCTTCGCCGATCGCGAGAACATCTCCGCGAATGCCGGCATCACCGGCAACCTGCAAGATCCCTCGGATTGGGGGCCGCCGGCGCTCTCGTTTTCGAACTTCAACCCCGTCCTTTCCGACGGGAACAGCGCCTTCAACCGGAACCAGTCGAGCAAGGCCAGCTACCTTCTTTATTGGAACCATGAGAGGCACAATGTTCAAGCCGGAGGAGATTTCAATCGCCGGGATCTCAATGTGCTTTCTCAGGCGAATCCGCGGGGAGGCTTTGGCTTCAACGGCACCGCGACCGCGGAGACGCTGAACGGCACGACAGCCGGCGGCTATGACTTTGCCGATTTCCTGCTCGGCATCCCCGATAGCAGCCAAATTGCCTACGGCAATGCCGACAAGTACTTCCGCGAATCGATCTATGACGCTTTCATCACCGATGACTGGCGGGTCTCCCCAGGATTTACCGCGAACATCGGCATGCGCTGGGAGTATGGGGCGCCGGTCACCGAGCTGAAAGGCAGGCTGGTAAATCTGGACGTCGCATCCGGATTTGCCGCTGTGGCGCCGGTGTTAGGCAGCAATCCCGTCGGCTCCCTTACAGCGACGAAATACCCCAGCTCGCTCATCCGGCCCTATAAGGCCGGTTTTGAGCCACGGGTGGCCATCGCCTGGCGGCCGCTTCCCGCCTCCTCCCTGGTGATCCATGCCGGTTACGATATTGGCTACGATAGCTCGATCTACCAGACCCTTGCCAACAACATGTCGCAGCAGGCGCCGCTTTCGAAAAGCCTGAACGTCTCCAACAGCGCCGCCTGCCCATTGACGCTGACCAATGGCTTTCTTCCCTGCTCGGCGACGACGGAGACCACCTTTGCCATCGATCCAAACCTTCACGTGGGCTATGCGCAGGTCTGGAATTTGAATGTGCAGCGCGACCTGCCCGGGTCAATGCAGGTGATCGCGGAGTACGTCGGCACCAAAGGGACCCACGCCATGCAGGAGTTCCTGCCCAACACGTATCCGATCGGCGCAGCCAATCCCTGTCCCGGCTGTCCGCTGGGCTTCCAATATGTGACCTCGGGCGGCAACTCCACTCGCCAGTCCGGGGATGCCCAGTTGCGGCGCAGGCTGCATAACGGACTGACTTGGACCGTACAATACACCTTCTCAAAATCGGTGGACGACGCCGCGTCTCTGGGGGGCCTGGGAGCCTCTTCCGCCCAGAGCGCATCGAGCTCCGGCGCACCCGCGGCTGCCTTGAGCCTGGGGAACGCGCAGAATTGGCTGAACCTGAAAGGCGAGCGCAGCCTTTCGAACTTCGACCAGCGGCACCTTCTGAATGTGAGTTTCACGTACACCACCGGCATGGGCGTCAAGGGAGGCAC
Organism: Acidobacteriaceae bacterium; assembly: GCA_036267335.1. Taxonomy (GTDB): domain Bacteria; phylum Acidobacteriota; class Terriglobia; order Terriglobales; family Acidobacteriaceae; genus PALSA-350. The sequence goes on from DATAWF010000025.1 coordinate 3,411, forward strand.
CCTGCTCAGCGGCTGGAAGGGAGCGCTCTACAAGGAATGGACCTTCTTTACCCTGGTCACCGCCGGCAGTGGGCTCCCCTTGACGCCGACGTATCCCTACAACGTTTCAGGTACGGGATACCAGACCGAACGGCCGGATGTGACCGGAGCGCCGATCCACGCCGCGCCAAAGGGACTCTTTCTCAATCCTGCAGCTTTCGCGGCGCCTGCTTCAGGACAGTGGGGAGATGCAGGGAGGAATTCGATTACCGGTCCGAGCCAGTTCAGCCTGAACACATCGGTGGGACGCACCTTCCGGCTGAAAGGCAACGAGAGCCTCGATTTTCGGGTGGATTCCCTCAACACGCTCAACCACGTCACTTTCTCAAGCTGGAATACGACCGTCGGCACCACGCAATTTGGCCTGCCGCCGACTTCGGTCGGCGGGATGCGGTCGCTCCTAACCAATATGACGCTGAGGTTCTAAATGAGTATTCCGGAGACGCAAAGAAACGTGCTTCTGTGCCGGCCAAGAAGGTTGCGGCGCGCCTGCGCCGCCCGTTTCTCGTGGACACGGCGCGGTCTTTGGAGGGGGTGGGGAAATGCATGGGGGAATGCGCGGGGGAATGCATGGGGGCATGTATGCGGGATTGCCTGCGCGGCTGGGTTGTTGGGCGGCCTGGTTGTGCTGAGCGGCTTCGCGCAGCAGATCGGAGAAAATACCGCCGGCGGCGATCAAACCTATTCGATGCGTGTGACCTCGCATCTGGTGATCGAGCCGGTCACGGTTACGGACAAGCAGGGCAATCCGATTACCGGTCTGACGGCCAAGGATTTCACGATTACGGAAGATGGCGCGCCGCAGGAAATCAAGATCTTCGAGTATCAAGACTTGCCGGTATCTGAGACTAAGCCTCCGGCGCCTTACACGCCGCAGAAGGTCACCATTTACAACCACCTGGCGCGCACGCAAATTGCGCCTGAGCCTCCCGGCTCGAATACCCGGTACAGAAACCACCGGATGCTGGCGCTCTATTTCGACATGAGCGCGATGGGTCCGCCCGAACAGTTGCGCGCACTCGATGCTGCTGAAAACTTCCTGAAGACCCAGATGCAGCCCGAGGACCTGGTGTCGATTCTTCGCTACGACGGAGGCGCGGTCGATGTGCTGCAGGACTTTACCGCCGACCGCGACCGGCTGATAAGTATTTTGGAGACGCTGGTGGTGGGCGAGGGGCAGGGCTTTGCCGAGGTCGACAGCGATTCAAGCGCCTCCGACACCGGCGCGGCCTTTGGGCAGGACGACAGCGAATTCAACATCTTCAACACCGACCGCCAGCTTTCGGCCTTGCAAACGGCGGCCAAGATGCTGGGGAACTTGAGCGAGAAAAAGGCGCTGGTCTACTTTGCCAGTGGGATTCAGCTGAATGGCTTGGACAACCAGGCACAGCTTCACGCGACGATCGACGACGCCATTCGGTCCGGAGTTTCCTTCTGGCCGGTCGATGCGCGCGGGCTGGTCGCTGAAGGGCCTTTGGGCGACGCCACCAGAGGTTCCCAAGGAAGTTCGGCGATGTACACCGGCGCCGCGGCCCAGGCGATGAGGACCAACTTCAACCAATCGCAGGACACGCTTTACTCTCTGGCTTCCGATACCGGCGGCAAGGCGCTGTTGGACTCGAACGACCTTGGCCGCGGCATCGTGCAGGCGGAGAAGGCGATGTCAAGCTACTACATCCTGGGTTACTACAGCACGAATATGACCAAGGACGGCAAGTTCCGCCGCGTCAAGGTCACGTTGAACGGACACCCTGAAGCCAAGCTCGATTTCAAGGAGGGCTACTATGCGGACAAAGTCTGGGGCAAGTTCAACGATGCCGACAAGGAGAGGCAGCTCGAGGACGCCCTGATGCAGACCGATCCCTGGACCGATCTTACGGTCGCGATGGAGGTCGACTACTTCCAGTTGAACCATGCCGAGTACTTCGTTCCCATCATCGTCAAGATTCCGGGCCGCGAGCTGGCGCTGGCCAAGAAGGGCGGCGCGGAAAAGACCTCGCTCGAGTTCATCGGCGAGATCAAGGACGATTACGGCGGGATCACGGTGAACAATCTGCGCGACAAGATCGACAGAAAACTTAGCGGCGAAACGGCCAATCAGCTTGCGAAAGAGCCGCTCGAATACGATTTCGGGTTCACGGAGCTGCCGGGCAAGTTCACGATCAAATTCCTTGTCCGGGACGACGAAACGGGCCGTATGGGAACCTTCCAGACGGACTTTGTCATTCCGAATCTGAACAAGGAAGTGCAGCATCTCCCGATCAGCTCGGTGGTGTTGAGCAGCGAGCGCCAGGATCTGAAGACCGCGATCTTCAACGCCGTCAAAACCAAGGATGAAGCGGCCAATCCGCTGGTACAGAACGGATTGGAGATGATTCCCAGCGTGACTCGGGTTTTCCGCAAGGACCAGACGATGTATGTCTATCTGCAAGCCTACGAGGAGAATGCGTCTCCAATTCGGCCGCTGATCAGCTATGTCAGCTTCTACGACGACAAGGGAAAGGTGCTGGAGACGCAACCGCTGAAGATGACGCAGGCGATGACCAGCAGCGTGAATCCGGTGCCGATAACCTTTAGCATTCCGCTCGGCCAGCTGCCGGCGGGGAATTACAAATGCCAGGTTTCGGTACTCGATCCAGGAACACAAAAGGCAGCTTTTTGGCAGGCTCCGGTGGTGATCCTACCCTGAATTAGAGCGTTTTCACTTTCCCGAAAGTGAAAACGCTCGCGCCCGGACCTCGCGGTCCGGGCGGATTCACGAGAAAAACCGTTCGTGGAGTTTTTCCGGGAGTGGCCGGCGAGCCTTGGTTCCTAAAGCGAAATGCTGAAGCCTCCAATCCAAGGCTCGCCTCTTTTGTTTGACTCGGGTGTTTGACTCGGACTCTGAACCATCGATACGATGGCTCCGCCACGGCAGGCGGGTCGCTAAAGCATTTTGGCTTTTACTCTGAACTGGCGAGATCAGCTAAGAGGGGCCGTTCTTCGGTTGAACGGCCGCGTTCAGGGCAGCTTTTTGGTCTACCGCTAACGCCAAAATGCTCTCGCCGGTGGTCGAGGCGGTCACAGGTTTTTTATGAAACGCGCTTTCCGTAGAATTGCTTTCGTCCTTCTGGCCGTGCTTCTAGCCGCGGCCGTGCCTACCCTCCACGCCCAGGATTGGGCCCAGGCGAAGCTCGCGAAATCGCCACGGCACCAGGAATGGATCACGGTCAAGCACGACGGCCGCTCAGTTTCGGTCTTTGTGGTTTATCCGGAAACCAGCGAAAAGCGGCCGGTGGTGCTGCTGGTGCATGAGATCTTCGGAATGACGGACTGGGTTCAGGATCTCGCGGACCAGGTAGCCGCGGCAGGGTACATTGCAGTGGCGCCCGATCTGCTTTCCGGGATGGGGCCGAACGGCAGCCGCAGCGCTGGCTTCAATCAGCAGCAGGCGGTTGAGGCCGTCAGCGGACTCAATCCCGACCAGGTTACGGGCGATCTGAATGCCGCCGCCGATGCCGCAATGAAGTTCCCATCGGCCAATGGCAAACTCTATGTCGCCGGCTTCTGCTGGGGTGGCGGACAGGCCTTCCGCTTTGCGACCAATCGCAGCGATCTGGCGGCCACCTTTGTCTTCTATGGGCCGCCGCCCCCCAAGGAGGCGATGGCCAAGATCAACGCGCCTGTGTACGGCTTTTATGCGGGCGAGGATGCGCGGATCGATGCCACGATTCCGGAAGCGACCGCAGACATGAAGGCCGCGGGCAAGCCCTATGAACCGGTCACGTATCCGGGCGCGGGGCACGGATTCATGCGCGCGGGCGAGGCGCCAGACGCCAGCCCCGCGAATGCGAAAGCCCGCACCGATGCCTGGGAGCGATGGAAGAGTCTGCTGGCAAAAGGGAATTGAGGCGGCATCTTTCGCTCGCAATGCGCGCACCCGCATTGCGGTGATGTCGTCGTTCGAGTTGTGGGCTGGAGTTGTGGGCTTGTGTTGTGGGCTTGAGCGTTGGGGCGGGGCGAAAGCATTTCCGAAAAAACCGTTATAGAATAATTCGAGTTGGTTTCCCACCTCGTGGGGCTATAGCTCAGCTGGGAGAGCGCCTCGTTCGCAACGAGGAGGTCAGCGGTTCGATCCCGCTTAGCTCCACCAAAGAATCAATCATTTGCGGAAGGCCCGTGAGCCCTTGATCAGCTTGGTGTCGCTGTTTGTGTCATTGTTTGTGTCGTGGCGCCGCTGACCCTCCGTAATTTCGGGCCTCGCCGGCACCCTCATCGACAAACCGTCCAGCGCGTTCCGCTTCGCTAGGGCCTGACGCGTGAGTCGTGCTGGAGCAACTTGATGCGTCACGTGTCCAGCGATGCGTCTAACGCGGATTTCTCACACTCTCTGTCGTTGAGGGGGGATGACGGTGAGGTTGCGAACAGCAGATTCCCTACGGGAATGACAGAAAGAAAAGCAAATGCAAATGCCCCACTCACGCCAAAACCGGGCTTGAATGGGCCACCCGCCTGACGCGTGAGTCGTGCTGGAGCAACTTGATGCGTCACGTGTCTAGCGATGCGTCTAACGCGGATTTCTCACACTCTCTGTCGTTGAGGGGGGATGACGGTGAGGTTGCAAACAGC
>DATAWF010000026.1:0-2356 GCA_036267335.1 Acidobacteriaceae bacterium
GTATTCGGCCACAGATTTTATTCGATGCATCCAAAGCATCCGCTTCAAATGAATCGGCTCTATCGTGAGCCGGGCGCTGAAAAATTCACTGCGCCGTTGCAACCGTGGGTGACCTTGGGCAGAGGGAAACCGCCGGCGCATTCCGGCGCGGGCCTGCTCGTGAGCTTCGCCGGCGGAGATAAGGAAACCAGCCGGCAGTTATGCACCAGAATTCTGCGACAGATTTGGGGCATTTTTTCAAGGCCATAGCTTCGTCGCAGAATTCTTGAGTTTTGGCGAACTAAATCATTCCTTTGAGTTTCAGAAGTCCGAGCGCCGCGATGGTCGTCGCATCCCTTATGGTGCCGTCGCATACCATCTCTTCGATTGCGGCAATGTCGAACAGGCGTGAGACAAGGTCCTGTTCCTCCTGTTCGAGGTCCGTCTTTCCATGCCGGAGTCCCTTGGCCAGAAAGACGTGATAGCCCTGCGTGGAGTAGCCATAAGCAAGGAACAAGTGACCGCCATATATCATCTCGTCCGCTTCAATGCCTGTTTCCTCTCGTAGTTCAGCACGAGCAACATCGATGGGATCAGTGTCAGGGGACTGCTCCCATGAGCCCTGAGGAAGCTCCCAGTAGCGACCGCGAACCGGGTAGCGGTATTGCTGCACAAGATGAACGCGTCCGGCATCGACTGCGGCGATTGTCACGAAATCAGGCTTTTCAACTACGCCATAAATGCCCTGTGAGCTGTCACGCCGAATGACGGTATCCTCGCGAACGCGCATCCAACGGTTTTCGTAAACTACGCGGGAAGCGGTCGTTTTGATGTCTGCGTCGTCGCTTGCCGTCATCTGTTATCTCCACATCCGGGAAGGCGAGGGAGGGCCACTGAAGCCGCAACATAACCGTAGCATGCCCCCGGAAAATGCTAAGCCCTACGTCCTCATGCACAAACCGTTACGATCATACCTTTCAAGGTGTCGGGGATCCGAAAATCTTGCCTTCTGCACGGGGAGCCAATGCCTCAATGATGCGGCACTCCGCGATGGTTCCACGCTGGCACTGATCGATGAGCTGCCGCAGTTCGCCGCGTAGCATGGCCAAGTCCGCAAGCTTGCGTTCCACCTCGGCCAGGTGACCGCGTGCAATCTGATCGATCTCGCCGCAAGGCCGCTGCCGATCATCCGAGAGCCGTAGTAGCTCGCGCACATCGTCCAGGGAGAAGCCAAGGTCGCGGCCACGCCGGATGAAGCTCAACCGATCAAGGTGGAGTTGGGCGTAGGCCCGATAGTTACCGCCGGTGCGGGCTGGCGGCGGCAACAGACCGATCCGCTCATAGTACCGGATAGTCTCAACCTTGGTGCCAGTCGCACGTGCCAGCTCGCCGATGCTGAATGTTCCAGTCATCATCCTTGACCCTGAAGCGGCTACAGGGTTCATGTGGTGTGCCTTCTCACAGTCGTCGAGGTAAGGCATGGACACCACACCGACCTTTCGGTCTCTTCCCGCCGCTGACCGCCCGTCGGCGTGCTGCCAGGACTCCTGCTGCGCGGCTGAGCCAACTCTTACCGAGGCGATCGACGCCGCACGGCCGGCACTGATCCGGCAAGCATTCCGATTAGAATATGCGACCGTCGCCTGGATGACGGTCGAGGCCGCTGTTGCCATCTGGGCCGGCAGGCAAGCGGCAAGTGTAAGCCTGCTTGCCTTCGGCATCGACAGCCTGATCGAGCTTGCTTCTGCGGGTGTTCTGATCTGGCGACTGACGGTTGAGCTTCGTCACGGTCAGGCTTTCGCCGAGAGAGCGGAGCGCGCGGCGAGCCGCATCGCGGGGCTCTTGCTGCTCGCGCTCGCTGTCTATGTGGTCACGGCGGCAGGCTGGAAACTTTTTGCGCAGACGGGGGAGACGTTTTCCTGGCCCGGACTGGTCGTCACTATGCTTGCGATACCAATGATGTATGTCCTCGCTCGGCAGAAGATCGCGGTTGCCGGAGCGCTTGGCAGCGGCGCGATGCGCGCGGATGCAATGGAAAGCGTGACGTGTGGCTGGTTGTCCGTGGTGGTCGTGGTGGGCCTCCTTGCGCAAGGTCTCACCGGTGCCTGGTGGGTCGATTCCGTAACCTCACTCGGCATCGTCTGGTTTCTGGTCAAAGAAGGTCGTGAGGCATGGAGCGGCGAGCACTGCTGCTGCGATTGACCGCGCCATTCTCTGCACAGCGCCACGGCCGTGAACAGGATGGGAACCTGGTAGCCAGCAACCTGCATGTTTCCTGTTGCGGAATTCTTTATTTTTGCAACGGGCACTCCCTCAGGAGACGAAATCGAGGCCGCCAGATTCGACCACCTTCCCCGGAAGACCCGGGCTGCGAGCG
>DATAWF010000027.1:0-3592 GCA_036267335.1 Acidobacteriaceae bacterium
CGCGTCCCGCCGGCGGGATCAGCACGGTCGTTTCCGTAATCAGCGAGCCCTGGTGTTTGCCGTCTTGCGAACCGGTTGGCACGCCGTCAAATGCTGCAATCTGCACGGGCTGTGCCTGACCATCGTAGAGCAGTTGGAGCTGCAAAACTGTATCCGCCGAGGCATTCACCACGCGCCAGAACTCCTGCGCTCCGGCCTGCATCTGAATAACGCCCGGCGTGTACTGCGGATAGGAGATGGGCACGTAATTCATAGACAGATCCCAGAAAGGTGCGGTGGGATTGAGCCGCGGATTCTGTGGCGGATTTTGTAGCGGCTGGTCGCGAACGACGAGAAATCGTTGCGGCAATCCGCTGACGGCAGGCTGCAGGTTGGCGATGCCTTCAATCTCGATCGCACCCGAAGCGCCGCCCTGAACGGCCGGGCTGGAAATCCCGTGGACGTGGGCATGATACCAGTACATGCCTGGAGGTTCGTTTTTTGGAATCCTGATGTTGTAGTGAAAGCTTTCCCCAGGGTTGACGAGCGTGTGGATGACTTCGTCGCCATGGCATTTGGGCGAAACGTTCAAGCCGTGAAAGTGCAGGTTCACGGATTGCGGCGTCATATAGAACGCACCGCAAACGTTGGACTTGCCCGCAACCTGCTCGAAGCTCGGAGGGGGGCCACCCGATTCCATATTGGTCAAGGTGAGGTCCAGAGTGTCGCCGGGATTGAGATGCAGGGTCGGTGATTCTACACCATCGGGCGTCACGTAGCAGAACAGCGTACGGTCCCACTGATCGACACTGGTGTAGTAATTGAACGTAACCTTCAGCACGCCGTTTTGGCTGTACAGATCTGGAGGGTCGGTAATTACGCTGCCCTGCGCCGGACGAGAGCACGGATTTGCCGGACCCGCCAACGCACAACATGGTGCGAAGACAATTGTAACGAGAAGCAGGAATGCCGTTTTGACCGAATAGGAAATCTTACGCATGACGCCCTCCCTGGGACCCCCCAGCATAGTGCGAGTCATTCTCAGATGCAAAACCGGATTTGCAAAAAAAGTCGCCGAACGATCACCCCGCCGCTTGAGGCATCGCCCCGAAAACACCACGAAGGATTGACAGCCTCTTCTTGCAAGATGGGGCTCTGAATGGCGCCGGTCCAACACGGGAATACCCGGACCCATACATGGGTAGCACCTCTCCGGCGTTACGAGCGGCATCTCTCGGCAGCGGGGATGGTGTTGGGCTTCGCGGTCGATAATTTTACTTTCGGCCGCATCGACCATCCCGGACCCCACATTATCTTCGTGGCCTATCTTGCCATCGCTGCGATTTCCATCGCACTGGCGCACGCACTGCAGGCTGCCGCGGATCGCGAGGCGGCACGGCGCGCGGCGCCCCCCGATCTGCGGACAATTTCCATCGCAGGGAAAAAGGCGGTTGAGGCGGACGACGCGAACGCGGAGTTCGAACGACCATCACGCCTGAGAGCGTGGCTGCCTGCAATTACGCAATTTGCACTTGGCGGGTTGTGGAGCGGCTTTCTTGTTTTCTACTGGCGCAGCGCTGCGGTAGCCGCCTCGTGGCCTTTTTTGCTGCTGCTCGGTGCCTTTCTCATCGGAAACGAAGCCTTCCGCAGATATCATGCACGTCTCGTTTTCACCGCCCTGCTGTTTTTTTTCGCACTTTATTCCTATGCCGTTTTTGTCGTACCGGTGTTCACGAAAAGCATCGGCGTAATCATGTTCGCCGCAAGTGGCGTTCTTGCCGTCACACTGTTCTTTGTCTTTCTCGGCCTGCTGAAACTTATGGGCCGCGCCCGCTACCGCCAATCGCGATGGAAACTGATCGGCGGCGCACTGGCTATTACCGCGGCCATGAACTCCTTTTACTTCACGGGGGTTCTTCCCCCATTGCCTCTCGCTTTGGCGGATGCAGGCATTTACCAATCTATCCGCCACGCAGGTTCGGTTTATTTGGCGCGGGGGGAAGACGAGCCCTGGACCGCCCGCGTCGGGCTTACTCAAGCGACCACGCATGTCGCACCGGGTCAGAAACTGGTGTTCTACACCGCCGTTTTTGCCCCGATCAAAATGACCACCCGTATCGCTCACCGTTGGCAGCAATGGGACACTGCGTCGAAGCATTGGCAAACACAATCGGTAGTCTCTTTCGCAATATCCGGCGGTCGCGAACATGGCTATCGGGGCTATTCGGTCAAGTCGAACCTTCAGCCGGGAAATTGGCGCGTGAGCGTCGTCGCAGAGGACGGACGGCTGATCGGACGCGTGGCTTTCACTGTCGCTACAGTGGCCAAACCTGTGGAAACCGTTGCCAGGACGCTGCAATAATTCGCGCCAGCGCATGTTTCGTCTCGCAAATTTTCCTTTCCTGCGGTTTTCTGCTGCTCGAAATCAAAAGGCGCGGATAGAGGCGGCATGTTTAATTGTGCGAAGTGTCCGGGCTATTGCTGTTCCTACGAGCTCATCCCGGTGACCAAGCGCGATGTGGAGCGTCTGGCTAGGCATTTTGGGCTGGGCTTCCAGGAAGCGCGCAAGAAATTCACGGTCGAGCGGGATGGCGAGAAATACGCCATGCGCCGCAAGAACGACGAGATTTTTGGGAAGGTGTGTCGCTTCTTCGACACCGAAGAGCGCCGGTGTACCGTATATGCGGCGAGGCCCTCGACATGCCGGTCGTATCCAGGTGGACGTTGCGGCTACTATGATTTCCTGTCTTCGGAGAGGAACCGTCAGGAAGATCCGGACTTCATCGCGACGACCTGGAGCCGCTGAAGCCAGATACCGCTGGTGAAGTTTCCGCAGCTTTCCCCGTTGCGGTCACGCGGGAAGTTTGGGCATTATACACCCATTGGCGCCGCACCCGTGGCCGGTCGTGCACGGCGCGCATGTTGATGTCCGGCAGAGTGTACAGCGGCGACCTCATGGCACATTACGACAGCAGCGGTTCTGGCCCCCTGGCGATGGCTTCCGTCAAGGGAACGATCAAATGGTTCAACACTACCAAGGGCTACGGCTTCATCACGCTGGACAACGGCAGTGATGCCTTTTGCCATGCTTCGGCGCTGGCAGAGATCGGCTCTCCCAACGCGCCGCCGGGGGCGACGGTGGTGTGTGACCTTCAGGATTCACCGCGCGGTCTTCAGGTGGTGGCGGTCCACAGTATCGACACGAGTACTGCGGAGCCACAGGCTCCCAGGGCTCCGCGTTCCGGCGGCGGTCGTTTCGGTGGTGGCGGTGATCGATTCGGTGGAGGTGATCGGTTCGGGGGCGGAGACCGCTTTGGTGGAGGTGATCGTTTCGGAGGTGGAGATCGGTTCGGCGGAGGCGACCGCTTCGGAGGCGGAGACCGTTTTGGAGGGGGCGACCGCTTCCACGGAGGTGATCGTTTTTCATCGCATCGCGAGCGAGATCACGGCGGCTCCTCGGGCCCGATGACTGAAGGCAAGGTCAAATTCTTCAACGAACAAAAGGGCTTTGGCTTTGTCATGCCGGAAAACGGGGGTGCTGACATCTATATTCACGCCAGTGCCCTTCGCCGCTCAGGCCTGAGCGTCTTGGCGCCCGAGCAGCGTATTCGCT
>DATAWF010000028.1:0-4473 GCA_036267335.1 Acidobacteriaceae bacterium
GTCTTAACCGCATGAAGTTCAACGGAGAGGTACTCCGTTTCAACGATGGATGGGCGCTAGCGGAGTTTTACCCTGAAAGCCTGCGCAATCGGCTCTCTCAGCAGAGCGCGCCGAAGCGCAAGGCTCGGAAGAAACCGAAGAAGAGGGGAAAGCAAACAGCAGTTGAAGGCGTGCTTGCGCTGCCAGCGTCAACTTCATCGGGGCAGGATAGTGAGGCATTTGTTGAGCGCCTGGAAGCATTTGCGCGCAGCCGTCGCGGTGAGCCGTTCTCATACCAGGATGCCGCGCGTGCAGTTCCGGGACCGCCGCCAAAAGTGGTGGCGTTGACACTGGGGCGATTGGCTAAGAAGTTCGGATGGGAAAAGGACGAAGGGGGTATGTACCGTGTTGTTTAAGCCTCAGCAATAGTGATCAGGGCCAAAATTCTGCTCTACCGAAATGGGACTGCGAATGAAAAAGTGGTTCTCTAACAGACGCGCACACATCGATGAGGAAAAGGTTGCGGCAAAGAAGCAGGCCGCAAAAGACCTCGCAGCTCTTATGGATTCCGGAGATGAACAGGCATACGCTGACTTCGTAAAGCGGTTGAAGCCGGACATCACTGATGATGAGCTTCAACTCTTAATTGAGAAGTTTCATGAGCAGCGGTCCGTGCATCCGAACGACGCTTGGCCGCCTTCATAATCTTCGCCGAATCACGCTTCCACGCGCGCAGTTCCCCGAGACTCATTGAGTCGATCTGTTTGTCGATCAGATCTTCCAATTCCTTCGGCAATTCCGGTGAGGTCGTGACGGGCTTCTCAGTCACAGTCGCCATTTCGCGCCTCCATGCATATAGAGTGTCCGAGTTCCGAAAGGGTCGCATCCCCACGCAAGCATTGCAAGAAAATTCTGATCCCTTCCACGATTAGTGTTGCCGAATTCGCACATAAGCTATTTGCTTTCAATGGGAACCGGAATCTTTTTTGCCCATCGTGCCTTGGCAGCATCAGATGCTATCTGACTCCGCTTTTCAGCAGAGAGGGTCACAAGCCTGCGTTTTCCGCCGATCTTCCCACCCCTGCTTCCCATCTGCGCCATCACCCGAGAGATGGACTTTGAGACACTCGAAGGGGTAGCAAGAGGCTTCTCTACGTCCCCATTCTCGGTGGATAATCTCACTAGCAGATTTGCCAGTTGGTTGGGGTCCGACGGCCTGTAATCTGGGTCTTTTCTGCTTATGCGCTTGCGCATACATTGAGTATGGCATGGCTGGCGCGCCTAGGCTAGACGAAAGAAAAGCAAAGTAGCCCACTACCCGATTCCCCCATTGATTGCAGAATCATGGTTTCTTTGTCGGCCTGTCGCCGGAGATACAAGACCGCGTGGGCCGGCCTGCCGGAAACTACTCGATGAGAACAAGGATGTCCCCGGTGGAAACAGTATCCCCGGGGGAGACCCGGATATCGGCGACACTGCCATCCCGTGGGGATTTGAGCTCATTTTGCATCTTCATGGCTTCGATGACGAGAATGCCCTGGTGGGCGGCGATGGCTGCCCCTTTCTCCACGAGAACGCGGACGATACGGCCGGGCATCGAGGCTTTGATCGCGACCGGAGCATCGGTTCCGGCATGGCTCCGGCGGAAGCGCAGAGAGCGGGGATCCCCGATCCGGTAAGGGATGCGGGTCGTACCGAGGTGCAGGGAGAAACCGTTCGGATCGAGGTCGACGACGATGCGGTGGGACTGGCCATCGACGAGCAGGGATAGAACTCCGGGCCGGATCAGACAGACATCGGCATCGATTGGCTGGCCGTCGACCCGGAAACGCCACAGGCCGGCCGGATCAGGCCTGTTCGCCTCAATCTGATGGGTGTGGCCCTCGATTTCGAGCTCCAATCTCATCCGTGGCGCCCCTTGTGGTTGATGCCCCCGACCGCTTCGCGGCGGGCGCTGGCTTTCCAGTTGCCGCTGGGCTGCAACGATGCGGTTGAGGTCACGGCGTTGTTGTTTCTTGTGACTTCAATGAGCGCTGCAGCGGCGACGGCCGCAGTCGAGTCGTGGGGGGCGCTGGTATCTCCCGGGCGGTACTGCGCCAGGAACCGATCGAGGTAGCCGGTGTCGATATGAGCGGCGCAGAAATCGGCGTCGCGGAGGACGCGGCGGAAAAGGCCGAGATTGCTGCGTATCCCGGCAATAACGTATTCGTCGAGAGCACGAAGCATCCGGGCAATGGCAAGCTCGCGCGTGGGAGCGAAGGCGATGAGCTTGGAGAGCATAGGATCGTAATCCGCAGGAACGACCCAGCCTTCGTAGATACCGGAATCTTCACGGATGCCCGGACCGCCGGGCTGAATCAGGCGGGTGATGCGTCCGGGAGAGGGGAGGAAGCCGTTCTCCGGGTCTTCCGCATAGACGCGGCACTCGATCGCGTGACCGCGGAGCTGAATCTCCTCCTGGGCGAAAGGCAATGGCTCGCCCTGCGCAATACGAATCTGGAGATGAACGAGATCGTGGCCCGTGACCAGTTCCGTCACAGGGTGCTCGACCTGAAGGCGCGTGTTCATTTCGAGGAAGTAGAAATTCTGGCCGGCGTCGACCAGGAATTCGACGGTACCGGCGTTGGTATAGCCGGCGGAAAGGGCGAGCCGGACGGCAGCTTCCCCCATCCTGCGGCGAAGCTCGTGGCTCACCACGGCGGATGGCGCCTCTTCAATCACCTTCTGGTGACGGCGCTGCACGGAACACTCGCGCTCGCCGAGGGAGACGCAGTGGCCGTGCTCGTCGGCGATCAGCTGAATCTCGATGTGGCGGGGACGCTCGATGAGCTTCTCAATGTAGACTTCGTCGGAGCCAAAAGCACGCTCGGCCTCGCTCTGGGCGGCGATGAAGGCTTCGGCCAGGTCTTCGGCGCGGACGATGGCGCGCATGCCTTTGCCGCCGCCGCCGGCTGCCGCTTTGAGCATGACCGGGTAGCCGACAGTCTCGGCCACCTCGGCGGCCTCCTCGGGTGACGCCAGGCCATGCACGCTGCCCGGGGTACGCGGCAACCCGGCCTGATCCGCCACCTGGCGCGCGTTGGTCTTGGAACCCAGGGCGCGCATCGCCGTCGAAGGCGGCCCAATGAACTTGATCCCGGCCTGTTCGCAGGCGCGGGCAAAATCAGCGTTTTCCGAGAGAAACCCATAGCCGGGGTGGATGGCATCGGCGCCGCTGCGCCGGGCGAAATGCAGAATAAGATCGCCGCGCAAATAGGAATCGACGGCGGGTGCTGGACCGAGACGATACGCCTCATCTGCCTCCAGAACGTGCGGGGCAGCGCGATCCGCATCGGAAAAAACCGCGACGGTTGAGATACCCAGCTCGCGACAGGCGCGCAGGATGCGAAGGGCGATTTCCCCACGGTTGGCGATGAGGATTTTGCGCAACACAGAGCTACAGGGTACAGGCTGCCAGGGGAAAACAGAAAGGCCCTCGCGAGCGAGGGCCTTGAGGCGAACTGGAGGGTGAGTGCTGGTTACTTACCCATGACAACGCCGCTGACTTTCTGACTTTCCTTTTCTTCGTTGGCTTTGCGAGTGCCCATCGCCTTTTCGCGCCAGCTGTCCGCCAGGGCCAGGTCGGCCTTACGCGCGGCATCGTCGCCGCAGTCGAGATCCGCCTTGCGGCGGTACATCAGGTTCAAATACGACATGGCATCGTCGTAGGTCGGACGAAGGTCGACCGCTTTCTGCAGATAGGCAAGCCCATCGGAGACAAGGCCCGCGTTGTCGTCTTTGATTTGCTGACAGACCTTTTTCGGCATCTTGGGGTTGCCGAGTCCGTCATCCTGCATGCCAACAGAGGCAAGAGCTTTGACAGCATTCCTGTAGGCGAGAGTCCAGTCGATCACGCCGATGGTGTAGGCAGCTTCAGGATCTTTCGAATCGGCACCGAGAACCTTGAGCTGCCATTGCTTCGCCAGATCGAACTTGTTGAGGTCGAAATAGAGGGCGGCGATCTGCTTCATGCTGGTAATGTCGTCGGGATGCTCCCTGAGCACCTCCTCGAAGCCATTGATGGCCATCTGAGCCATCTTCTCGTTCTCGGGAGAATCCAGGTTGGGGACGACCTGCTGGGCGTAAGCAGTGGCGAGGTAGAGCCGGGTCATCGGATACGTCGGGTCAAGCTTGACAGCCCGCTGAAAGTGGTCGATGGCCTCTTCGTATTTGGCCTGTTTGTAGGCCTGTACCCCTTTATTCAGCTGATCGCGGGCTTCCAGGCGCTTGCATCCGGTTGCTGAAACCACCAGGGCAATCGTAGCGGCGGCCAGGACCGGTAAACGTGCGATTCGGTTCATGCTGTCTGTCTTCTCCTTCAGCTCACCCGGAGCCTAAAAAACAAGGCGCAAATGCGCCGAACAAAGCGATTGTAATGCGTCGGCAGCTTTCCGCAAGGTCACCCATGATGCGAGGTCGCGCTGGGCTCTGCGCACCGGGAGCCACGGGCAGGTT
>DATAWF010000029.1:0-9886 GCA_036267335.1 Acidobacteriaceae bacterium
ATGTTGAACGGCCTCGTCATGCTGTCCTTGGGCGTACATGGTCCACGCTTCTGCTTCGGCCAAGGCGAGGCCGAGAATATCGTCCGTCCAGGCGTGTTCACGCTCCCAGGCGGCTGATGATTTGCGGTATTGTTCCAGCTGGATTGCTGCCTCGCGAGGGTTGCCGGTACGCGCGGCAGCGATGGTCCTTACCCAGTAGGTATCGAAGTTTTCTTCGAACTTCGATGAGAATGGCGGCTCGATCTTCATCGCATCCCGCCAGTCATGAGTCTCCATATCGTAGTAAATTCGGGCATCTACCGGCGGCCAGGGGTCCGTACCCCCATTCGCGGCATTTGCGATCTCGCTGATCACCTCTTTGGCCTTGCTGTCTTTTCCAAGTTGCAGATATCCATATTCCAGATTGTTCAGCGCATGCAGTTCGTCGAATCGCGCATCGCGTCCGGCTTTGAGCCAATCTGCAGCCACCCGGGCGGATGCTCGGTTGGTTGCAATCGAGTCATTCCAGTAGCCAAGACGATTGAAAATATGCGATGGCATGTGGAGGGCGTGCGGGGAGTCGGGTGCAATCGCGGCATACTTTCGCGCGGCCGGCAGTGCCTCCGGCGCCAGCTCCGCTGTGTCCGCTGCATGAATGATGTAGTGCGCCGCGCCGGGATTGTCGGGGTATTGCTTGAAGATTGGGAAGAAAATTGCAAGAGCTTCTTTTCGCCGCTGCAGTCCTTGCTCTCCTGGACCCGCAGTCCACACCAGGCCTAGACCATAAAAAAGACTTGCGTTGATGTCGTCCGGGTATTTCCTTCGAATCTCCTGCATTCGAAGCAGGTACCGGTTCCATCGTTCTTGCCCTGATACCTTGTCATACCCCTCATACATCGATCGCACTGCGTCCAGATACATTTCCTCACGGTCGGTCCCAGCTTGGATCCCGAGCCAGGGCTGGAGTTGAGCCCATCCCTCGGCAAGATCCTTCCGAGGTGCATTCGCGCCGCTCCGCTGGGTAATCGCGAGGGCAACTCCCCAGGCGGCAATCACGCATCGCGGGTCGTTCTTCTCCACCCGTTCGAATGCTTGCTCCGCCTCGGTGAATTCAAAGGAGTGGAGAAGCGCGACTCCCGTATCAAAATCGGGCTGGACCTGGGGACGGCAGGAAGTTGGGAAATGGACTTGCCCCAAAGACTCTTTTCCCGCCCAAGCCTGACTGGCTGAGGCGAAAGTGACCGATAGCAAAAGAAGAGTCACCGCAAAACGAAATCGCACCGTGCCTCCGCAATATTCTCGACGCTGACCAGCAGTATGCCGCAAGCTTGCTTCGCGCGGTGATCCCAAGAATAAAATCTGCGCGAAAAGGCTGCGCCTCCTTGCTCCCGCGGGCATTTCCACCTACCCTGCTCCCATACGGATTGGCTCGATTTTCCTTCGCCTTTCACGCGCAAATGCAGCGGGCAGCCTCAAGTCGGGGAGCTCCAACGCAGGAGCTTGAGGCCTCGCATTCACCATCAACCGGGCGGTGCCACCGCCGCCGGAAAGACAACACCTTGACGGGGCGCGAAGCTTGAAGCGGCCCGCATTTTTCCAAGGAGACCTGACGATGATTCTTTCGAGCACCCGGCGTCTCGCCGCCTGCATCGCTCTGGCAGTAGGCTTTGCGCAAATAGTCTCTGCCGCGGAAATCCTGATTGGCGATGCCAATTCGCAGCCGGAAAGTTTGACTGCGGCGCCCGGCGGGGTGCTGATCGTCGGAAGCGCCAGCACGCCCTTCATCTATAAGGTGAGTCCGGGCTCCCCCGTTGCCGAAAAATTCGTCGACGCCAGCAGCGATGGCCCGGGGACATTTTTCTTCGGCATGCTCGCCGATGCTTCCACCCACACGTTCTGGGCCTGTGAGCTCACTCCGGTGCAAAATGCCGCCTCGCCGCGGCAGAGGCATAGCGCTCTTCGAAGCTTCGACCTCTCTACCGGCGCGTCGAAGCTCCGTTGGACCCTGCCGGGGGAGAACTCAACTTGCAACGATTTTTCAATTGGTCCGGACAAGGCCCTCTACCTGACCGATACCGCCAATGGCAGAATCTACCGCCTGCCCGCCGGCGCCTCGACCGCCGATCTCTATCTGGAGAATCACGCGCTTGTTGGTATCGACGGCATCACCTTCCTCGATGGCGCGCTCTATGTCAACAATGTGAGCACGAACAAGCTCTACCGCATCCCCGTCGACGCTGCCGGCAAAGCTGGGGACCCTGTCGAAATCCAGACCGACCAGCCGGTCAGCGGACCCGACGGCATGCGCGCAGCCAATGGCAAGCTCATCGTTGCCGAAAATCGCAGCGGAAAGATCTCCGCCATCACCGTCCATGGAGATACCGCCACCGTTGCCGTCCTCAAGGACGGTCTCAAAACTCCAACCGGAGTGGAGCCTGCGGGCGACACTCTCTGGATTACCGAGCGCGGCGCGGGCAAGGTCTGGTCGCTCCCTTTGCCCTAGTTTGCATTCAGCGGGTCCGCTTGCTGGCCGCTGCCCTCGCCTGTGGCTGGCGAGTCCCCTTGCTGAGGTTAAGCGCCACCGCGGCCCGAACCAGAGTTTTCAAGGCCGCCTCGTCGATCTTTTCCCCTTCGTGCAGATCGATGGCGCGCCGTGTATTCCCCTCCAGGCTCGAATTGAACAGGCCTGCCGGATCGGCGAGTGCGGCGCCCTTGGCGAATGTCATCTTGACGACGCTCTTGTAGGTCTCCCCCGTGCAGACAATCCCGCCATGGGACCACACCGGGACGCCCCTCCATTTCCACTCTTCGACGATTTCTGGGTCAGCCGCGTGGATGATGGCCCGTACCTTCGCAAGCATCTTCCCGCGCCAGTCGCCGAGTTCCTCGATCCTTCCATCGATCCATGCAGAGGCGGATTCTGACGGCATCGCATTTCTCCTCGGTAGCTAGGTCTCAGATGGTACCAATCCCGGCCCTAGTGTTCTGAGTCTTTCGTTCGTTCAAGAAGTGAAATTTAGCTTTGTATCAGGGCGCGACTTTGCGGTCACCGCGACCCCAGCGGATTCTTTCTCCCTTGCGGTATCCGCTTTAGTCGTGCCATAAAGGCCGTAAAATCACTCGGCTGAAAGCCCCTGAGGGCTTTTTGGGGGCTCTTCGATTCGTCGAATTGTTCAGCGAACTTTAGACTCCAGACCCCTAGCTGCGCGCGCCGCCGTCTGCAAGTCGATTCATCAAGCCATTTGGATCCGCAGCCACAAGAAGTACGACAGTGCCCAGAGCACGCCCGTGCCCGCTGCCCATCCCCAGGCCTGTGGTCCATCGCCCACTGCAAAGTGAGCGATCAGTGCCGAGGCGAGAGTGATGGCGAAGCCCGCGTAGGCCCACTCTTTCAGCCGCGCAGGGACCATGGGAAGCAGCAGCGCCGCCACTCCCGCAAACTTGGCCCACGAAAGTTCGATGCGGAAGTAAGCGGGAAATCCAAGGTGGGTGAAGGCCTGCGCGACCTGCGGCAAGCGCAGTTGCGCATAGGCCGTAAAGCCGATCTGCAGGCAAAAGAGCGTGGTGGCAATCCAATAGAAAATGGCCGTCGCTCTCGCGGCGGACTTGTTGCCGGCCAGAGCTGGCGGCTGCAGCGTCGGTTCCATAGGCTTTCCCCTCAATCCTTCTGCGCCTTCGACGGCCAACTGGGAGCTTCAACGCCGAATTGCTTTCCGTATTCGCCTGTCAACCGCTGCCAGTCGCCGAATTTGATTGCATCGCCGCCCACGATCCGGCCGATGGGCCTTCCGCCCAGCAGCCGGTCTAAAACGTCGAGGCAGATGTGCCAGCCGGCCGCTCCCCAAGCGATAAAGCGGTGATCGATGTTGTGCCAGAGAGTGAGGCGCGTGCCGGTGCCCAGCGGCTCGAGCTGCCAACGGAGATTGCCCCCGCCCCAGCTGTACTCCAGCAGATTTGGCGCCTCCGCCCGCTTCACTGCGCTCTCGAAGACCTGCGGCGCCGGCCTCCCGGCTAAAGAAAGCTTCACCGGCCCCGCGGCGCCCAGGTTCCGGTCGGGGTCGAAGGGTGCCCATTCGGCAAGCTGCGCGGGATCGGTGAGCGCCTTCCATACCTTCTCCGGTGAGTGGCGCAGCTCTCGAACCAGAATCAGCGTCCAGTTCTCTCCATCCCGCTGTATCTCAGCCCCGCGCGCGGGACCCGGTGCATACTGCTCGCGATCGCTCATTGTCGTGCTACCAGCGCTTCAATTGCGTGAGCTGAATAAGATTGCCGCAAGTATCTTTGAGCATCGCGATGATCGAGGCGGTCACGTCGGTGGGCGGCAGCGTGAATTCAGCCCCGCGGCTCTTGATCTGTTCGTAGTCGCTCTGGACATTGTCGGTGAAGAACATGGCCGCGGGCAGGCCTTGTTGAAACAACGCTTGCTGATAGGCGTGGGCTGCGGGGCCGTCGTTGAGGGCGAGCTGCAGCTCCGTGCCGTCCGGGTCCTCGGCCGACACTACGGTCAGCCAGCGAAATGGGCCATGGCTGACGTCAGCCTTCTTTGCAAAGCCCAGTACTTCTGTGTAGAAATCCAGGGCCTTGTCGTAGTCATCAACATAGATGGTGGTTAGTTTGATTTTCAATTTGTTTCTCCTGGAGCATTTCTCCTGGTGCCATAGAGCGGAAAACAGAGCCCAACGCATTTCTGCGGATGGTGTGGCGTAGAACGCGGCCATTCCATCGAACCGGGGTCCCCGCAAGCTGGCTTGCTGGGGTGAAAAGAATGGCCCGCAGAGCAACCATCACCACTCCAGAGTGTCAGGAGAAATGCGTTCAATTGCGTCCGGTCTTGCCTGCGCGGCCCTTTTTCAAGGGTGTTGAAGCTTCTCTTTGTTGCGTGTCCATGCGGTCGAGGTGGCGTTCAAGAGCATCGACATGGGCTGACCAGAACTGGCGAAATTGAGCCAGCCAGGCATCCATCTCCTGAAATGGTTCAGGCTTCAGGCGGTAGAGACGGCGTTGGGCATCCACGGTGGATTCGACGAAGCCGGCCTCGCGCAACACCCGCAGATGCTTGGAGACGGTGGGCTGGGGCATGCCGAGTTGCCGCTCGATCTCTCCCACCGACTGCTGCGACGAGACCAGCAGGCTCAAGATCGCCCGGCGATTCGGCTCCGCAATGATTTCAAAGACAGATTCCACTCCATGTATATATCCAAGATGGAATATACTAGTCAAGGCATATGAGCGGCAAATTTCGCTCCTGACGCGATCGGCGCTCGCGCCAGACCAAAAGCTGCCGGATCTCCGGCCGCCGGGGCTTCCGATCCGGGCGCGGCTTACAGAAACATTACAAAGGGGCTTGCCCCAGGGGAGCGGAATCGACGGGCGAAAAGTGCTATTCTAGAGAGGATCGAAGAATCCGATTGGGTTACTTGCTTGTTTCGGCTTGCCTCTACTCGCAAAACACTCCACATTGCGTTCGGCGATACATCAAAACGAGGAAACAAGTTCATGGAACAGGGAACAGTCAAGTGGTTCAACGATGCGAAGGGATTCGGCTTTATTAGCCGTCAAAGTGGAGACGACGTTTTCGTCCATCACACGGCAATTCAGAGCAATGGGTTCCGCAGCCTGCAGGAGGGTCAGTCCGTACGTTTCAACGTCGTGAAGGGCCCCAAAGGATGGCAGGCCGAGAATGTCGAAGTCGCCTGAACCCAAGGAAAAAGCCAAGAGAAAAGGGAGCGCAAGCTCCCTTTTCCTGCTTGAGAGTTCTTCTCAACCGGTTGTCTCGCCAAGGAGTGCCATGCAAAAGCCAGCCAAAGTGCAAGACAAATATTATTTGAAGTCTCTCCATGCGGAAATCGACCTCTACGATCGCAAGCTGGCTCACGTCGCGAAGTATGAGCTTTTTGCTTCCGAGGCAGAGCGTGAAATCGCGCTAGGCAAAATGAACACCAAGCGCGCCACCCTCGCGCGCACGGCGAGAAAGCTTATGGACGATGGCATCGAGTTTCAATCATCCGATCTGCCGCGCTCCTTTCGCCCGCAGCCGGAAGGCGCCGAGCTCGTCAACATCGCCTAGGCTGCACCCCTCTACGATTCGGCAATGCATGCCTGTGGCCTTGGCTGGATGAGCCAGCCGTTGAGCATCGCAGCGCTGGCCGGATCTCTTATTCGATCAAGGTTCAGACGATAGACCAGTCCTCCTGCGGCGGGCATGCTGCAGAATGAGGAGCCAATGCAAACATCGGACGTATTGCAGGCATGGAGAGGTATCCTCACCGGACGAAAGCCCTCTCTTTCGATCGAGATCACCAAAGAGTGTCCGCTGCGCTGTCCGGGATGCTATGCCTTCGATCCTGCCCATCTCGGGGGCGTTTCGGAGCTTCGCCAGCTCTCGGACTTCAAAGGCGATCCATTGGTCGCGAACATTCTTGCCATCGTCGACCGCGAAAAGCCGTTGCATTTGTCGTTAGTCGGCGGCGATCCTCTCGTTCGCTATCGCGAAGTCGAGCAGCTCCTGCCGCAATTGGACGCGCGCGGCATCCACACCCAGATCGTGACCAGCGCATTCCGGGTCATACCCACGGAGTGGAACAAGTTCAAGCGCCTGACCGTTGTCGTCTCCATCGACGGACTTCAGCCTGACCATGACCAGCGGCGTAAACCTGCCACCTATGAACGGATTCTCAAAAACATCGCTGGCACGAAGGTCACGATCCACTCTACGATCACCGGAAACATTGCCGATCGGCCGGGATATCTCGATCAGTTTCTTGAATTCTGGAGCAGCCGTCCGGAGATCGAGAAAGTATGGTTTAGCCTCTTTACCCCGCAGCGGGGCGCCGTCAGTCCGGAGATTCTCACTTCCGCCCAGCGATCGTCGATTGTTGCAGATCTCCTGCGGCTTCGAGAAAAATATTCCCTCCTCGACATGAAAGCATCGCTCATCCGGGAGATGCTGGCCCCACCCTCCAGCCCCGACGACTGCATCTTTGCCCGCACCACGCAAACCATCTCCGCCGACCTCAAAACCCAGATCGCGCCATGCCAGTTTGGCGGAGATCCGGATTGTCAGCAGTGCGGCTGCATTGCTTCGATGGGGTTGGCCGCTGTCGGCCATCATCGGGTATTGGGCCGGCTTACCGCGGGTCATCTGTTCAAGATTTCTGATCGGATTGGCACCTCCTGGAGGAAAGCGCTAGGCGGCTTCACGCGGCCGCGGCCGGCACAGGAAAACTCAATTTTCCGGATTTTGCAGGACTGATCGCCGAAGTCCCGCCGCCTACGCCGCGGCGGGACTTCGCCGGCCATTTTCGATCGGAAATGGACCTGGTCCTCGGTCCGCCACCCATAATTCCCTATCCGCGGTCGGGAAGCCCGATAGTCCACAATTACGAGACGTTGGCGACCTTTTTAGCCTTCGGGGATGGCTTCTCCTCGGCTGTTGCTCCCTCGCACGCGGTTGTGTCCCCCTTGCCTGACAGATCGCGGTAGCCGGGATGGACTCCACGCTGAAGTCCCTGCTGGTCGGCAATGCGCTGCAGCAGGGTGGCGAGTACTTCGCTTTCCTGTGGACTGAGCGCGGTACAGATCGCCTGATTGTGCTGCATCGATATACGGGAGATTTCTGCGAGCCGTTCCTTACCCATCTCGGTGATGCGCAGGGAATAGGTGCGGCGATCCTCACTGCTGCTTTCGCGAACCAGCAGGCCGAGGGATTCCATCTCGTCAATGATTGCGACCATGCGGCTCGCATGCATCCCTAGACCGGCCGCCAACTCCCGCTGGCTAAGCCCCGGCGCATTCGCGAGCCGGCGCAGAATTCCGGCATGGGCCGGAACAAGATGGAGCACGGAAAGCCGTTCAGCAAACAATCGCGAGGCGTGCGAGCCCAGCTGCGCGAGCAGAAAAGCAACGGACAGGCCCCGATTCTGGCGATGAAATTCCATAAAACAGTATTGCATCGTCGTAATCGTTAATGATAGTAATCATTACACTATGAATCTATCACCCGCAATCCCAGCAGCCCCAAAGCCGCACAGAGGTCCTAACCTTCTGATTCTGACTTTGGTTTATCTGGCTTTTCTGATCGCCGGCGGCTCCAAGGTCAGCGCCGCCTTTCATATTCCGCATGATTCAGCCGACAAGGCAGTCGCGTTTGTGGCGCAGAACAGTTGGGCGATTCGCTGGGGGTCGTTCTGCGAGCTGGGCTCGGCAATTCCTTTAGGCATCTTCATCGCCTCGACCGTCAGCCGTCTGCGGTTTCTGGGGGTGCGCGCAGCGGGAGAATCGATTGCGTTCTTTGGCGGGAGCGCCGCCGCTACCATGCTGCTGTTTTCGTCGCTTTGCACGTGGTCGCTGACGCGGCCTGGCATTGCGGAGGCTACCGGCGCGGTGCGTGCCTTGCAAGCGCTGGGATTCGTGGGAGGAGGGCCGGGTTTTGCGGTACCGCTGGGACTGTTTGTCGCCGGAGTGTCGATTCCTGCCGGACTCGGTAAGTTGATTCCGCGGTGGTTGATGTGGATAGGGCTTGGCATCGCTTTGGCATGCGAGCTTGCTTCGCTGACGTTGTTGAACTTCACCGCGGGCTACTTCATCCCCGTTGGACGTTTTCTGAGCATCCTTTGGATGATCGGAATTGCCCTGAAACTCCCGAAGTCGGTCTCGGCGGCCGCGCCCGGACTGCAGAGCACGGAAACAGGATCCTGAAATGAGTCGGCATGCCGTAGCAGAGAAAGACAGAGGTGCCTCTCCGCTGGTGTGGGTCGCGTCCGTTTTGCTCTGCGTCATCGCGATCGGCGCCGCTGCGCAGCGATGGGTCGCACTGATGGGCGCCCCTTCGGGGTGTTCCACGCCGGAGCGGAGTGCCTTGAACGGCGTCTTTGTCCAGCAAAAGATTCTGACGCTGTTCCATATCGAGGCTGTTACGAAACTCTCACGCAGCTAGGCGATGGAGCTCAAACAGAAGAAGCGCGCTCCCTTGGGCCGCGCTTCTCAATTTCCGACTCTTTCTATCTCGATCAGGTTCTGAACTCTGGCCTTGACGTCATCACGGATAACTCTTACTTCTTCGGCGGGTAGTCCCTTTGGATCACGCAGTGGCCAGTCGTCTCGTCGCAAGCCGGGGACGTAGGGGCATTTGTCTCCGCACCCCATGGTGATAAGTAACGCAGCGTCACTGGCGAGTTCCTTGGTCAGCTTCTGAGGTTTAGCCCCGCTGAGATCGATTCCAACCTCCTGCATGACGGAAAGAACCTCTGGGTGCACGCGCAATCCAGGCTCTGTTCCGGCGGAGATCCCTTCCGCCTTCGTAGGATCGGCAAGCTGGTTGAAGAAAGCTGCCGCCATCTGGGAGCGACCTGCGTTGTGGACGCAGGCGAAGATCACCTTGTGCATCGTCTTTCCTTTCGTTGTTCGGTCCATTGTTGGCTCCATGTCTGGCTTGCCATTTGAATTGGGTCCCACGGGCTACTCACTTCACCGGCTCCAAAAGCTGCTCTGACATGTTGTCGCCGTCACATCTGCGTAGGCAACTATATGTCTTGTTATTCGCATTCGTCAAGGCGTATACATGAGGAATGGCGAAACAAACGTTCGATGTCGAGCGGTTCTTTCAGGCTCTCGGTGACAAAACGCGGCTGCGCCTCCTGAATCTCATGGGAGATCGGGAGATTTGCGTCTGCTACTTCGTGGAGATTCTCGGCGGCCCTCAGCCCAAGGTTTCGAGGCACTTAGCTTACCTGCGGAGCGCGGGCATCGTCGCGGCGCGGCGCGAAGGAAAGTGGATGCACTACCGGATCGTGATGCCGCCGCATATTGGAGCCGCGCAAATTCTCAAAGAAACCCTTGGCTGGCTGAAAGAAGAGAAGGCCATGCAGACGGATCGTACGCGACTCACGAAGGCCTGCTGCTCCCCGTC
>DATAWF010000030.1:0-12160 GCA_036267335.1 Acidobacteriaceae bacterium
AATCTAGCTAACTGCTCTCGACTATGGATGGTCAGTCGGGCATTCTGGTGATAGTCCATTCGATCTCTCCGATCTCGCTGATTCTTCGCAAAACCAGCTTCTCGCGTTCAGATCGAATGGACAACCTATTGAAACTTCACAGCTAGAGCATCTTCGCTTTAGGTGTATACAAAAAAGCTGCTCCGAACGCGGCCGTTCCATCGAAGAATGGCCGCTCTTAGCTGATCTCACCAGTTCATAGTAAAAGCGAAAATGCTCTAAACCGAGCGAGTCAGCGAGTTAGCCCGCAGGGGATGCAAACAGCGGATTCCGTTGTGGAATGACATAAGAAAAGGCAAACAAGCAACTAACAAAAAAAGGGCCCCTCGGGTGAGGGGCCAATCTGCCTTGGTTCTCTCGTTGTGTGAGAGCTTGTTCGCGACTATCGATAAAGGCTGCGACGCAGCATCCCAGGGGGAGGGCTGTAGGGGTTATTGCTGCGTCGCGCCAATCGGAGAACCGCCATTGGCCGCACTGGCCGGCGTGTTCAAAGCCGCAAGACTGTTGTGCATCAGCGTCACATGAACCACGGTACCGCCCGTGTGCGCGTCTGCAGTCGTGTCGTGGGGGGCATTCCCCATTCCGACACGGTAAATTCTGTAAACCGGAATCTGATGATCGATAACCAGATAGCGGACGACGGCGTCAGCCATGCTCTGCGATCTCTGAATTCCAACCTGACCGTGGCTCTGCGAGTAGCCTTGCACCTCGACGATGTAACCCTTCTGCCCTTGCAGCTGGGTGGCAACCTGATCGAGAGCCGCCTTCGCCTTGTCATTCAGAGTGGTCTGCACGCTGCGGAAATGAATCTCCATATCCGCAATCTGCTGATACTGATCAAGATTCGACACCGTGGTGTTCAACTGCGCGGTCTGCGTGCTGGCTTGCGTCGCCGTTTGCTGCGCTTGATTGGCCTGGGTGCTGGCCTGCTGCGCCTGCTGATTGGCTTGGTCGGCCGTGCTCTGCGCCTGCTTGATGCCAGCCTGCGCACGGGTATCGACGTCCTTGATATCCGAGGCGTTCTTGGCGGTCAGCTGATCCAGCTCATTCAGGCGATCCTTAACGGGATTGACCTGGCGATTGACCCACTTCTTGCGGGCCATCGGATTCACCCTGCCCCAGAATCCCTCTTTGGATTGGGTGGAGAGGGGTTGGCCGGTCGCGTAGGTGCTGTTGTCATTAGGGTTTGCAGATGTGGTGCTGGAATTGGCCTGCGGGGGAGTAGCAGGCGGCTGCGATGTCTGCTGCGCTACCAGCGGCAGCGCCAAGGCCGCCGAAAGCAGTACAACCGACATTTGCACAGACTTTGAACTTGGAATGGTCATTCTTCTTGCGCCACCTATTTTTCAGGTTTGATATCAATCGACGCTTTCCTTAGAGCAACCAGCGTGCCAAACCCGGCAGC
Organism: Acidobacteriaceae bacterium; assembly: GCA_036267335.1. Taxonomy (GTDB): domain Bacteria; phylum Acidobacteriota; class Terriglobia; order Terriglobales; family Acidobacteriaceae; genus PALSA-350. The sequence continues at coordinate 1,445 of DATAWF010000030.1, forward strand.
TACGGCGAGAAACCGATCAACTTATTGATATAGAGCATCTTAACGTTACGTTCGACGAGGCTCGGATGGCGCTGCGCATGCGTTGCCGGGTCCATGTCCGAGGAGTTTTCTCATGGGACCGGGAAAAAAATGCCTAACCCATTTTTTCCGCGTTACCTACGTACTCCCCCCAAGGCGAGAAACAACATGAAGAAGCGGACCAAAAACGTCGAAGAAAGGGAGAAGGGGGTGGAGGCTGCGGAAAAGTCGGATCCCGACCCGGCCGGGCTTTTTGGTCGCGCATTCGCGCTGACAGATTGAAAAGGAGCCTGACTCAAAGATTCAGCGGTTTCAGCGGCCCCGGATTTCGATCATCCGAATTTCGGGAACCTGCTGGTTCCAATCCAGGGGAACGTTGTCGAAGATGAGGCGGAAATCCTGATGATCACCCGGTTTCAAGGGCGCGGCAGCGACGGGTTCCGTATCCACGTATGGTTCGCGGGTGCGAATCCACGTGACCGGCGTGACCGCTCGCAGCGCGAGCTGCCCAAGATCATTCCGGAAGCCCACCTGAGCGGTGATCCCGGTGATCGTCTGGTTGCCGGTATTCGTGATCTGGCCGTCGATATAGGTCACTTTGGAGCCGGAAAAGCTGGTGGCCTCGCTCATTTCGAGATTGGAGACCGGCAAACTGGCCGCATAAGGAGCAGCCGGGGCCATGCCGGTTCCACCCGGCACCACGGGGCCGGAGTGGCGGCTGAGCAGGAAGATGGCGGCGAGCACGAGCAGGACGAAGGTGCTGGCAGCGATCCACGGCATCCAGGAGCGGGGCTCTTCTTCCCGATGAAGAGAAAGAATTACGTCGTCTTGGGCGGGAGCGGGGGCCGGGATCTTCGAAGTGGGATCGGGGGCCGTCATCAAGCGGAATTGTACCCGTCTTCGGGGAAAGCGCTCTACCGCAGAAATTTCGCGGAGCATTTTTCCCTTCTGAGGTGCACAAGAGGAAACAGCATCTTAAAGAAGATGGCGGCGCGTGCGACATAAAGAGGAAAGAAGGGTTTTCGCAGTTAACGCTCGTTGTTGCGGGGAGAACCAATGAGCTCTTGTGCCAGATTGAGAAGACGGCTCGCCCACCCGGGCGGGCAAACTCGCGGCTCGATGGCCCGAAGAACCGCCGCAAGCTACATCTATCCCGCGATTGCGATCGGGGCTGTCCTGCTTATTCTGGCATTGGCCGCGGTTTAGAGCGTTTTCACTTTTCCTACGACATGGAGAGAGCGGTTAGGAGTGGCCGTTCTTCGATGGAACGGCCAGTAAAAACCTAAGGTGAAAACCCTCAACGCATTCAGCCAAAGCGCGCGCGCTTGATTCCTTGGCGCATGTCGTCGCCGCGGATCTCCACTTCCACGCACATCTCAGCCAGACGCGACCACATCCGTTCCCCGATGCGGCTTCCCAGGGTTTCTTCCTGCAGCGCCCGGGCCGCGTCTGTTCCCTCCTCGGAGCGGCCACGCCTTCTTTCCGGCCTTGCGGCGGCGGCGGCTTTGTTCGCATAGTTGGTGGTGATCAACGTCGTGCGCTTGTCGTTGTAGCGCGTGTTCAAAATGAGGGCGACGGTATCCCACACCCAGTCGGTAGGCTTCTGCGCTCCGAGCTCATCGAGCACCAGCACTTCGGCCTCAAAGACGGGGGCCAGAATCTGGAGCTCGGTAGCGGCAACCTGCGGGTTGTAGGACTCCTGGATTCTCTTGAGCAGCTCGCGGTAGTCGCAGAAAAGCCCCTGCACGCCCTTCTCGAGAATGAGCGCTTGCAGGATGCCGACCGCGAGGTGAGTCTTCCCTACCCCCACGCTGCCGGTCAGCAGGAGTCCGCGCCCTTCGGTGGCGACCGGATAATTTTCGACGAAACTGCGCGCGGTCAGTTTGGCGGCGCTCAACGAAGGATCGGCGCCGGGAAAATGCAGATCGAAGCTGTCGAGGATGCAATGCTCGTAGCGTTTGGGAATCGCGGCATTGCGCAGCAGACGCTCCGCGCGCAGCTGCAACTGACAGACGCAGTTTTCGGCATAGCGGTTTCCGTTGGGCAGAACCGTCAGCTTCAGGCCGGAGCCTCCGCAGATGGAGCAGACGTCAGACATGGATATGCTCAAACTACCGGAAAGCACTCCCGTGCACCAGCCCCAGCCGGCGCCTGGAAAGTGGAAAGCCGGGGGGAAATCGCTGAACTCGTTTTCGCTTTATGGGTAATCCCGAAAGGCTGCTTTGAATGCGGCCGTTCCAGCGAGGCCGTTCCAGCGAAGAACGGCCTCTTTCGCTGGTCTCACCAGTTCACAGTAAGAGAGAAAATGCGTTAAAATGGGAGCAAAGTCAGTATTGCCGCCCGCACTGTCAAGCGGCGCCCTGCTCACAGGAAAGGTAGTAGTTATGCCCAAAGAGAAGATTCACCCGGCCTACGGCGAAATCCGGATTGTCTGCGCCTGCGGTTCGACATTTACCACCCGCTCGACGCACAAAGGCGATTTGCATCTGGAAATCTGCTCGGCCTGCCACCCGTTTTTCACCGGCAAACAGAAGCTGGTGGACACCGCCGGCCGCATCGAACGCTTCCGCCGGAAGTATGCCAAGACGGAAAGCCCGGCAAAATAGGCGGTTCATTCCGCACGAAGAACCAAGCCTCCGCCGCAGCGGAGGCTTTTCCATCTAAGGCATTTTCACTTTTACTGTGCGCTGGTGAGCTCTGTTAAGAGCGGCTGTTCTTCGATGGAACAGCCGCATCGAGAGCAGGCTTTCTGTATGCATCCAAAGTGAAAATGCTTTATCGGTGAAAGCGATGAAGAAGTCCTGGGACAATCCGCGGGAGAACGCCATGCCGGAGAGAGTTCGCGTCCCGGCGGAGGTGGCGATCGGAGGAGTGCGCGTGGCACCGGCAACGGTGCTGGCTCCGATGGCGGGGGTCACAGACACGGTCTTCCGCCGCTTCATTCGCAACGCCAGCCTCTTCTCTTCCGGCAGTGACGGCGCCCTGACAGGAAACGGGGCCTCGGGTGAAACGATGCGCGAGCGCGTGAACGAGCCTGTCAGCAACCGGCAGTCAGGCTGCGGCCTCATCATGACCGAGTTCACTTCGGCCGACGGCCTGGCGCGGATGCGGGAAAGCAAACGCAAGCGCTATCTCACGTTTTACGACGACGAGCATCCGATCTCAGCGCAGCTCTTCGGCTCCGATCCTGCGACTCTCTCGGAGGCGGCAAAGATTGTCGAAGACGCGGGCTTCGACATGGTCGACCTGAACCTGGGATGCCCGGCGAAACGGGTCGTGAGCTGCAACGGAGGAAGCGGCCTGTTGCGCGATCTTCCGCTGATCGCAAGAATTTTTGGCGAAGTCCGCGCCGCCGTGCGTATTCCCTTCACGGTAAAGATCCGGCTGGGCTGGAACGACCGGCAGATTGTATGCGTTGAGCTGGCCCGCGTGGCGCAAGAAAGCGGATTGAATGCGGTTGCGGTGCATGCCCGGACCCGCGAGCAGGGCTACTCCGGACAGGCGCGGTGGGAATACATCGCGCAGGTCAAAGATGCCGTCCGCATCCCGGTGATCGGCAATGGAGATGTGCGCTCGCCTGAGGATGCCGCCGCAATGGTGGCCGAAACCGGCTGCGACGCGATCATGATTGGCCGCGCCGCGCCCGCCAATCCATGGATCTTCCGGCAAATCGCCCAGTACACGGCCTTTGGCTCCTACGACCGGCCAAACGACATGGACCGCTATCAGATGATCCGCACATACTTCCTCATGTTGATGGAAGAAGGCACGACGGCAGAGATCAGCGGCAAGATGAAGCAGTTCGCCTCATGGTTCACGCATGGCGTTCCCGGGGGCGCCGGGCTGCGGAAGAACATCTACGAAGCGAAGACCGGTGCGCAGGTGCTGGAAGCAGTGGACGCCTTTTTCGCGAGGCGGAACGATCCTGCTCTCGATCCACCGGCCTTCAGCGAGCCGGCGGGCGAAGAGGCCGCTGCGAGTTTCTCGGCGCTCTCACTCTAGGGACCTCACTCCAGGGGCTCCACTCCAGGGATCTCACTCCAGGGGCTTCAAGTCGTCCTGTCTCGGGCTTGATCACACTATTAGGGCGAGCAGGCCCTAGTTCATCCAGTTGCGGTCTTTGGGATCGCGATCTTTATCGGGATCGATGTAGCGGCCTTCGCTGTCAAAGCGCACCTCCCGGTTCTGTTTGCGCATATAGACCTCAAACTTCCGCGCCGCCCTCCGGCGTTTCCAGCGGTAATACCGGTTGCGCAGATCCATCGAAGGGATGCTAAAAGCGGCCGCTTTTTTCCGCGGAGCGCCCTTCCCATAGCGCTTTGCATAGACGAAACCTGCGAGCGCACCGCCCAAGGTTACGAAATAGCTCAATGCCGGCCCCCCAGCCAGCAGGAAGGCGAGATCGAGCACCATGTAGACAATGACCAGGTAGCGCGCTTTCACGCTCACCGGCAGGGGAAACATGTACATTTCGAGATCGCCAAAGAACACGCCAAAGGCAACCAGCACGGCGAAAATCGCCGAGTCGGAACCGGCCGTGATCGATGCCGGGGAGGAGTGCAAAAGTCCAGTGAAGGAAAGAGCGCTGCCGATCAACGCCCCGCCTCCCGCGCCAATCAAATAAAGCTGCAAGAACCACCGGCTGCCCTTGGCCGACTCGATGTACCAGCCGAGAAACCACAGGCTGAGCATGTTGAGGGCCACATGCAAGACCTCGGTGTGGAGAAAACTGTAGGTCAGAAGCTGCCAGACCTCTCCACGAACAAGGAGCGCCGGAGTCAGGGCCAAGGAGCTGAACGCAAGCAGGGCTGCCTGGGACGCTGCTCGGCGCATCAACAACAAGATGAAAAACACCGCCACATTCGCGATTACCAGTTGGCGAGTGATCCCGCTGAAACTGGGAAACGAGATTGTGACCGGATTGTTACGAAACCTTGCCATGCCTTTTCGCCTTCACTCGCCTGAACCCCAAAAACCCGCGGTCTCCCCGGCGGCCACAATTCTGGAAGCGTGCATTCTCTTGCCCGGAACGGAGGGCAATCCAAATCACGGAACGCAACCACCTCCATCCGGGCAAGCCACGGAATCGGAGAGAGCTGGGGTGCGGCTCACTCTCCTAAGCCTACCCTGTTGGGACCGGGCGCGGAATGGGTGGCTCCAGGAAGGGGCATCCTACAGCCAAGAGATTCGGATTGGATGCGACGAACAAATGCGCGGCTTCACCAAGCCGCCGTGATCCACTCCTGAAACAGGAACGCGCGAAATTCTTTTTCCACTCTCTTGCTGCCCCTGCGGTACGATTTTAGAGTCGCAAGGATGAGCACTTGGCTCATTCGAAATTCGCGGCCGGGCGGAAGAAGTGCCAACACTTCACCTGCTTGCTCGACTGTTGAAAAGCCAAGCGAGCCGCGCCCGCCGGTTGAATCCGGTACCTGGAGGACTGAATGCCGACTTGCCCTGAATGTGAGAGCGCTCTCGATTTCGACCAAGACGATCTTGAAGAAGGCGACGTAGTCGTCTGCGATGAATGCGGCACGGAATTTGAAGTAGTCGCTACCGAACCTTTGGAACTTTCGCGGAAAGACGACGAGGGCTATGAAGATGAGGACGACGATGAGCCCGCGGATGAGGATGAGGAATGACGCAATGCAGTAGACGCGCATTCCTCGGCGCCGGGACAATGGCGCTGATGCTGGCGGATCTTCGAAAGAGCAGCGCGCAGGACATGGCCCGGACGCGGGTTGTGGAAGGCAAAGTCTTCAATCCCGACGGAAATCCTTGCGCGAATGCGGTGGTGTATTTGCAGGACGAAAAGTCACGCGAGGTGAAAACCTACGTGACGGAGGCGGACGGAAAATTCAGGTTCAGTCAGCTCAGCATGAACAGCGATTTCCAGCTCTGGGCGCAGTATCAGAATTTGAAATCCAAAACCAAGGGGATCAGCTCGTTTTCGAGCAGAACGGATTTTGTCTTCGAGCTCAAGCTCGCCCCCGCATAGCCCGCAAATACCATCGTCGGCCTGCACGTTTCACTTCGTCACCGCCTGCCCTTCATACGCCATCTCCGAGCTTGGGTTTTTCCGCAGCTTGATGAGCCGTCGTGCTCCAACCGGGACGCATCCGCTTAGAGCATTTCTCCTGACGCCATGGAGTGGTGATGGTTGCTAGACCCTAGGTGCAGCCATTCTTTCCACCCCAGCAAGCCAGCTCGCCGGGAACCCCGGTTCGATGGAATGGCCGCGTTGAGGTCTGCTCACTAGTCCACACCGACAGGAGGATACGCTCTAGTTTGCGGGTATGGCCTTTCCATCAGTGACCGCCTGGTCGAGTAACTGCTGGATGCGCTCTCTGTTGCTTTCGATCTCTGCAACCATCCGGGCCTTAGCGTCGGCGATCTTTTTCTCCATTTCCGCGCGCTGAGCAGCGATCATATCCTGCCGCTCTTTTTCGATTTGTTCTCGCTTTGCCTCAATCTCATCTCGCAGGTCTTTTTCTTGCTTTTCGATCTCCTGCTGCATCTTCGCGACCTTTTCCCGCTCCTCTTTTTCCTCTTGGGTGAGAGCCGGCGTCGCGGATTCCGGCGTATTGAGCTCGACGGCGAAACGATTCTTTTCTTGCTGAGCGGAAAGCTCTTGCTGCATGGAAAGCTCTTGCTGGACGGAAGGCATTTCCTGCATCTGGACCATCGTGGTCGGCTGGGTCTTGAAGAACAAGGGGTAAGCATTGTTGTTCGCCAAATCCGCGAACGCGCTATCGGTGAACGTCAATCCAGGAAGATTGATTTCCAAGCCCGGATGCAAGAGCCCGCGAACCTTCGCGATGACTTGCGGATCGATGATGACATAGGATTTGCCATCATGACGGAACCACAGATACGTGCCCTGATGGCTCTTATGAATGCGTTCGAAATCGTCGCCGAGCGCTCCGTATCCGGTTACCAGATCCGTGTTTCCGTCGACGATCGCGAAGGGGTCGGTAACAGCAGAAGTGCTCGATGACGCTGACGATGCCGGCGAAGCAGCTTGCAGCACGGGTTTGACCGAGAAAAGCAAAGGCCAGGGGGAACTGCGGACGGGGACGGCTGAGGCTAACGATGGGGAAGCGGTCTGCGGCGACGGTGGTGCGACGGAAGGAGAGGGAGCCGGCCGGGGAGTTGGATTTACCCCCTCAGAAGGAGCAGTCTTTTGCGCCGAGGAAGCAGGCGCAGTCTGAGCCGGTTCTGAGACTGCAAGAGATGCGGCGGGAGGAGGAAGGATCGGAGCGAGAGCAAGGGGGCTGGTTTCGGCAGCCTCGACGCGAAGCCGGCAGGTTGCGGCGCCGATCGCGAGCAGCACACACAGGGTAGCGGCCCAGATCCGGTTGCGCTCGCGCGAAAATGCGGCCAGGAAGCGGCGGTCGTCGAGCAGCCGTTCGATGCGACCTGACAAATTGGCGGAGCGGGTCAGGCCGACGCCCAGAGCTGCCACTCCAAGGGTCGCGAATTCGAGGAGCAACTCGGCATAAGAAGTTCGGTCTTCCATCTCCACGAGAGCGCAGCGATCACTCCATGCCTCAGCTAGACCCGAGAGGGTCCGCTGCAAAAACCACCCGAGGGGACTGAACCAGGTGAATGCGGCATAGATCTGCGCCGCCAGCTGAACGTAGAAGTCTCGTTGACGGATGTGGCAGCGTTCGTGAGCCAGCACAGCGCGCAGCTTCGCAGGCTCCCATTGCGCGTACGAGGGGGGCAATAGGATCGCGCCTCCAATGGTTACGGGACTCGCAATCGCGGGACTGACACGCACATCTCCTTCACCCTTGATGCCGCCGGCGGGCACGGCACCGCGCTTCAAACGAAAGGCGGCGGCAACACCGATGGCCAAACGCAGCAGCAAGAACGCGCAGACCGTACCGTAGATGACAAGAAAGGCGGCACGCCAGAGCAGCTCCGGTTTGGGCGCCGCGGCGCCTGAGCCCACAAGGACCGGCTGCGGCTGAAGGCCATGCGATTCAGGATCTTGGGGCGCTTGTTGGAAAGCAGATTCCGGGCGATGCCGGGATTTGGAAATTGCTCGCGACGGTGAAGCGGCACCTGTTGGCTGCATCCTCGCCGGGGATTCCGGCGCACTTTTCAAGGCACTCCCGGCCGCCGCATCCTGCGCTTGATTCGATACCGGGAGATCCGAAGAGGCGGCGACGAGCCCGGCATCCGGGTGAGCGACCGCGTGTGGGAGGGCCGGCGACAGAGCTTCGGCTACCGTCAAGATGCTTTCCAGCCGCTGTTCTCGCAATGGAAGACCCCAACCGTGACGACTGGCGCTGGGCGCCAGACGGAGCCCGACGGGCATGACGATCGCAGCTGCCAGCACCATGCTCCAGGCAACTTTCTGCGCCAGAACGTGCCGGATGCGAAGAGCCCAGAGCGCAATCCACACGAGCGCAGCCAAAGCAAGGGAACGAATGACGGACTCCAATAGCAAGCTATTCATCTGCCTTTTCTCCTCTACGCGTTGTCCTTCCCTTTTTTCGCGCCGGCGATGCGGGCCGCGAGGCGCTGCAGTTCCTTCCGGTCGAGAACCGCCGAATCGACCATCCCGACCAGCAACGCTTCTACCGAGCCTTCGCAAAACCAATCCACAATGCGCTGGACCGCGCGCCCGGCAATCGCATGGGGCGGCTGGGTCGCGCGATAGAAAAAAGTCCTGTTTTCGGTGGTATGGAAGAGATAGCCCTTCTCCTCCAGGCGGCGGAGCACCGTCCGGATCGTCGAATCTTTGAGCTTGCGATCGAGCTGCTCCCGCACCTGCTCCGCGGTAAGAAGATCATCCTGCCAAAAGAGCCGCAGAATCGCCAGCTCAAGCTGGCCCAGATCCGCCGGGTCGTGCATCTTGGTTTTTAGCTTGGGTTCGTTACGCGCCATAGTGTTACTAACTGTAACACACAAGAACGAGGTGTCAACTGCGCGGGCGTGAAGAGATTCAAGAAAAAAGCGGCGACGAGAAGGCGCCCAGGAAGGAGAGGACGGCCTGTCGCCGCCCTCCGAAGAGAGGCCGCTCTTTAGAAGATCTGATAGGCAAGCCCGAAGCTGACGCCGTGCGGCGTCAGAGAGCTGTCCTGAAATCCATTCCAGTGCTGGTATTCGTAGTCGGCTCGCGCCGTAAACCGGCGATTCAGACGGAGATCGACCCCGCCGCCCGGCGCCCACATGGCGTAGCCTCCATGGGCAAGGCTGAAGGGAAAATTGAACTGGCCGTTGCCGAACATGATCTTGACGTACGGATCCACTCGCCAGATATGAAACCGATATCTGGGACCGATGAGGTAGTTATCCTCGTGGACATCGTACAGCTGATTCAAGCGGAGAAAGCGCACTTCCCCTTCCGCGCCCCAATGGTGCGAGACATTGAAGTCGGTATAGACGCCCAGGCCCATCAACTGGTTTGAACCGTAATCGGGACTGAAAACCGAGAACATTCCCCCGACGGTGAGGTGCGATCCGGTGCGGGCGGCGGGAAGAGCTTGGGCGTGGAGACGAGGGGAAAAAGAAAACCCAAAAAGTAAGGTGGCGAAAAAAGCGGCTTTTTTGAACACAGAGCGCTCTCGGGTCACAGGATCGTCCCCCGCGAACGCAGAAAGGCGGGGTAGACATTTAGTCTACCCCGCCTTCTGTTGTTATACCTCATGCCGCTTGCTCCCAGGGGGAGGGCTTGAGCCTTGAGCCTAGTTGGGATTCGGCTGATTGGAGGCCTGAGCAGCCGTCGCCGCGGTTCCGGTCTGGGTATCGACTGAAGGGGCGGTCGATGATCCAGGGTTGCCGGCCGCTGTCTGCTGCTGTTGATCGGGATTCGCATCGAAGCGGCTCAGCCGGAAGAAGACTGGCGTGACTTCGAAGGGCATTTTATCCCGCGGGTTCATGATCGGAGCAGCCTTGGGATTCAGGCGAATCACCTGATCGCTCCAGGAATCGATCTTGAGCTGGCTGCCCAAGGGCAGAGCCGCGATCTGGTCGAGTTTGTTCATGTCGAGCTTGGGGGCGCCGGTGAGCAAACCGCTCAACCACGGCGTACCGTCAGCCTGCAAGAGTGAGTCTCCCAGCCGCGGGGTATTGAGGGCAACGAGTTCCTTGGAACGAGCTTCGAGCTGCTCCAGGAAGAGGCCAGGATCGCCCAGTTGGCTGCTATACACCGAGTGTTTCAACAGCTCGATGGCTTTCTTGGCAGCCAGCTCGTTGTCGGTATCGGTGTGGGACATGTGAATGCGCTCGAAGGTCGCTTCATCCGGGAAGAGCAGGCGATCGTTGAACGCATAGCGAGTGTCGATGTGGTGGCCCAGCACGATGTGCGCAAGCTGGAAGGAGAGCATGCTGGCGAGAGTGGACTCACTGTTGAGGACGTCGACCAAGCCCTTGCTGAGCAGGATGGTATTGCCGACCGCCAGAGACTCCAGAGGAGCAGTCAACAGGACGCGGCAGTGAATTGGGGACGTGAGCTGAATGTTGTTGCCGATGACGATGTTGTTGGTGACCTGCTCGAGGACCTTGTCGAAATCGCTCGGGGGCGCCAGCAGACCGGCTTGCACGAGACGATCCAGAACGTTTTCCTCAGCTTGCGAGATCCATTCGCGCTGAGCCTGCAGCGGGCTCAGGTCCTGGCTGTCGGAGCTTTCATCCTGCACATCGTCGATCTTCACAGACTCGTTGTCCGACTCGTGGGTAGGCAGC
>DATAWF010000031.1:0-6012 GCA_036267335.1 Acidobacteriaceae bacterium
CGATGCTTCGTCGGCCGAAGAAAAGGCCGACTACGGGGTGATGAAAGAGAAGATCCGCATCGACCTCAAGCGCTACATCCAGAAAAACACTGCCCGCCGCCCGCTGATCATGCCCGTGATACTCGAAATCTGACAGTTAGGGCCTGTTCCCACTACTGAGGCGGATGGCGTTGCGAGGGAAAACCGGGGCCAGACGACGGCCCCAGCCCGAAGGCCGTGGCGGGTCCACCGTCGAGGGCGAGAATGAAGTATGGCCCGATTTTGGCCGCAACCCTCCGGCCCGGGGCCAGTTTTCCCGATTTCGGCGTCGATCGTCGCTAGTGTGGTGAGTCTGAAGTTCATTGAACAATTTGGCGAATTGGAGTGGTTCAAAGACGGCCCTCAAGGGCTGAAGCCCAACTATTTGGCGATCTTTACGGCACGACTGAAGCGGATACCGCAAGGGAGAAAGAATCTGCTGGGGTCGCGGTGACCGCAAAGTCGTGGCCTGAGACAAAACCAAAGAACATTCCTTGAACGAAGTTCTGACTCAGGACGCTAGCAGACACCCGGTATGCGTCACTCCTCACTCCTGGAACTCGAAAAAACTGACCCCGGCGCCACCACTCCAGTAGTGGGAACAGGCCCTAAGGAGATCGCGTGACCCGAGACTCCGTCCTGGGTGCCGGCCTGGTTTGTATGGAAGAGCTGCGTGCAGCCCAAGCCCGGCTGCGCGGTGTGGCGCTCCGTACACCGCTCGTGCGCATGGAAGCCGGTACTTTTGCCGGTGGCCTCTGGCTCAAAGCGGAAAGTCTGCAGCCCATCGGCAGCTTCAAGCTGCGGGGGGCCTTCAACAAAGTCGCGCAGCTCAATGAAGACGAGCGTAGGCGCGGCGTCATCACCTATTCGAGCGGCAACCATGGGCACGGCGTGGCCTATGCTGCGCGCGCAATCGGCATAGAGTCCGTTGTCGTGATGCCGGCAAATGCTCCCGAGAGCAAGAAGCGCGCCGTAGCCGCTCTCGGTGCGGAGATCGTGTCTGTGGGACCCGCGAGCAGCGAGCGCAAGGCGAGAGCCGAGGAGCTGGCGGGCGCGCATGGCTATGTGGTGATTCCTCCCTATGACGACCGCGCCATCATCGCCGGGCAGGGTAGCTGCGGCTTGGAGATTGTCGAAGACCTGCCGCAGGTGGATTTGGTGCTGGCGCCGGTGGGCGGCGGCGGCCTGCTCAGCGGGGTTGCAGCGGCCATCAAGCTGGTTCGCCCGCAGACCAAGGTCATTGGTGTCGAGCCGGAACTGGCAAGCGACGCCGCCGAGAGCTTCAAGACGGGCGGGATCGTAACCTATTCCGCCGGCCAGACCAGCCGCACTCTGGCCGACGGATTGAGAACGCAGAGCCTGGGAGCGCTGAACTTCGCTCACATCCGGGCCTACGTTGACGGCATTGTGACGGTGACGGAAGCCGAGATCTGCGAGGCCATGCGGCGGATCGTCTTCGCGGCACGTCTGGTTCCGGAGCCGAGCGGCGCGGTACCGGTCGCCGCCGCGCTCTTCCATGCCGCCGCCCTTCCTCGCGCCATGACCGTCGCCGCCATTCTCAGCGGGGGCAACGTCGAGCCGGGAGTGCTCGCCGAAGTTCTCGCCGCCGCCGATTGATTTTCCTTGAGCGTATCCTTACTACCAACCGCGACGCGGCCGCTTCCCGGTGGGCCTGTCCAATGTCTAAATTTCCAAAGGTCTATTTCGAGAGCGCATCCTTGCGAGAAGCGGGGATGCGCAAAAAAATTGCTTATGCATATGCGTTCGCTCCTCAGCATCCCAGTCCTCTCGTCTTTCGTGATGTTTTCGCTTGCCGCTTCCCTTGGTCTGGCGCAACGCGACAAAGTTCCAAACAACGGTCCCAAAGCCACGGTGCTCCGCGATACCGACCTCTATGTTTCGGCTGATCCCGGCGCGCAGAAGTTGGCGACGATTTCTGCTGGCCGCGAAGTTGTCGTGATGGAAAGCAATGGGCCCTGGCTCCGGGTTTACACCAACACGGACGTCGAAGCGCCCAGCGGGCCGGACGCTCCGGTCTTGGGGCCGGAGAATGCCGCCACTCCGGTCTCCGGCTGGATACAGGCCAAAGGAGTGGTGGGAGGCGGAACCCCGAAGGGCGACATGATCCTCTTTGGGGAGGCCTCGACGGAAGAGGTCGCGGCCAGCGAGCCTCATCCCGCCCAGGGCACAGCCCAAGCGGCACAGTTGCTCTATCAACGTGTGGCGGAGTTCTTTCCCCAATCCCCCCTGGCGCCCGAGGCGGCATGGCGTAGCGCCGATATCCGCTGGCAGCTCGACAAGGCCGACGTTTTTTCGCTGCCTTCCGCGCACGAGAAAGACGCATACCTGCGCGAGCAGATTGACGACACGCAAATGCGCAAGATCGAAAAGCTGTATCCGCATTCGCGCTGGTCCGATCTTGCTGCCTGGGACATGCTTGACAACCAGATATGCGGCGACTGGCAGGGGTCGACGGAGTGTCCGGAAAAGGAAGCCGCGATGTATGAGCGGTATGCAACCGAGCATCCGGACTCCTCGAAAGCTCCCGAAGCTCTCTATGACGCGGCCTACCGCCAGGGCGTCTTGAAGGACATGTACGAGGCCAACGCCGAGAACAAGAGGTCGGAGCAGGCCCAGGAGAAGGCGGCTGAGATCGCCGGCCGTCTAGCCAGCAAATATCCGGACACGGATTATGCGGCGCGGGCCGCCGCTCTGGTATATAAGTTGGAGGCTTCGATTCCAATCTACGGCACGGATCGCTGATCGGCTGCGGCCGGCTTGTCTGCCGCCCAGACCTGCGCATCTTTTCGCCCGTTCGCTGCCTTTGCGCGCTGCTGTAGGTGAAGGGAAGCCGTCCGGACGATTCTCCGGAGCTCGGAGGAAATTTGAACGCTTATCTTCTCTCGGTTCTGCTGGGGATTGTCGAGGGACTCACCGAGTTCCTGCCCGTAAGCTCGACCGCCCATCTGAGGATTGTCGAAAGTCTGCTGCGTATCGATCTCGCCGATCCTTATTGGAAGATGTATACGGTCGTGATCCAGTTGGGCGCCATTCTGGCGCTCCTGCTGCTCTTCGCCGGCCGCATCATCGAGTTCCTGCGCACTTTTCCCAAAGGCGAGAGGGGCGATCGCACCATCTTCAACCACCCCATTACGCTGACCGCGGTCGCCTTTGTCTGCACGGCTATTCCCTCGCTCTTGCTGACCAAGGTGATCGGCAAGCACCTGGAGAGCCTGCGGCTCATGGCTCTGGCCCTGGTGATCGGTGGCATTGTGATGTGGGCGGTCGATGCCTGGAGCGTGCGGCGCGAGTTGAAGATCAAAGACGTCGAGCAGATGACGCTGGGCCAGGCGATCTGGATCGGTTTGTGGCAAGTAACATCGGCGGTTTTCCCTGGCGTTTCTCGCTCCATGTCGACGATCGCCGCCGGCCAGGCGGTGGATATGACCCGGACCGCCGCCCTGGAGTTCAGCTTTCTTGTCTCCATTCCGGTGATGGTTGCGGCGACTGGCTATGAGCTGCTGAGAACCATTCATCCGAAACACGTGCCCGGCGGCGATGCGATCGTGCCGCTGGTGATGACCATGCACGGATGGCTGGTGCTCGCGGTCGGCTTTCTCGTCTCCTTCTTTGTCGCGCTCGGAGTGGTGGAGTGGTTCTTGCTCTGGGTCCGCCGCCACGGCTTTGTCCTCTTCGCGATCTATCGCATCCTCGTCGGCGGTCTGCTGCTCACCTTCGGCGCGCGTCTTATCGGCGGGTAGGGGCCAGGCTTCTTGAATCCCGCTGCCAGCATTTGCCCCAGTGCCCGCAGCCCAATCGCCTCTGTATCGGACGCGAGTGGGAATCGCTCTTCGCCAGGATAGACGACAAACCGGCGCTCCGGTTTTCGATCCTCACATGCGGTACGGAACCCCTTTTCGAAGTGTTTCCCGCTTCCAGAGCAGCAGTTTTTCCGACTTGGCGCGGCTGACCCAAGTTACGCACCGGGCGGGGGACCACTGTAGATCAGTAGGGAATTTGCTTCTGCTTTTCTTGCTGTCATTCCCGCAGGAAACCTGCTGTTAGCTTTGCTTTTCTGCCGTTTCAAGCGGAGGCGGCGCGAACGCGACGCGCAGCGACACAGCCCCACTCAATCCAAAAACAGGCTTGCATGGCCCATGCGGCCCGAACAGCCATCTAAAGGGGCAGATTCGTCAGTCCCCGAGGAGAGCATACGAATGGGCGCAATATCAGCCATGTATACGCATCATCGATGGTTCTTTGTGATCTTTCTGTTCTGCGCGGCTCTATTTTTGGCGAATGTGCTTCATTTTGTGCTGTTTCGGCTGCTGCGCAGAAAAGGCCCGGCAGAATTGAAGACGCGATGGGGCTTGCAGAGACATCTTGGTGGCCCGGCGCGGGCGATTTTTCTATTGACGTGTGTCCTGATTGCTCTGCCGTTTGTCCCGGATCTACGAAGTGATGTCGAACATAAAGTCCAGCATATTGTCTTCATGATCGTAGTAGCGGCGATCGGTTGGCTCTTTGTAGGTTGCGTGTACGTCGTGCAGGATGTTTTTCTGCGCAAGTATGATGTGGCGGTCGCAGACAATATTCGCGCAAGACGAGTTCATACGCAGTTTCAGCTGTTTCGAAGGATTGCGATTGCATTTGTGATTGTTCTGACCATAGGTGCATTGCTGTGGACCTTCGATGATCCGCGAATATGGCACTATGGTTCCGGACTATTGGCGTCGGCGGGGGTTGCGTCCTTGATTCTGGCGGCAGCGGCCAAGACCACCGCTTCAAATTTTCTGGCGGGGTTGCAGATCGCGCTGACGGAACCAATTCGAATCGACGATGTCGTCGTCGTTGCAGGAGAATGGGCCCGGGTCGAGGAGATCACCTCGTCATACGTGGTGCTGAAAATCTGGGATCTTCGCCGTTTGATTGTTCCATTGAGCTGGTTCATTGAGAACCCATTTGCCAACTGGACACGGCAGAGCGCAAATATTCTGACGACATCCTTTCTCTACCTCGACTACGAAGTACCGGTAAAAGAACTACGCAAGCAGTTGGAAACGATAGTGAAAGCCGCTCCACAGTGGGACGGCACGGTAGTCGGACTTCAGGTAACGAACCTGACCGACCGAAGTATGGAGATCCGCTGTCTCATGGGAGCACCCGATTCAAGCAAGGCCTTCGACCTGCAATGCCTCGTGCGCGAGGAGATGATGGATTGGGTACGAGAGCATTATCCGACGGCGTTCCCCACCGCAAGGTTTGCGGCGACTCGCGAACAGATGACAGGACAACTGCCGACCGGCTCTGTGGCAGATTCCCACGCTACACAGTCAGGGCAACGCGCATGATCGGTGCGAAAAGCAATGGCTCACTGCGAAGGCTGAGGCAGCTTGGACGCGAGTCCGCATCCTCGTCGGCGGTCTGCTGCTCACCTTCGGCGCGCGTCTTATTGGCGGATAGGGGCGGAGTGAGCCAGTTCGACGTGCCTCCGAGTCAGATTGTGCCATGCGACCTTGAGGTCAGTTCAAAGCTTCCATTGGTTGTCCCAACACCACCGTCCTACGATCAATTGTGAAGACCGATCATTAGAAAACGGGCGGATTGTGTTTTCTGATTCGCGGCAATTGACGGGCCGTGAGATGCAGGACTAGAACGGTTCTCTAGTTGCTCGTTGCAAACATGTCACCAGAAACGTGAGAATCATTGCGGTGATTCGGAAGAACGGAAAAGAGAGATGGCGCAAATACTTAGCAAAGCGCACAGATATTTTTCTTTGGCGCTTCTCTGTCTGATGATCGGATTCACATTGAGAGCGGCAACTGCGGCGCAAAGCAGCCACGCTGCTCATAGCAGTCCCATCGGCAACGACGCCCAAAAGCAAAAGGTCGTTAGATTTGAAGTGATATCGATCAAGCCCGAGAGATTTGTGGCTCCCCCAGCGGCGCAGCTCGATCCCACTCCTGACGGATTCACCTCTACTATGACGGCTCG
>DATAWF010000032.1:0-11624 GCA_036267335.1 Acidobacteriaceae bacterium
AGAATGGGGCACCCCTTTTTCGTGCGAAGGGAAGATGGCAAGAAGCAACTGCGGGTCCTTCGACTCGGTCGCCGTGGCGACCTCGCTCAGGATGACGAAGTTGGGGAGGGTGGGCTCGTGCTATCCCACCCTAAAGTTCGCTGGCGAGCAGCGAACTTTAGAATGGGGCACCCCTTTTTCGTGCGAAGGGAAGATGGCAAGAAGCAACTGCGGGTCCTTCGACTCGGTCGCCGTGGCGACCTCGCTCAGGATGACGAAGTTGGGGAGGGTGGGCTCGTGCTATCCCACCCAAGCGGAGCTTTGATCCACCCCACAGACGAGGACCTGTCTGTGGGGACCCCGCGGATGGGGTACCCCTTTTTCGTGCGAAGGGAAATCTGCAAAAGGCAACCGCAGATCCTTCTTCGCTCTGCTCCTCAGGATGACGGCGCCGAGGCCGGCGCAGTTACTTGCCCGTGTAGATCACGTGCCAGATGGAGTTGGAACCGTCATCGGAGACGAAGAGGGAACCATCGGGAGCGACGGCGACGCCAACGGGACGGCCCCAGACATCGCCATCGCCGCCGCCGACGGTAAATCCGGTCAGGAAGTCTTCATATTCGCCGGTGGCATGGCCGTTCTTGATGGGCACGAGGATGACTTCATAGCCGGCGCGATTGGCGCGGTTCCACGAGCCGTGTTCGGCGGCGAAAGCGTCACCTTTGTATTCGGCGGGAAACTGCGAGCCCTCGTAGAAGGTCATTTCCAGCGAAGCGAAGTGAGGCTGGAGCAGGACGTCGGGCGTGATGACTTTGGACTGGAGCTCGGGGTGCTTGCCCGTGAGGCGCGGGTCCCAGTGGCCGCCCATATAGAACCATGGCCAGCCGTAGAATCCGTGTTCCTGGACGTGGGTGATGTAGTCGGGAACGAGGTTGTTGCCGATGGCGTCGCGCTCGTTGGTGGAGCACCAGAGCTGGCCGGTTGTGGGATTGATGGCCTCGCCGACGCAGTTGCGAATGCCCCAGGCGTAGACCTCAACGAACTTGCCGTCGGGCGTGAACTCGAGCACATCGGCGCGATGGAATTCTTCAGGGTGGGTGTCGGGATCGTCGACGTTCGAGTGCGAGCCGACGGAGGCGAAGAGCTTGCTGCCGTCCTGGGAGAAACGGAGATCGCGGGTCCAGTGGCCGCCGCCGCGGAGACGACCGCCGCCGGGCAGATCGGCGAGCTGTTCCATGGCGCCGGTGGCCTTGAGGTCGCCGTTGTGATACGGGAAGCGCACGATAGCATCCGTGTCCCCGATGTAAACCCATTTGGGGTTGGGGCCAAGCGGATAAAAGGCGATGCCGAAGGGCTGGTGGAGACCGGTAGCGAATACGGAGACTTGCCTGGGTTTACCACTGGCGTCGACGCCGCGGTAGATTGCGATTTTGCCAGGGGCGCTTTCGGCGACGAAGAGGTCGCCGTTGGGAGCGAAGCGGATGAGGCGCGGATTATCGAGGCCGGTGGCGTAGAGCTCGACCTTGAAGCCCCTGGGCGCGATGGGCCAGGCGTTGGCGGGGCGCGGCACGACGGTGGCGCCGTTGTCGACGGATTGATCGGGCATAGGCTCGGGCAAGTCGGCGACGGTGAGATGACGGCGAGTGCCGGGGGACTCGTGGGCCGCGTCGGTGAATGCGGCCTGGCCGGTCAGCACGGTGTGGCTGGAGTCTTTGGAGGAGTCCGCGGCGGCCGCAGGGGCCGCGGAGACGCTCAGAGTGGACGCGAGAACTGCAAGGCCGATGACGGCCGAAGCGGTGAGACGATGCCGATGATTCATGAGACCTCTCTGGGGTGAATTCCGGGAAGTGCGGGTTGACCGTTCAACACAGCGATCATTCTTACAGATGCGGAGGGCGGGCGATGGGGTTCCGGGAAAGGCAGCGGAGCCGGCATCGAGAACTGGCTAATGCTCGCGAGAAGATGCATCATACTGTGTACGATATCGAACATAGATGCCGATCGGGTCCCAGGAGGGTTTCTTGCAAAATGGCGCGTTCAAGAACACGCTTCTGAGGGCCCTGGATTCGGAAGCGATCCAGCGGCTTGCTCTGCAACCGGTTGAATTCGAGTTGATGCACGAGATCGAGTACCCCGGCAGCCCGATTGACCGGCTCTATTTCGTGGAAGAGGGGATGGCATCCATGACCACCACTTTTGGCGATGGAGCCCAGGTGGAAGTGGGAATGTTCGGTTACGAATCGGTGATCGGCGTATCGGCACTCATGGGGACCAAAAAGAGCCTGAACCGCGTCTATACGCAGATTGCCGGCCGTGGATATTTTTGCGGCGTAGAGACGGGGCGAAAAGAATTCGACCTGGGTGGCCAGTTCCACAAACTTGCGTTGCGGTATGTTCAAACACAGCTCGTACAGGCGATGCAATCCGCGGGATGCAATGCCCGGCACAACTTTGAACAGCGATTAGCGCGCTGGCTGCTGATCTGCGCCGACCGCGCGCACCGCAATTCGTTCAAGATATCGCACGAGTTTCTTGCCGACATGCTGGGAGGCAACCGGCCTACGGTTACGACGGCAGCGGGCGCCCTGAAAGAGAAGGGGCTGATCCAATACTCGCACGGGCAAATCGAAATTCTCGATGTAGCCGGACTGACGAAGGCGGCCTGCGAATGCTACACCGTGATCAAGCAGCATCTGGACAACTACGCGGAGTTCGATACGGGATTCACCGCTTAGACTCTGCCCGCTCGCGAGGCGGACGCGCCGGGACCGAGGGCCAGTGCGTCTCGGGAAGCCAGCGGCCTTTGTCGAGGCGCGCCCCAACCTGTTGTCCGCAACGCGCACAGGGATGGAGATGCCACTGGGCGCGGTCGGCATTGGACATCAGTAAGCCGATGGTCTCGTCGCTGAAGGAGCCGTCGCAAGGTTTCACCGGTATGGGCATGGAGAGTTCTTCCTCGTCTTTCGCTCAAACCACTTTATGGCTCGGGGGCGCACGGTTTCTGTTCGATACCGAACAGAAGTTCCGGCGCGGCGCGTGTACTGAGCGAGATTAGTCAGGCGCAGATTTCATCGAATCGTCAAAGTACCCAAAAGGGGCGTGGTGCTGGAAGAGGGGCCGACCATGATTTTGTAGGCGCCGGCCGCCAGGTTCCAGCTCTCGTCTGTTTCGCTGAAGGTTTCCAGGACGCGTGGATCGATGGTGACGGTGACGGTTTGAGATTTCCCGGGCGCGAGGGTCACGCGGGCAAAGCCCGCGAGGCGTTCCCAGGATTCATCGGAGCCCGCGGGGAGCGTTGCGTAGACCTGCGCGACCTCAGTGCCGGCGCGTGTGCCGGTATTGCGCACGGTGAAGCGGGCAGTTCTGGCAGCGGAGTCAACGCTGAGGCCGGAATAGGCGAACGAGGTGTAGGACAAGCCGAAGCCGAAGGGAAACAGCGGCGTCTTGTGCTCGGTCCGATACCACTTGTACCCGACTTCCGCGCCCTCGGTGTAATGGACCGAATAGCTCACGGCAGGCGTATCGGGATTGACGGGGTCGGCTCCGTGCGCGCGAATGTGCGGCGGCAGCGGAGGAATGACAGGGTGGGGGAGATCGTCCACACTCTTTGGAAAACTGATGGCCAGCTTGCCGGAGGGATTGACGTCGCCGACAAGAACATTGGCGAGCGCCTTGTGTCCCGCGCTGCCGGCGTACCAGGCTTCGACGACGCCGGAGACTTTGTCGATCCATGGCATGGTGACGGCGGTTCCGGATTCGAGCACGACGACGGTGTGAGGATTGGCCGCGGCCACCTGCTCGATTAAAGCGTCCTGATTGTCGGGGAGCGAAAGATTGGGAAGATCCATGCCTTCCGATTCCCACTGATAGGCAAACACGATGGCGAGGTCGGAGGTGCGCGCGAGCTTCGCGGCGGAGTCCAAATCGGTTCCGGGATCAAACGTGATTTTTGTATGCGGCAACCTGGCGCGAAGAGCCTCAAGCGGCGAGGTGGGGAACCAGATGTGTTCCTGCCAGCGTGTTGCGCCTTTGCCGGGAGGCATGATGGCGTTGCCGCCGGGCGGGTCAACCTGCGCCGAGCCCCCGCCGGAGATCATGCCGACGTCAGCATGGCCGCCGATGAGGGCGATCGACCGGATGCGGGAAGGAACGATGGGCAGCACGGAGTTGCGGTTTTTGAGGAGAACAATGCTGTTTTCCTCCACGTGCTGGGCGATGTTCAAATCCTTCTCGACAGCGACCACGCTTTTTTGCGGCGGGTCATCGACGATGCCGGAGAGAAACTCGGCATAAAGAACGCGCCGCGCGTGATCGTCAATTTCAGATATGGGCACGCGGCCGGCGAGGACCGCATCCTTGAGTTTGGCGCCGAAATAATTGCCCATCGGCTGTTCCTGGTCAAGACCGGCTGCCGAGGCTTTCTCCGTAGAGTGGGTTCCACCCCAGTCGGAGTCAACGAAGCCTTTGAAGCCCCATTGGCCCTTGAGCACATCGTGAAGAAGGTACGAGTTTTCGCAGGCGTAGTCGCCGTTGACGCGGTTATAGGAACACATGACGGCAGCGGGATTGGCGATGGAGATGCCGATGTGGAAGGCGAGGAGATCGGATTCCTGCATGCCGCGCCTGGAGACGATGGCGTTGACGAAGTTGCGGCCGGTTTCCTGGTCGTTCATGGCGTAGTGCTTGATGTCGCCGACGACGTGCTGGCCTTGCTCGCACTTCATGAGATTGCCGACGATGGTTCCGGCCAGAAGCGGGTCTTCGCCGGCGTACTCGAAGGTACGGCCGTCCCGGGGCTCGCGGGCCAGGTCAACGCCACCGCCGAGGGTCATGTTGAAGCCCTGGGCGCGCAGTTCGCTGCCGATGACCGTGCCATAGGCGCATGCGGATTCGGTGTCCCAACTTGACGCGGCTCCGAGGCTGGAGGGCAGCGCGGTCGAATAGCGGCCGTTGGCTCCCGAATCGCGGACGCCGTAGGCTGCGTCGGACATGACGAGGCCGGGAATGCCGAGGCGCTTGACGCCTTCGACGTATCCGGCACCGCCGTTGGCGAGGTCGGTGAGCGGCGTCTGCCAGTTGGCGGCGTGGGCCATTCCATTGCCATGCAGCAGCGCGATCTTTTCGTCGAGCGTGAGCTCTTTAAGGACGAGGTCTGCGCGATCCTCAGGTGAGAGAGCAGGATTCATCCAAGGGCGGTCGGGATTTGCGGCGGCCGAATTTTGCGGGGCGGGGTTTTGGGCGGCAGCGACGCCAGGTCCGAAAGCGGTTGCGAGGGCGGCGGCAAAGAGCAGGAAGGAGCAGGAATTTAGAACACGAATTTGCATGGGTCTCCGGGCACGTTCCATGCTACAACGCCGGGGGGACTGAGGGGCCGGTCTCTACAGGTGGGCGAGGGTATTTGCGGCAATGGTTGCGGTTATCACAACGCGCTCGCCGTGCTGAGCGACTTGGGCTGTCTTGAGAAGCTCTTTGAAGGCAATGTTGGTGTTGGTATCGGCAAGAGGCTGGGCGAGAGCGCGGGCAAGAGTCACGAGCGAGGTGAGGTCGGCAGCCTGGCTGACGGCTTTGTCCTGGGTGGGGGCGATCTCCTCGACGCGGATGCGGAGCGCGGCGAGCGAGCCTGGAACGGGCAAGGCCGGAGCGATGCTGGCGATGATGGTGGAATCGGGCTCGAGCGGTAGAGCGAAGCCAAAGACGTGAATGGAGCCGCTCTCGGAGAAGGGAAGCCCGATCTGGCCGACTCCCCAGACGAGAGAGAGCAGAGGCACATCGTGGTAGTGGCGCTCAAGAAGCGAAGAGCCGGAAAAAGGCAGCGCGGCAGCGCGATGGCGGTCGAGGATGGAGTGAATCTGCTCGGTTGTAGGGGTGTTGGTTACGGCGATCACGTTGTATCCGATTTGGGCGACGCGAACGGTTCGGCCTTCAGACGGAATGCTGTAGATGGTGTGCCCGACGTAGCTTTCGCGCGAGGTGGCGTGGGCGTCGAGCCATGCGTTGAGGCGTGGGCCAGTAATTTTGCCCACCAGGACCATGGAATAGGCGACGGGACCGTTGGGGCCGTTGGGATCGGGCATGCGATGGAGAGCGATGGCCACCTGATCGATGTCGCGCTCGGGGTCAATGCCGATGGCGTCAATGAACTGCTGGTACTCCGGGACGTGGTTGGGCGCCTTGAATTCCTTATAAGCCAGGGTGCGGATGGCCTTGAGATTGAAGTAGATGATGCCGTCGGACTCCGGGAGCAGGCGTGCAGCTTCAGGCGGGGCCTTGGAGCGCAGGAAAACGGCGAGGGCCAGCACAAGCAGGACCGCGGCGACGATGAGAAGCGTTTTGCGGGTGCGTCGGCTCATGGAGATAGGATGCGGGAACCGTTAGAAATGAGCGTAACAGAGTGCAGCGGAGATAGCGGGGTTAGCGGCGTTGGCGGAGCTTGTGGGACTAGCAAGCGAACCGGCAGCCCTTCGCCGGCTGCCGGTAAACAGTGGCCCAATGCCGAGCGGGGAAGCGAAGCGCGGGTGTGAGATGCAGGGCTCCGAACCCGGGACGTGGGCCACACGGCAAGCTCACTGGGTGGTTTTATCGAGGGTCGCGTCGACCGTGCGGGATTCTCCGGCCGCGGTTTGGATCGAGCGCGTCCAGGGCGCGTACCCGCGCATGGTCATGGTGATGGAGTGCTTGCCCGGACCGAGTTTGATGAGACTGGGCGTGTTGCCTTCATAATTGCCATCGATGGTGATCTCGGCGCCGGTGGGGTCTGAAGACAACTGCACGGAAGCGAAAGCATCAGGGATCGCGGAGGGGGTTTCTGGCGCGGGCGCCGCGCCGGTTTCAGGGGTTGTAGCGGCGTTCGATGGCGGCGGTGGCGCTGCGACGGGAGATGCTGGGCTGGAGCCGGGCGTTGGTGGAGGGATGCTCGACAGGTCCACGCTTCTGAGCGCATCCAGGATCGCGTTGGCGGAGTCGACTCCCGTGTAGTAGGCGTAGCGCCTGTCCTGATGGTCGCCGCCGGGCGGGAAGTGGGTTGTCGTGGTCCAGGTTTTTACCAGCGCATGGTCGCTGAGCCGGTAGATGCTGATTTCCACGATCAGCTTTCCGGGTTTGATAAGGCTGGCGTTTTCGTGCGAAAGAAACTTGCCGTCAATCAGGAGCGAGTGAGCGGCGTCGGCGCCGGGAACGGGGGTTCCCTGTTCCACGACCTGAGCGGCAATCTTATCTTTCTCCAGAAACTGGGAAACGTAATCGGAAAAATACTGGATGAAGTCCTGCGATTGCGCCATTCCGTTGCCGTTGGTGAAGGGATGGACAACGACGGTGCTGATGGGCAGAGGCTGGCCGGTTGCGGCTGCCAGCGGTGGGGCCGGGAAGAACGCTGCGAGCAGGAAAAAGAATGGAGCGAAACGTTTCATGGTCAATCTCCCGCCTCAGTGGGGAGTGAGCGAAACCCCTTAGGATTGGGTGGGCTGGTCGCACCGAGGTGCGCATTTGCGTCTTCTAGTTCCAGAAACCGCATCCCTATCCGTTGCCAGCGTTGCCGAGGTCGATGACTTCTTTGCCGGTATGCGTCTTCGCAGCGTCGAAGATCGTTTGAAGATCTTTTTTCTCCAACTTGAGCACCACGGTCCTCTTTGAATCCTGGTCGTGATAGTCGATGTAAAGCCAGTTGCTCTTGGACTTGGTGAGCATGACGATAGCGCCGGCTCCGAGCGAAAAAACCATCGTGATCGCCCCCGAGGTGATGCGGTGTTTCTTGGTGTACTCGTATGAGAGCTTTTCCAGGTTTGCGTAGGGGATTGAAACCAGGTCTCGATCGGAGACCTGAATCACGATGCTCTTGGTCGAATCGCTGAAAATCAGCTTGGCATTCGATTGCTGGCCTTTTGCGTCGGCGAGTTTGACATTGCCGAAGGTCACATCTTCGGCATAACCGAGGCTATTTACCGCGAGCAATGTTGCCGCGATCATGGCAAGGATCGATTTCATGTTCATGGTTTACTGTTTCCCCGTTTTGGGAGCAGCGAGGAGCAAACGACCAAGGACAAGAGTGAAAGACCGCATCGGTTCATAGGTGTCTCCCCGTCTTTCAAAACGGCAAAGTCGACCTGAAGGAAAGCACATGAATGATGTACTGGATCGGCGGTTTAGGCAAGAAGTTTTGTGTGTGTGGGTTCCATCAGGGAGCGTGGCCTCAGGGGCTCGAGCCCGCGTTCATTTTGCGACGCTGGCGGCATGAGTAGACTCATGCCCTGATACGAGGCTCTTCGCTTTGGAATTTTTCCGCGGGATGTAAAGCCGTGCCCCTTTAGAGCAGCGCCGTCCCTACGGGACTGCGAGAATCAATCTGTCCTGATTCCCCACGCTGAAGCGCGGGGCTAACCTCCTCAGCGCCTACGGCGCGGGCGATTCGCTGCCTTACCGTCTCCGGTTGGGATTGGGGTGTGGCGGGTTGAGGATTGTGGTTTCCCACCCAAAGCGCGATGAGACTGCGCTTTGGATGGGGCACGCGGCACCGTCCCTACGGGACTGCGAGAATCAATCTGTCCTGATTCCCCACGCTGAAGCGCGGGGCTAATGTCCTCCGCGCTTACGGCGCGGGCGATTCGCTGCCTTACCGTCTCCGATTGTGAACCGGATAGGCCGGCGAGGACGCGCGCTTTCAAGGGGAACTATCCAGCTGGCGCTAGTCGACGATGGCGAAGGTGAAGATTTTGCCGGAACTGGCCGGGGTTTTGGGCGTGGACGTGTCCTGGGGCTCGAGGAAACCGAATTCGCCGTTGCCCAGTCCGTTGTTGAGGACGATCTGATAAGCCGAGGGTCCAACCTGGGTGCTGGAGAAATCGATCTCGTCGCGCAGCGAGCCGGAGGAGGACTCGTGAATGAGGCCGCCGGCGACGGATTGGAATTGCCGGTTGTTGCCGACAACATGGAGGCGAACGAGCTCGTAATCGCTGGCCGTTCGTCCCTGGGGCACGTGGAGGATGAACGTGATGGGTGTGCTGACGACGAGACGGCTGCGCATGCCTCCGACGAGGCCGTTCAAATCTTCCTTCATGAGGCCGGCGGAGGCTACGTGCTTGACCAGCCCGCCCGACTCAAAGATCACCACTTCAGAGGGCAGGGGCTGCCAATTGCCGCCGCTGTCTTTGTAGTAGGCGCCGATGTTGTCGACACCTGGAGGAAGCGGGGCAGTGGGCGCGGGCGCATCGGCAGCGGATGGCGTGGCGCCCGATGATGCGGGCGCGGATTTGGCGACCAGCGCGGCGATCACTTTGTCGCTGACGCCGGCCTGCTTGAGCGCGATGAGGCCGTCGGGCGAAGTGTCATAGGCGCCGGGCGAGGCGTTGATGGTGGTGACGATGACGTCGTCGGAAAGCTGAGCTTTAACCATCTTGACGATGGAGTCGTTGGTGAGCGCCGCCTGGGCGATGAGAAACGGGCCAATCACCAGCAATAGAATCGCGCAAACAGCCTTGCGCATAGAAGCCTCTCCTTGACGAGCGGGATCGGAAAATCCGGATCAGTGTTACGAGAAAATGATCCACTGCGGCGCGGTTGTTTCGCAATACAACTCTGGAGGGTTGGGCTCGTTGGGCACCCGGATTTGCAATAGCTTGCGGGCGCTCAGGCGCCTTCGGCACTGCATTGTTTTCTGGGGTTCATTGCCGCGTTTTTTGAGGCGCTCTCGCGTTTGCTCGCGGTGCCTCTGTGTGCTAACCTTGTGTTCTGTGCCGTGTACGCGGAAAGCTGGAGTGTGTCCGCGAACGAGTCGGCCTCCGGACGGGTTTCCGGCGGGTAAAGAGCTGGCGTAGCTCAGCTGGTAGAGCATCTGATTTGTAATCAGAGGGTCGGGGGTTCAAATCCCTTCGCCAGCTCCATAATAAGGAAACCGGAACGGGAGACGAAAGCGGCAAGAGTTGACCGGCGTGCAGCAGTTTTTAGATGCCGGAGCTCAACTCCTCGGAGAATCCACTTCAGGCGAAATGTCGAGAAATTCCGGAGGCTCTCCGGAGGTTGCGGCGTGCGCGGAAGAGGGACGAGCGAGGAAGTTGGGCAGATGCTTTAGGCGCGTGGACGAGTTTGGTTCGCGGGCCTTTGGGCACAGGTGGCCGAGCGGTTAATGGCAGCAGACTGTAAATCTGCCGCTCCTTGGAGCTACGGAGGTTCGAATCCTCCCCTGTGCACCAGAAAAGCAGAGAAACAGGGAACAAGGGAACAAGGGACCGAGAAGACAGGGACCGAGAAGACAGGGACTGAGGGACGTAGGGAACCGTGGTCAGGTAAAAGTGAAGAGCGCCGATGCGGATTTAGACCGGAAGTTTTGGGCGGCGCTGGGAATGTTTGCGGTTTTGGCAGTGCTGGTTTGGCTGACGATGGGCGATGGTTCGGTGCTCGTGTTCGGCAAGCCGGTGGCGTTGAAGTTGATTCCGCTGATTGTGATTGGCGGGTTGGCGTTGAGAACGGTTTTGGCCCGGCATGCGGAGAAGATTCGCAGGGCGGGAGAGAAGAACTAGCTACTAGCCTCTAGCTACTAGCTTCCAGCTTGAAGTTGCGGATCCGAGCCGCCGTGGCTCATACCGGCAAGATAAGGCTAGAAGCTAAAGGCTGGAAGCTGGCAGCTTGGGTTTAGAGGGCTGATGTAGCTCAGTTGGTAGAGCACTCCCTTGGTAAGGGAGAGGTCACCGGTTCAAACCCGGTCATCAGCTCCAGAAATGCAGTGAACAGTGAACAGTGGACGGTGGTCGGTGGTCAGAACGGCAGCGGCCTGGAAGCTGATTTGGCTTTTCTTGGCAGAATGAAACTGATCGCTGAACACGGACAACTGATCACCGATTTGGGCGGGAGTAACTCAGTGGTAGAGTCACAGCCTTCCAAGCTGTTGGTCGCGGGTTCGATCCCCGTCTCCCGCTCCAGAAAACAGCTGCTAGCCGCTAGCTTTTAGCTTCTAGCTCGGGCGGTGGGGGAACGAGTCGATGCGGCTGGCGGAGCAGAATGAAGCTGGAAGCTAGTGGTTAGAAGCTTGAAGCTGTTTTTGAGGTTTTGACGATGTTTGAGCAGGCGGCGATTGCGGTCACGGATGAGCAAGGGTACGCAAAGCTTCATGCGCTGATCGATGCGGCATTTGACGCGCGCGACGTGGAAGTTTTTCTGAACCGGGTGAGCAAGGCGAAGCTGCGGGTGAGGAATTATGAAGGGCTCCTGGAGCGCGGCTTGTTGGGCAAGGAAGCGATCGGTCTGTACAAGGGATTGCCGGTTTCAGATCAGGCGCTGACGCGCGAGCGGTATTTGCGGCTGGTGGAGAAAGTGCCGCTGGAACTGAGGCAGAGGTATTTGAAGGTGTACGCGTACTACTGAGAAAGACAGCTGCTAGCTTCTAGCCACTAGCTTCTAGCCGTTGCAGTGGAAGATCGAACCGATAAGGCTGGAGCGAGCAGGACGAAGCTAGAGGCTAGCAGCTAGAAGCTAGCGGCTAAAAGCTGGTTTTAAGATTTTGGGGCTGGAGCCGGACAGCCGGCGCCCCGAGAAGCAACAGGCAGCACAAGCGATGAAAGGGATTTGGGATTTTTATGGCGAAGGAAAAGTTTGATCGTTCAAAGCCGCACGTGAACGTGGGGACGATCGGGCACATCGATCACGGCAAGACGACGTTG
>DATAWF010000033.1:0-29630 GCA_036267335.1 Acidobacteriaceae bacterium
TAACAACCCCGGACGGGCAAGCCCACTAAGTTCTACCCTTCCCATGACCAGCGGCTGTGCCCACGGCCACCCTTGAACGGCGCTGCCCCGCCCGCTTCGCTCGCAAACCTCGGGGCCGCACATCCCTAATTTCCAGCACCAGACGCTTGCCGAGGACGTTCGCCGCCCGCGTCAAGGTGTCGAGGGAAACCGCTGTGTTCTGTGGATCGAGCAAACGATCCAACTGAGAACGACTGGTTTTCAGCTCCGCCGCCATCGCTCTTTTCGTCTTTTGCTGTCGGGTCATCTCCTGCTCAAACTGCCAGGCAAGCACGCGCTTGATGGCGGCGCTCTCCACTTCGTCTCGGTATCCTTCCTCATCCAGAAAGTCATCGAAACTCGATCCGCTGTGTATGTCTACCGCTCCGTTTGCCATCGTCATTTCCCCCTCTTCAACTCGCTCTCATGGAGAGCTTTATTCTTCCGGGCCAGGTCCAAATCGGCTGTCGGCGTCTTCTGCGTCTTCTTGATAAAGCCGTGCAACAGCACCATCCTGCCCTTCGTGTCGATATAGAACAGCACCCGAGCGATTCTGTTTTGACTCAAACTTGACCGCACTTCATAGAGTCCATCCCCCAACGGTCTACAAACCGGCATTCCAACCGGCCAACCGAACTCCACGGTTTTCATGTCTACGCCGATCTGTTTCCGATCCTCGATTGGCTTGAGCGACCTAAGCCAATCGCGCACAGGCTCTCCACCCGCGCTGGTGCGAAAGAAGATTACCTCTATCCGTTTCAAGCCCGCAGATTGGATCGGACGATTCATCTCCTACGAACATAGTACCACATACGGTACACCTGTTTGGCTGGCCGATTCAGTCAATCTTTACAGGGCGGCCCTGAACTGCGCACCTGTCCTATGACTTGTCATTCCGAATTGGAATAACCAATGTCTCATCCGTTATTGGACATGGCGGATGACATAGAGCGGGCAAGAGGAACCAAAGCGAAGATTCGGAACATTATGAGCGCTCTCTTCAGTCACGCAATGCGGTACGAGTGGACGGACAGAAATCCGATTCGCCTCGTTCGGCAAAGCGCGAAACGAGAGAAGATTCCCGATGTTCTCGAATTGCACGAACTCCAGACACTTCTCACCAAACTGGCCGTCAGGGAGCGCACGTTAGTATTGCTCGACGCTGCGACCGGATTGCGAGTGAGTGAACTGCTCGCTCTCAAGTGGGATGACATTGATTTTGAGAATCTGGAGATTCGCGTCACCGAATCAATCTGGCATCAGGTATTGGGTGTCTGCAAAACAGAGGCGTCAGCCAGGCCCGTCCCGATGGACGAGTACATGGCCGAGGATCGTCTGCGTTGGAGAAAGACTTGCGCCTATCCGATGGAGTCCGATTGGGTCTTCGCTAGCCCGACCATGAAAGGCAAACAGCCCTACTGGCCGGACAACCTCATGAAGCGGTACATCAAGCCAGCGGCGAAGGCGGCTGGCATTCACAAGAACATCGGTTGGCACACCTTCCGCCACTCCTTCGGCACGTTGCTCAAGGCGAACGGGGAAGATGTGAAGACCGTCCAGGAGCTTTTACGACACGCCAACAGCAAGATCACGCTCGACGTTTATACGCAGGCCGTGAACTCGCACAAGCGTGCCGCACAGAGCAAGGTTGTGCAGATGATTGTGCCCGGCGTGGGCACAAAGAGGGATCAAACACGTACAGAAGCGTAATCGCTTATTGTGCCCGTAATGTGTCTGGATTTGCTTGTCACTTAGGTCCCATATATTCCGTAAGTTCTTTGGAATCTATGGCGGGGACGACGGGGCTCGAACCCGCGACCTCTGCCGTGACAGGGCAGCATTCTAACCAACTGAACTACGTCCCCACGCTTCGACAAAACCCCGCTGCGAGGCCGCAGCGCGCGGAACTGTCACCATTCCGTCGATTGATTGTAGCAAACATCGGCCCCCAGCCTCGCTTCCTCCGAAACGGAACAGCGGGAAGCCGGGGTCCTTCCATCCGGAGACTCTACCGCGATCGATGCGGATTCCCCGCCACCACAAAGCGGGCTAGGCGGTCCGCCGCTTTGCGGATGCCAATCCGGGGCGTCACTTCAATCGCTGCCGCGGCCAAGCCGTCGTCCTTGATCTGCAACCGTGAGTGTGGCGAAGTAAAATCCACGCCGTTGTCCGCCGCGCGGGTAATCGCGAAAGCCTGGCACAGCCGTCCCGGTCCCGAAATCAATTTCCGCGCCAGCTCCGGCGCCAGTTCTACCTGCCCCGGGAAGCCCTCCGGCCATCGCCTTCGCGCCATGGTCTCCAGGCCCGCCACCGGCTCCAGAGCCCTAATCAGCACCGATCCGGCGCGCCCCTCCGGCTCGCAGGAAACATTCAGGCAGGAATGCATCCCGTAAATGAAGTAAACGTAGGCATGCCCCGGGGGCCCGAAAAGCACCTCAGTTCTAGCCGTCTTTCCGGCGAATGCGTGTGCCGCGGGATCCTCGTTGCCGAAGTACGCTTCGACCTCGACGATTCTTCCCGCCAGCTCTTCCGGGGTATCGGCGCCGGCCGGCCGCACAAGAAGCTTGCCTAACAACTGCCGCGCCACCTCTTCCGGAGGCCGGGAATAAAAGCTTCGCGGCAGCAATCTCGCCCCTCCCGCCGCCATCGTCCCTCCGCCTCCCGACTTAGCCATGCATCTCTTGAAGCACCGCCAGCACCTCCTCGGCATGTCCCTCCGGCTTGACCTTAGGGAAGATCTTCAGAAGCTTCCGGTCCGGCCCGATCAGGAAGGTCGTCCTCTCGATGCCCATCACTTTCTTGCCATACATGTTCTTTTCTTTGATCACACCAAACTGTTTGCAGACTTTTTCGTCTACATCAGCAAGCAGCGTGTAAGGCAGGCTGTACTTTTCTTTGAACTTCTTCTGCGCTTTTGGCGTATCGCGGGAGATTCCCAGCACGACGGCTCCGGCTGCTTGAACCTTTTTGAAGACGTCGCGAAAGCCGCAGGCCTCGATCGTGCAGCCTGGAGTATCGGCACGGGGATAAAAGAAGAGCACCACCGGCCGCCCGGCATAGTCCTTCAAATGAATGGTCTTGTCCTCGTCGGTCTGAAGAGTGAAATCGGCAATGGTATCGTTCAGTTCCATGGGAGCGAATCCTTTTCGCGGCGCATCGAAATTCAGCCGGTCAGCCCCGCGTTCCGGTGCTATTTTGGGGATTGGCCTGCGCGCAAAGAGAGTCTATCAACAGGTGGGGCGCGGCTTGTCTGCGCCCCCTGCTTGTCTGCACACTAGACAGCACCCTGCCGGCAATTGTGAAATAAAGCTCAGGCGGCAATAGGCAATCAGATGCGCCACCGATTCCGGCCTCCGAACCCCGCTTGGCTCCTTCCCGGAGTTCTCGGAGCCGCGTTTTCTCTCGCCTTTGCCCAATACCCCGGCCATATCGATACCCAGAAAAAGG
Source organism: Acidobacteriaceae bacterium (assembly GCA_036267335.1). Lineage (GTDB taxonomy): Bacteria > Acidobacteriota > Terriglobia > Terriglobales > Acidobacteriaceae > PALSA-350. The sequence goes on from DATAWF010000033.1 coordinate 3,466, forward strand.
CCGCGTCAACCCTGCGGTCCGTCGCCGTGCTTGAGTGGACAGGGTCCCCGGGCCATCCCAGCGCCAGCCGTCTCATTCCGATCGCTGTCTTCGATGGCGAAAACTATCAGCCCGGCGGCCTCTATCTCGCGCGCCCGGAGCCGCTCGCGCTCGACTCCGGAACCGAATACATCCTGCAATCCGCCGGCATTCCGCAAGGCCTTTTTGATGTGAATACCGCGCAGGATGTCGAGGGTTCCTGGATCGGCTATGGAGTGTGGCGGAATCTCGTGCTTCCTTCCATCCACAAGCTGCCGAACTCGAAGAACATGCCGCAGGTAGTCCGCGATGCCGGCGCCGGCGGTCCGCATCTCAACAGCAGCAGCGGCCAGTCGGCGGGCAGCGGGCAAAATTCTTCCGCTTCGGATTCAGGTCCGGTGCTCGTCCGCCGCGCGGGAAGCGAGGACGGCAGCAGCACAGGCAGCGGAAGCAGTCAGCAGGGAACTGCCAGCACCGGCTCCGCTTCGGGCAGCTCTCCCACCAGCACCAATTCCGGCAGCTCCGGCAATGGCGGAAGCGCTTCCGGGCAAAATCCAGCGCCTGTCGATCCTGACCGGCCCGTGCTCGTTCGACGAACGGACGACAGCAGCACGGGCAGTGGCGGCTCATCGCAAGGTGGCGCAGCGTCGTCGTCCGGTTCAGCCGGGACAGGCTCTTCAAGTACACCCAGCTCCGGAGGCGCCGGCCCATCAAGCTCCGGAGGTGCCGGCGCGTCGGGCTCAGCGGGCGAAAGTGCTCCCGTCGATCCCGATCGCCCCGTGTTGCGCCGCCGCTCGGATTCCACGGCAAGCAGCGCTCCCAGCTACCTTCCCCAGGGTCCCGAGACGGCCACCGGAGGAGCCGATCCCGACCGCCCCCACCTCACCCGCGGCAGCTCCAATCCTGAAGACAGCCAGTCTTTTGAAGAACCCAAACTGACCGGCGCTCCTCCAAACCTGCAGCAGATGGTCGCCGTCTCCGATGCCGAGGACCGCGAGCCCCATCCCTTCGCTTACGGGTGGTCGAGCCCCTCGGATGAGGCGAAGATGAAGTCGCAGATGGAGGCCCTGGCGCAGACGGCTCTTGCACCCCCTGCCTCCAAGACTCCGGCAAAACGCCCCGCCGCGCGCACCGCAGCGGCCCGCCGCGCACACCTACCCGCCGCCCACGCGCTCCCGCAGCTCAGCAACGAGCGCTTTGCCGCCTACCAGCTCACTTACGACAGCGGCGCGACCCTCATCTTGACTGCGGAAAGCACCCCCGCTTCGGGAAAAACTCAGTACATCACGCTCATCGCGCAGCCGGATTTCTACGGCGTGCCTCACGTGATCTTCACTTCGACCACGACCGCAGGCATGTTCGATCTCACGCCCGACATGCAGCTCGTCGATGTCGTCGATGCTCGCGCCAACAATCGCGGGGACCTTATTTTCGAGCTGCGCAGCAGCCATACCCGCCAGTTTGCGATCTATCGCGTCGTCGAGGGGCAGGTCGAGCAGGTCTTCGTTACCGCGCCGATGCCGCTCTCCGCCACCCAGGCGAGCGCCGCGGCCTCCTCCAGCTAGTGAACCGCCGTCGTTTCTGAGGCGCCCTCGCGCAGGCGAGGGCCGGGATCCGGCAACGGAGCTTGATGGAAGCGGCTGAAAGATCCCGTATCTCGCCAATCGGCCCCGAGTGATCCTAACTTGCTAACTCGCCAGCTCGCTGCTTTGCCGCTCTACTTCTGCCCTGTGTAATCCACAAAAAGATCGGGGAACTGGCGCTTCAGTGCTTCGATCTTCGGGCGATCGCAGATCAAAATGTAGGGATTGCCGGGATTCTTGAGGGCGTAATCCTGGTGATAGAGCTCGGCGGCATAGAAGCCCTTGAGCGGAGTGACCTGGGTCACGATCGGCGAGGAGAAGACCTTCTCCCGGCTAAGCTGCGCAATGTATGCATTGGCCAGGCGCTTCTGCTCATCATTCTCGTAAAAGATCACCGAGCGGTAGGATGTGCCGACATCCGGCCCCTGCCGGTTGAGCTGCGTCGGATCGTGCGCCACCGAGAAAAAGATGCGGAGCAGCGTGCCATAGGTCACGCGCGAAGGGTCATACACCACCTCGACCGATTCCGCGTGTCCCGTCGTCTCCGTCACCACTTGGTCATAGGTGGCGGTCGCTGCCGATCCGCCGGAGTAGCCGGTGGTCGTCTTCGTCACGCCCTTCACTCGCTCAAAAACCGCTTGCGTGCCCCAAAAGCATCCGCCGGCAAAGACGGCCGTCTCTTTGCCGCTGGAGTGAGCGAGCTGCTCGTCGGCCTCGGGCGCGGGAATCGGAACTTTGACTGCGGCCGCGCAGGCGACGACCGGCAGCAGCGCCAAGGCAAGAGCAGCGAGGGGCAGAAGCGTGCGCGAAAGCATAAGAACCCTCCCGGAAAGGGCCGCAACGTGAACTCGCGTGTCGAGCGGGAGCTTCAAGCTGTGGCCACTCTCTCATTCTCGCGCAAGATGCCGCTTTCTGGTGACTATCGCATAGCCGGAGATTTCGCCGCGCGGCAAAGTCTCCGCAGCTTATCTCGCATCTTATCTACTGACCGGCTGACCGGCGTCCCTTTACCGGCGAATCCTGCATGACCGCGCCTCTCACCACTTATTTGAACGATCACCTCGGGGGAGCCCAGGTCGCCATCCAGGTCCTGGAATCCATGCGTGAGCAGCACGACGATCCAAGATTCCGGGAGTTCGCACGGAATCTAATCCCCGAAATTCAGGCCGACGACGTGGCGCTGCGGTCCATCGTGGAAAAAATCGGTGCTTCGCCCAGCACTGCCAAGCGGGCCGGTGGATGGCTGCTCGAGAAGGCCGCACGGCTCAAGCTCGGGCACACCGGCTCCACAAACTTCGAAACGTTCGAGTCGCTGGAGCTTCTTGCGCTCGGCATTTTCGGCAAACTTTCTCTGTGGAAGGCGCTGCAGTCGGCTTCGAAGCGCGACCACCGCCTGCACCAATTCGATTTTGACGCCTTGATTTTGCGCGCGGAGCAGCAGTATGAGCAGGTTGAAAGGCAAAGGCTCCAGCTTGCCGGCTCAGTTCTGTTGCCGCCTACAGCAGAATCAGCATAGGTATACCCGGCCCATGTCTGGGAAATTGGATTTTCTTGGACAAAAATCCAGTCTGCATCTACCCCGCTGGGTGCAGTTGCGCTGATTCTGCTCTAAGAACAGCGGCTCATAAGTTCTCACTGGCGACGAACCGCTTACTTCCTCCCTGGTCCGGTGGGGAAATCCTTCGACAGGTTCTGGATGATGTTGTCGGCCTGCGTTCCTCCCTTGCAAGAGGGATGGCCGAAGCCGCTCGGGCTCATGTTGTTGTGGAAATCGAGAATCATATTGTCATTGTGCTCGGGGCTCGGGCCCATCGGGACCGCATCGAGGTGCAGCTCATGACGGACCTTCCACGCAATCACATGGTCCGTGCAGGAAGTATCTCCGCTGAGCCCCAGGCCGCCGATAATCTTGCCATCCCCCTGATAGAGCGGAAGCCCTCCGGCAAAAACGATGATGCCCCCGATGGCCTTCCCGATCATGGGATCGTTGGGAGTTCCGAAGGTCTCAGCATTGCCGAAGACTGCGTTGGGATTTGGACTGGCGCTCGTTGTCAGGCTGTAGAGGCTCTGGCCGGGCTGCGCGGCGGCGTAGACGTTTGCCGTCGACAGGGCGTAGTCCCGGCTGCTGAGGCCATTCGCCGTGCTCGCCTTCTCCGCTGCGATGACGCGGCTTCCCGGCCACTCATCGGACCGCGTGGTTCCGCTAAAGACGATCGCGCAGACGACGCCGTCGCGGTTCACTACCGCGGCCCATTCCTGATTTCCCATTCCGCCGTTCTTCAGAGCGCCTTCCTTGACAATGTTTTGCACTACCGAGCGAAGTCGGCCCGCATCCGGCAAGCCAGTGCAGTTCGGCGCGCCCTGTGCAAAGCACGAAGCCGCGGTTAGAAAGTAGAAGGCCGCAATCAAATAAAAAAGGAAGCGATGGCGATGGCTCGGCATAGAGAGACTCCCTGGAAAGTTCATTGCAGTTGGCGCAGATACGCGACCAGATCCTTTAGCTGCTCTCCCGTGAATTGGGTAAGGTCAGGCATTTCGGCTCCAGGCTTGAGCGATTGCGCGTGCGTCACCCATGCCTCGAGATAGGCGTCGTTGTTGGGGTAAGAATCGGAAGCGATCATTTTGCGGCTGCCGATGTGCGTCAGATCGGGAGCAACCGTTCCTCCAGCCACGGTTCCGCGAATGGTGTGGCACATCGAGCAAGGACCGCCGAGAAAGACCTGCTGGCCGGCGATTGCATCCGGAGTTGTTGGGTTCACGCCCGGCTGCCGCTCAGCCGCCAGCCAAGCCTGGTAATCTTCCGGCTCCTGCACGACCGCCAGAATGCGCATGCGCGCGTGCTCGGCGCCGCAGAACTCGGCGCACTGGCCGCTATAGCTGCCCGGTTGCGAGGCTTCGATCCGGATATAGTTGTCCCGCCCGGGAATCAGATCGACCTTGCCGTGCAGCGCCGGCACCCAGAACGAATGCATCACGTCCCGGGTCTCGACCTCGATGTTCACGGGCCGGCCCGACGGAAGATGAAGCTCGTTGGCGGTGGTGAATTGGAGCGAGGGATCATCGTTCAGGTATTGAATCTCCCACCACCACTGATGGCCGACGATGCGGATTTCCGGTTTCATGCTCGCGGTCATTCCCGCGTGGCCGCTCATGCCGGCCATGCCGCCATGCGTGCCGTGAATAGGAAAGGCGCGAAGCAGGCTGAGCCCAAGAACAAAAAGCAGGCTGAGCACGAGAAGCGGTATCGCAATCCCGCCCACCGCAATCCAGATCTCCCCTCCGCCCGCCGAGATCGGCTCGTGCTCCGCGAGCGTTCCGCCGCGCCGGTAGAAGGCAAAACCCAGCAGCGCCCACATGATCGCGGTAATCACGAGGAAGAGGATCGTCATGAACCACGACAGCTCAGCGATGCTGTGCGCCGCCGGGCCATGCGCGTTCAAGGTGGATTGCACGGAGCTGCACCCGCTCAGCCCGGCCAAGCCAAGCGCGGCAATGCCAACGCTGATGTGGCGACCCACGTTATCGCCTCCCTGCCACTCGCGTCTGCGTGCCTACCCCGAGAACCGTATTCTGCTGTGGGTTCGGAACCTGCTCGTTGACCGGTTCGACCGGAGGATCGGGCTCCTGCGGCGTTCCCATCGACTTGATATACGCAACCAGCTCCCAAATCTGCGATTCAGGAATTTTCGAGCCCCAGGCCGGCATGCCTTTGGAGCGCCCGTGGGCAATCGAGTCGAAGATCTGATCGTCGCGGTTGCCGTAGAGCCAAACAGGATCGCGCAGGCTCGGTCCCATTCCTCCGCCCGCATGTCCGCCGTGACAGCCCGAGCAGTTGTACCAGTCGAAGAGCCGGCGCCCATCCTGCAAAGCGACGGGATCGTTGCTGTAGGGGTTCGAAGAATAGTGGATGTTCTGAACGGCGCCCGGCACCGGACCGACAGGGTCGGAGACGATCGCTGGCCCCCCCGCCGCAGCCGATGTGGAGTTCCAACCGCCATGGCAGCCCGCCAGCAGCGCCACGCATAGAGTCATCGGCAGAAAAGAGACAGCGCGCGTCATTCAGTCCTCCTTTGCAGTTTCCGCAGCCGCTTCCGGCAAGCTGAGCTGCGGAATGCCATACGTCTTGAGGATCTGGGCGATTTTCGCCTGCCGCCGTTGCAGCTCTTGATCCAGCGTTTTCTCGAGCGCCGTGTTTCCCTCCCGAACGCCGATGCTGATATCGAAGGCGAATGGAAGATCGGGATGCGTGGGGTCGCTTTCGATGGGCGTGATCTCGAGCGGCACGGACGAGCGCCGCGCGAAGTATCCCGCCATCGGCCCCCATGCGATACCCACGTCGACGTCGCCGTTCTCGACCGCCTTGATCAGATCCGCGGGCGGGTTCTTCTCGTTCAGATTGCCGAAAATGCTATATCCCACCAGATTGCGCACGATTCCTCGGCTGATCAGCGCATGCACCGGCGGCACGCTGTCCGCCTGATCGCCCAGCACATGCACTCCGATGCGCAGCGTGCGCAGCTCGAGATCGTCGAGCGACCCGAGATGAAGATGCCGGTCGCGGCGCGAAACGAAGACATAGCTGGAGCGGTAATAAGGTTGGGTTGTGAGCGCGCCCTCCAGTCCCGGAGGAACACCCATGACCACGTCGCAGACGCCGCTGTCCAGCGTTTTTTCGAAGAAAGCTCCGCGCTGCGGAAACCAGTAGTACGTCAACCGCATTCCCAGATCGTTCGCAACCAGACTGGCCAATTGGTTCTCAAATCCCTGCTGCTTGTCGTTCGAGTAAGGCAGATTGTTCGGGTCGGCGCAGACCCGTAGCGCAGGCGCGGCCAACGCCACCGCGCTCGCTGCGCAAAGCAGGGCCGCGGCCATGCTTTTACTCGCTAAAGACATAGAGCAGGTCTCCTGGCTGCGTGACACTCTTGAGCTGCTTCATTGCGCCCACCGTTCCCAACGCCGCATACGGATCGTCGTCCGATACGCTCGGCAGTGCCGCCGCGCCCATCCATCCGCCAATGCCCGAGTAGATGGCGATGTACTGTTTGCCGTCCGGTCCTACAAAGGTCATTGGATTGCCCACGATTCCTGAGCCGGTCTTGAACTGCCAGAGCACCTTGCCACTGCGCGCATCGACCGCCCGGAACCAGCCGTCCATCGTGCCGTAGAAGGCGAGTCCCCCTCCCGTCGTCAACACGCCGCTGTAAACCGGGAAATCCGGGTCTTGGATGCTCCATACTTTGCGCCCGTTCGCGATATCCCACGCCATGAACTCGCCCTGGTATCCGCCCTCGCCCGGATACATGCGGACCTCGGCGCCGAGATACGGCGTCCCCGCGATGTAGTTCACTGACGTCGCTTCGAAATCCATGCACGTGTTGTGCGCGGGGATGTACAAATATCCGGTCTGCGGGTCGAAGGACGAAGGCACAAACTCCTTGGCCCCGGTGGAGGAGGGGCAGATGTCGCGCGCCTCCTTGCCGAAGTGCGGGCGCTTGTCCTCGTTTTCGTTCGGAAGGCCGGTCTTGAGATCGATATAGTTGGCCCAATTCACCGGTTCGAATTTATTTGCGGAGAGCACCTCGCCCGTCTCGCGATCCATCACGAACATGAATCCCGTTCGCCCCGGATGCAGCAGCAGCTTGCGCACACGCCCGTGCCAAGGCATATCGACGAGAATGTTCTCCATGATCTCGTCGTAGTCGAATCCGTCGTGGGGCGCGACCTGATAGGCCCACTTCGCCATGCCGGTCTCCGGATCGCGCGCCCAGATGGTGCAGGACCATTTGTTGTCTCCCGGCCGCATATCCGGGTTCCACACGCCCGGGTTGCCCGTTCCGTAATAGATGAGGTTCAGCTCGGGGTCATAGGAAATCCAGCCCCAAACTGTGCCTCCGCCCATCTTCCACTGGCCGGGCGTCCAGGTCTTGATGCCCAGGTCTTTGCCGCGGTCTTTCGCGTAGAACGGATGAAAATCCGCGCCGATCCGGACGTCGGCGTCGGATCCGCTGCTGTAGGCCTTCCAGAGAATCTTGCCGGTCTTCAGATCGAGTCCGGTAAGCGCGCCCCGCACGCCCAGCTCGCCGCCGCTGTTGCCCACAAGAACCACGTTGTGCACGATCACGGGAGCCATCGTGACCGTCTCGCCGTAATGGATATCGCCCACCTGAGTCTTCCAGATCAGCTTCCCCGAATTCGCGTCGACGGCCACCGTGTGCGCATCCAGCGTGTTATAGACAATCTTGCCGTCGGCGTAACTGGCGCCGCGATTCACCACATCGCAGCACGCGACGCCCTCTGAAGCGATCTCGGGATTCGGCCGGAAAACCCACTTCTGCGGAAAGCCGGGCTTGGTCAGGTCGAGCGCGATCAAATTGTCGGGAAACGGCGTGACTATGTAGAGCGTGCCCCCAACCACCAGCGGCGCGCCCTCGTGCCCGTGCGGAATCCCGGTGCTCGTCGTACCCGCGACGTGCAGGTTCTGCACGTTGGCCGTGTTGATCTTGTCGAGCGGGCTGTAGCGGGTGTTGCCATAGTCCCCCGCGGGCATCGTCCATTGGCCGTCGGCGACAGGAGAGATGAGATGAATTCCCGCCAGCGCTCCGGGAATGTTGTCCGTCATTCCGGGTCCCGTTTGCCTGGCGGTCTGGGCCGCCGCCTCGGAATGTCTCGCCGAGCCCGCATATCCACCAAGGCCGGCGTAGCTGGCGATCAGAGCTGCGATCGCGGCACGGAAGCGAAGCTGCTGCGCTATTGAAGCCATGATGATCCTTCTGGAGCCCTCAAGGTGTAGAGATAAGCTGCGATGTCGTACGCCTGGTCTTCGGTTAGCCCGAGATCGGGCATGGCCGTTTTCGGGTTGACGCTCTTCGGATGCTCGATCCAGTGCGCGAGATTTGCCGGCGTGTTCGGAAGTTCGCCTGCGATCATCGTGCGCTCGCCCAGATAGAAGAGCGGCGGCCCCACCAACCCCACCGCTCCATGAATCCCCGGAATCACGTGGCACGCCCCGCAACCGTAACCGCGAATGAGCGCCTTACCGCGTTGCGCGTTTCCCCCCGTAGCTACTAGATAGGAGCGGGTGGCATGGCCGGCGTTGCATCCCGCCAGCAGCAGGCACGCGCCCATGCAGACAATGCTCCGGCCCCCCGCGCGAGTTTTCATTTCGCCCGCCAGCATAGGTCGAGAAAGAAAGGAGGCAGCGCCAGCCACACCATGCCCATGCCCAGCGTGACGCTGACAATCACGCCCAACAGCGCCATGAACTCCCGTCTCTCCACGGCGTGGGTCTCGAGCAGGCTGGGTTGGCTCGAGAGCATTCTCCAGTTTCGGTACGAGGCCACGCCTCCCGCAATCCCAACCGCCAAAAGAACCACTGCGAGCGCCACAAACGCGACCCGCTCCATAGGATGCGGTTCGGGAGCCCCAAAGCCCTGCTGCCGCATACAGGAGAGCCAGGCGATCAGAACGTCCAGGCAGCCCAGGGCCAGCCATGCAACCGCAGCGGTTACGAAGCCGAACCAAAGCCTGGATTCCGGCGCCGCCGGATGCGGCCCGTTGCCATCAGTGGACATGAAGAAGCCTCTGGATATTGGGAATCACGTACAGCAGCAGAACGATAAAGACCCACACCGCATCCACAAAATGCCAGTAGACTGCGACCGTCGCGTAGGGCTGGTGGGGCGAGCGCCGCGTGATGCCCCACCGCGGCAAGATCGCGACATAGATCAGCATCATCAGCCCGACGATGACGTGCGCCGCGTGCAGGCTGGTGATCGAGTAGAAAATCGAGCCGTAGGAGTCGCTATACGGCGCGAGATCCTTCCAGTGGCTGTGATATTCGAAGCCCTGCAGCGTGAGAAAGGCCATGCCCAGCAGGATCGTGATGATCAGTGCGATCTTGGCCGCCCCAAACCGTTCTTCCTTGACCCGTAGCTCGCCCCAGCGCAGCACGATGCTGCTGCTGAGCAGAATCGCCAGTAGGATCAACGGGTAAACCAGCTTCGGCGGATTGTCGATCTCCCATCTGTTTTTGTTGGCGCCGAGATAGTAGTACGCGCCGAACATGCAGACGAAGAGCGTTGCCTCCGTGGCGATGGTGGCCCACATGCCATGGAGGCCGCGGTGCTGATCGATCGGCAGCGTCGCCAGCCGCGTGCGCGGTGGAGCAATCTCGACCGTCGAGCTCACAATACCTCCTTCAGGGTGCGAGGCCACATCCAGAAGCACCCGACGCCGAAGGTCACGAGCAGCAGCGCCAGCGCTGCCCATACCATCTGGAAGACGAAGGTAAGGAAGAACCCGAAAAGCGCCAGGCTCATCAGCAGGGGCGCGAGCGAGTCCTCGGGAATGGTCGCCAGTCCGACCGGCTCGGCGTCCAGCCATGTCGTCGTCGGCGTCAACCGTCCCCAGTCGAGGACGCGATCGTCGGTCGGGTCGTCGTCTTCGAAGTCGTCCCACAAAGGATGCCGCGAGGCCACCAGAGGGATGTGCAGCGAGCCATACGGCTTGGGCGGCGAATCGCTTTCCCACTCCAGCCCATCGGAATTCCAGGGATTCGGCCCCGCGAGCACTCCGTTCCGCAGGCTGAGAAAAAGGTTGAGAATGCTGATCAGGATTCCGATACCGAGGATGAAAGCGCCAATCGTTACCAGCAGGTTGAGCCCGTCATATCCCAGTCCCTGCTGGTAGGTGTAGATGCGGCGCGGCATTCCCAGCAGCCCCAGGTTGTGCATCGGGAAAAAGCCGGCGTTGAAGCCGAGAAACATGGTCCAAAAGCTCAGCTTGCCTATCCGCTCGTTCATCATCCGTCCCGTCATCTTGGGGAGCCAGTAATAAAAGCCCGCGAAAACGGGAAAGACGTTCGCGCCGATCAGCACGTAGTGGATGTGCGCGACCACGTAATACGTGTTGTGCACCTGCCAATCGGCCGGGATGACTCCTGTAAATACCCCGCTCAAGCCGCCGATCACCAGCAGCATCACCGAGGCCACGGCGAAGTACATCGATGTCGTCCTTACAAGCTTTCCTTTCCACAGCGTGGCCACCCAGGCGAAGACCTGAATCGTAGTGAAGACCGAGATGGTCATGCTTCCCGCGGAGAAAAAGCTCATCGCAATGTCGGACATGCCGACCGTAAACATGTGGTGCAGCCAAACGCCGAAGCCGACCACCCCGGTGAGCACCGTCGCGATGGCGACAAACGGATATCCGACGATCGGCCGGCGCGAGAAGACGGGAATAATCAGCGAAATCATGCCCGTCGCCGGCAGAAAGATAACGTAGACCCAAGGATGGCCGAAAAACCAGAAGAGCTGCTGCCACAGAAACGTGCTTCCGCCGTTGGCCACGCCGAAGAAGTGCGTTCCCCACCGCCGGTCGAGCTCGAGAAAAATGCACGCGGCCGTCAGAGCAGGCAATGCGAAGAGGATCACGAATGAAATCGTCAGGGTGCTGTAAAGAAACAGCGGCATGCGGCTGATCGCCATGCCTGGCGCCCGCAGGCGCAGAATGGTCACGATGAAATTGATCGCTCCTCCGGTCGTGGAAACCGTGAGGAAGATCAGCGCCAGCGCGTAGAAATCCATTCCCATTCCCGGCGAATAGGCCAACATCGTGTAGGGCACGTAGGCAAACCACCCCGCATGAGGCGCCTGTCCGAGAAAAGGACTGATGTAGAGAAAGATCCCCGATAACAGATACGTCCAGTAAGTGAATGCATTCAGTCGCGGAAAGGCCATATCTCGCGCCCCGATCATCAGCGGCACCAGATAGACGGCGAATCCCGACAGGATCGGCGAGGCGTACCAGAAGATCATGGTCACCCCGTGCATCGTAAAAATCTGGTTGTAGGCCTCGGGGGAAAGAAATCCGGCGTCGGAGCGCGTAAGCTGAATTCGCATCAGCAGCGCCTCCACTCCCCCGATGATCAAGAAAGCGAATGCGGTTACAAGATAGCGGATGCCGAGCTCTTTGTGGTCGACCGTGGCAAACCAGCCGTAGAGGGTCTTTGGCGTCTCCCAAAGGCTTGTAAGACGATGCTCAAGCGCTGCTTCTGGCATAGATCGAGATACCGGCAATAAAGACTGAATGGGGAAGTTGGTGGATCGCGTGATCCCGCCGATCGTGCGGCGGAATCTACAAACTTCTAGGCGAGAGATGCCCTTGGGGAATCAGGAGGTTGTATAGATGTATCGCGGGGACGCGTCCAAGGTGCCCCACGTAGGCGGTCGCTGCGTGGGGCGAAATTTTTACGCTACCGCTGCGAAAGCGGTGCGCGCCGCAGCGACGGTGAAGTCAATGTCGTCGCTCGTATGCGCGGCGCTCAAAAAGGCGGCCTCAAATTGCGAAGCGGGCAGCCAGACGCCGGCCTCGAGCATCGCCTGATGAAAATGCGCGAAGCCTGCCGTGTCCGCCGCCGCCGCGGTGACAAAATCCGTGACCGGGCTGCCGGTAAAAAACCATGTGAACATCGAGCCCACGCGGTTGACCGTCACATCGACGCCCGCGTCGCGCGCGGCGGATGCGACCCCATCCGCTACAGCGCCGCTCCGGTGATCGAGAGCCGAATAGATCTCCTGCCGCTGCGCTGCCAGCTCGCGCAACGTCGCAATCCCCGCCGCCATGGCCAGAGGATTGCCGCTCAGCGTCCCCGCCTGATAAACCGGCCCCATAGGAGCCAGGCGGTCCATGATCTCCGCCCTGCCGCCAAAGGCGCCGCAGGGCAAGCCCCCACCGATAATTTTTCCCAGGCAGGTCAAGTCGGCCGTCATGCCGAAGAGTTCCTGCGCTCCGCCGAGAGCGAGCCGGAAGCCCGTCATCACCTCGTCGAAAATGAGCACTGCGCCTTCGCGCTGCGTGATCTCGCGCAGTTTTTCCAAGTAGCCTGGCGCCGGCGGAACGCAGCCCATGTTTCCCACCACCGGCTCCACCAGAACGCATGCGATGCCGCCGCGGTGGCGCGCGAAGGCCTCCTCCACTTGCCGCAGATCGTTGAAAGGCAGCGCGATCGTCAGACCGGCAATCTCGTCCGGCACCCCGGCCGAGCCGGGAATTCCAAACGTCGCCACCCCCGAGCCCGCCTTCACCAGCAGCCCGTCCGCATGGCCGTGATAGCAGCCCTCGAACTTGATTATGTATTTGCGCCCTGTGTGGGCCCGCGCCAGGCGAATCGCCGACATCGTGGCCTCGGTGCCGGAGCTCACGAAACGCAGCTTCTCAATCGAAGGAAAGGCCTGGACTACCAACTCGGCCAGCTCGCCTTCGACCGCCGCGCTCGCTCCAAAGCTCGCCCCGCTCTCCGCCGCGCGGGCAATCGCTTCGACCACCGCGGGGAAGGCATGCCCTAAAATCATTGGCCCCCACGAGCCGAAATAGTCCAGGTAGCGGTTGCCGTCCTCGTCCCAGAGATAGGCGCCCTTGGCGCGGGCCAGAAACGGCGGTTCGCCTCCAACCGCGCGAAAGGCGCGCACCGGCGAATTGACGCCGCCAGGGAAAAGCCGCTCTGCGCGTTGCCGCAGCTCTCGCGAACGAAGAAGTTTCCGGGTCATCAGGATGTTTTCGTGTTTTGGAATTTTGGCAACGGCGTTCCGCGGGCCTTGCAGCCGCGCCACCGGCGCCGACTCCAGTATAGGGGGCCCCTTTACGATACCCAGTCAGGGGGGAAGTTAAAGCGGGCGAAGAAAGCCGTCATTTTCCTTGGGTTCCGTCATCTCTCCCGTCATCCCTCCATGGAAGGAACTGCCCAGCCGGGGTGCCCCATCCTACGCGCGCGTTGTTTTTGCGCGAGGGTGGGAGACCACCATCCTCAACCTGACCGGCGTCCCCCTCATCAGCGCCATCGCCTCCAACCGCCGTTATCCTCGAGGCCCGTAGCCGCGGGCGAGGGGCCGGAGGATCCCTGTATTTGTCCTTTTTCTATCCTGGCCACTTCGAATGCTTTGACTTTCCCCTCAAACCACCCCGTAGGGCTGCCCCCGACTCTGACTCTTGGAGCGTTTGTGCTCTTAGGCTTGCGGCCTTTTTGTGCCAAATCGGGAGAGTCTGAAAGGGCGAAAACGGGATACACTGTCGGTTCCGGCTTCGGGAGTTGCCAGTTCCCCTGGGACCCGGCCGGGAACTCCCATTTCACGTTGGAGCCATGTTGCCAGAAGGGAAGAACGTCAAGGCCAACACGGGGCATACCTACGCTTCGGCGGGGGTGGATCTCTCGCGCGGCGACCGCGCCAAGCAGAGGATCAAATACCTCGCGCAGAAGACCTTTACCAAGCAAGTGTTAGGCGAGATCGGCGGTTTCGGCGGGCTCTTCCGCCTCGACACCTCGCGCTATTCCAGTCCCGTGCTGGTTTCGAGCGCCGATGGTGTCGGCACCAAGCTCAAGGTGGCCTTTGAGCTCGGCTTCCATCACACGGTCGGCTCCGATCTGGTCAACCATTGCGTGAATGACATTGCCGTGCAGGGCGCAACGCCGCTCTTCTTTCTCGACTATCTCGCGACCGGCAAGCTCGAGCCCGAAATTATCGAGAAAGTCGTGACCGGCCTCGCCGAAGCCTGCAAAGCCAATGGCTGCGCCCTGATTGGCGGCGAGACCGCCCAGATGCCGGGCTTCTATGCCGACGGGGAGTACGATCTCGCGGGCTTCATTGTCGGTGTTGTCGACCGGGCCAAGCTCATCACCGGCAAAAACATTCACGCGGGCGATGTCATCCTCGGCTTCCCTTCGACCGGGCTGCACACCAATGGCTATTCGCTAGCCCGAAAGCTCTTCTTTGAGGTAGCCCGGTACTCGCCCAACCAATATGTGAATGAGCTCAAGGAGAAGGCCGGTGCGGCGCTCATGAAGGTGCACCGCAGCTACCTGCCCGTGATCAAAAAACTCACCGCGCTCGACATGGTGGCTGGCATGGCTCACATCACCGGCGGCGGCATCACGGAAAACCTTCCCCGCATCCTCCCGAAGGCCATTTCCGCCGTAATCGAAACCGGCTCCTGGACGCCGGCCCCGATCTTCGAGCATCTGCGCCAGCTCGGCAATGTCGATCCCCAGGAGATGCTCCGTACCTTCAATATGGGCATCGGGCTCGTCGTGGTCGTGCCGGCGGAGAAGTTCAATAGGGTGAAGGCCATGTTGGACCGCAGCGGAGAGAAATTCTGGGTCATCGGCCGCACGGTTCGCGGCGATCGCAAGGTTCTCTACACGTGACCACGCAGGCTGCGCCTCGCCGGTTGGGGATTCTGCTTTCCGGCCGGGGCTCGAACTTCGTAGCCATCGCCGATGCGATCACGGCCGGCCGCATCTCCGGAGTGGAGATCGCCGTCGTGATCTCGAATCGCGCCGATGCCGCCGGGGTCGGTTTGGCGAAAGCGCGTGGATTGACTGTGGTGGTGATCGAATCCGGTGGCCGCACGCGCGCCGCGCACGATGCCGAGATTGTCGCCTGCCTGCAGTCCCATGGCGTGGAGCTGGTTTGCCTCGCCGGATACATGCGGCTGCTCTCTGCGGGTTTCGTTGCCGCCTTTCCCGGCCGGATTCTTAACATCCACCCCTCGCTCTTGCCGGCCTTTGCCGGTCTCGATGCCCAGCGGCAGGCCCTGGAGTATGGGGTCGCAATCTCCGGTTGCACCGTCCACTTTGTCGACGACCAGGTCGATCATGGAGTGATCGTGCTGCAGCGCACCGTCGACGTCCGGCCGGAAGACGACGAAGCTGCTTTGAGCGCGCGTATCCTGGAACAGGAGCATCTGGCCTATCCCGAGGCGATCTCCCGCGTGCTTTCGGGCCGCTACCAGGTGGTCGGGCGGCGATATCTCCCCGCCGGCTCCCGCGGGAATTCCGGGCTTTAGAATCGAAACTCCGATGGCCGCCAGCATTCGATCGCATGCGAAGATCAACCTCGGGCTCGCGATCGGACCGGTGCGTCCCGACGGCTTTCATGCTCTCACCACCGTCTACCAGACTCTGGCCACGCACGATGTGGTCACCGTCGAAGCCCGCCCGGCGGCCGCGACCGCGATTCAGATTACAAGCAACAGCCCCCGCGTCCCGCTCGATTCCGGCAATACGGCCTGGCGCATGGTCGACCAGGCCCTCACGGAAATGGGGGTCGCGGCTGAAGTCGAAATTCATATCGAGAAGCGCCTGCCGGTGCAGGGCGGGCTCGGCGGCGGCTCGGCCAATGCCGTGGCGGCGTTGATCGGTCTTGAGCGCGCCCTCCAAGCGGCCGCACGCCCCATCCCTCCGCATCGCCGGCTGGAGCTCGCCGGCAAAATCGGCTCCGACGTGCCCCTGTTTTTGATCGGGGGAGCCGTGCTCGGCCGCGGGCACGGGGAAGAGGTCTTTCCGCTTCCTGAGATGCCGGCCATCCCCTGCGTCGTCGCCCTGCCGGAGACCGGCGTCTCGACCCCTCAGGCCTTTCGCGATTGGGACGCCTTGCAGGCCGGCTCCCGGCCCGATTCCCAGCCTGATTCCCAGCCTGATTCATTGACCGGCTCATCCCCGTCCGCTACAATCGAAACGTTGAGTCGGTCGATTGCCGCAGCATTTGGCGAGCCGCACTCCTCCGGTGTCCTCTCCCTGGGAGAGGGCCTTGCCGAGACTCCGCTTCTCGCGCTTGTCCGAACCGGGATTGAGAACGACTTTGAACGAGTCGTATTCACGCAGTATCCCTTTCTCGGCGAGATCAAGCGTATTCTTTTGGGCGGATCGGGCACAGAGGACGAGGCGATTTACGCCGCGTTGTCTGGTTCCGGTTCGGCGCTGTTTGGCCTCTACCGCACAACGCGGGCAGGCCAGGCGGCTCTTGAACGTTTGCGCGCGCATGGCGTGCCCGGCTTGCTGACCTCCACTCTGCCGCGCTTGCAATATTGGCGCGAGATGGTAGTGGAGTAGGCAGCAGGCCTTCTGCAACCATCGGGGGCACGATTGGGAATGCAAGCGATTGGGCGATCGACTAACGGTAGGTCAAGTGCCTTTGGAGCACTTTGTCTAGGTTCGAATCCTAGTCGCCCAGCCAGTTTTGGACGTAGGCCGGAAGTAGGAAGTACAGAGAGTACGAGGCGGAGGCGAGCGCATTGCGTGAGCCGTCTGCAACTGAGAACTGAGAACTACCTGGAAAGAGCCATAGATGCCGGCTCCGTTACAACGCAACTGACAACCGACAACTGATAACTGACAACTGACTAACGAGTAACTGACCATAGCAAACCAGCATGGGAGGTTCATGTGGAAGCTGAGACAGCCTTACTGAGTGGCGCCGCACAACAGGCGGCGGGTACTTTGGAACAGGAGACGGCCCCCGCGGCGCAAAAGGGCAAGGCCGCTCCTGAGCGCAAGCGTTCGGGCCGGCTAAGCGAAGACCGCCGGTTCAAGATTTTTGCCGGTTCGGCCAACCGCAAGTTGGCGGAAGACATTTGCGTCAAGCTCGACGTGCATCTTGGCGAAAGCCGGATGCAGCGTTTTGCCGACGGCGAGATCTACTTTCAGCTTCTCGAGAACGTTCGCGGCGTTGATGTTTTTATCGTGCAGCCGACCTGCTACCCGGTCGATCAGCATCTGGTCGAGTTGCTGATCATGATCGACGCGGTCAAGCGCGCTTCGGCTGGACGTATCACAGTGGTGGTGCCGTATTACGGTTACGCCCGGCAGGACCGCAAGGACCGGCCGCGCGTGGCCATCTCCTCCAAGCTGGTGGCCGATCTTTTGACCACCGCCGGTGCGAACCGGGCGTTGTTCATGGACTTGCATGCGGCCCAGATTCAGGGGTTTTTCAATATCCCGGTCGACCACATGTTCGCCAGCCCTGTGATGGTGGGCCATTTCCGCGAGCGGAACCTGCCCAACCTCACCGTGGTTTCGCCCGATGCGGGCGGAGTGGAGCGGGCGCGCCAGTTTGCGACCAAGATGGAGGCGCCGTTGGCCATTGTCGACAAGCGGCGGACGGACCTGAACGTGACCGAAGTAATGCACGTGATCGGAGAGGTCGAAGGCAGAACCTGCCTGATCGTCGACGACATCATCGACACCGCCGGAACGCTGGTGAAAACGGCGCAGGCGCTGATCGATGAAGGAGCGGTCAAAGTTTACGCCGCCGCGTCCCATCCGGTGCTCTCCGGGCCCGCGATTGAGAGGATTGCAGCTTCTCCTCTCGAAGAGGTAGTCGTGACCGATTCCATCCCGCTGCGCGAGGAGGCGAAAAAACTCGAGCGGCTGGGCAAGATCAAGGTGCTCTCGATCGCCGGCTTGTTGGCCGATACGGTCGAGCGCATTCATAAAGAGACCAGCGTCAGCATCCTCTTCAGTTGAGGAGCGGCAAGGTCCAGAAGGTTTGAGAAACGGCGGGCGGAAGCGAAAGCCATCCGCCGGTCGAAAGAAATCAGGAGAGATATGGCTGAGCAAGAAGTAGTTGCAGCAAAACCCCGCGAGGGAAAGTTCAACAAGAACGCGGCGCGCCGGGTGCGCGTGCGCGGCATGATTCCCGGGGTGATTTACGGAGCGCAGGAGCAGTCGATTGCGGTCGAGCTCGACCCCAAGCAGATTGGCCGCATCCTCCATTCCGAGAGTGGGCACAACACCATCTTTGATGTCGCCATTGACGGGCCGGGCTCGAAGACCAAGGCCATGATCGTCGATTGGCAGTACGAGCCCGTCAAGGGTACGCTGATGCACATCGACCTCAAGCGCATTGCCATGGACAAGGCCATTCGCGTGAAGGTGCCGGTGCAATTTGTCGGAGTGCCGGTTGGCGTCAAGACCCAGGGCGGCATTCTGGACCAGGTGCTGCGTGAAGTTGAGATCGAGTGCCTGCCTGCGGACATTCCCAGCAACATCACCTTCGATGCCACCAATCTTGCGCTCGGCGATGCGGTCCGTGTCGGCGATCTTGAGCACGGCGGCAAGTTGAAGTTCCTGACCGACGAAAACGCGACCGTCGGCCACATCGTGTCGATCAAGGAAGAGGCGGCTCCGGTGGCGGACGCTACGGCAGTGGCCGCGACTGCGGGGGAGCCGGAAATAGCCAAGAAGGGTAAGCAGGAGACTGGCGAATCGCCTGCGGCTGAGGCCAAGCCGGCCAAGAAGTAAGTGCCGGCAGAAGCTGCAGCAGAGGGCGCTACGGGCGGCCCGGTGCTGGTCGTCGGCTTGGGGAATCCTGGAATCGAGTACCAGTTCACTCCCCACAATGCCGGCTTTCTGGCCATCGATCGCCTGGCTGAGCAATGCGGGGTTGCGGTCGAGAACCGGCGCTGCCGGGCTCTCACCGCTACCGCGCGGTTGGCGGGCCGCGATGTGGTTCTCGCCAAGCCCGAGACCCACATGAACTTGAGCGGCCTCGCGGTTGCGGCGCTGCTCCGGGAGTTAGGGCTCGAGGCGCAGGGCGGATTGATCGTAATTTACGACGAGATCGATCTTCCCCTGGGCACGCTGCGCGTTCGCGAGCGCGGCTCTGCCGGCGGCCACAACGGAGTGAAGTCCATCTCCGGCGCGCTGGGCAGCGAAGAGTGGCTGCGCATTCGCATTGGGATTGCGCCGCCGGTCGAAGAAGCGGCAGCTCGGGCCCGCAGCATGCGCAAGGACTATGTCCTCACGCCATGGCGTAAAGCGCAGCTCGCCGTTCTCGACGAAGTGCTCGACCGCACCGCACGCGCCGTCGAGATGGTGCTGACCAAAGGACCCGGCGCCGCCATGAATGAGTTCAACCGCCGGGCTCCCGAGGAGCCGGCGGAGTAGAGAGCAGAGAGTCACGAAGTAGTTTTGAGAGAGATTGGCACCAAGAGAGTGGAGACGAACAACACTATGCAACGCACCTACGAAATCATGTTCATCGTCCGTCCCGACATTCAGGACGAGGAACTCGACAAGCTCATCGCCGGCTTTGAGTCCCACGTGACCACCGGCGGCGGGACGGTCAAGTCGACCGAGAAGCTGGGCCGCCGCAAGCTCGCTTACCTTGTCCAGAAATTCAACGACGGCAACTATGTCTTGCTGACCATCGAGGCCGAAGGCTCGCTGGTCGGCGAGATTGAGCGCCGTCTGCGGGTCTCTGAGCCGGTCATCAAGTTCATCTCCGTCCGCATAGACGAAGAAGAGAAGCGCCGCGCCAAGATCAAGGCATTGCGTGACTCCCGCAAGAAGCTCAGCGCCCAGCCCGTCGCCGCGCCCCCGCCCCCGGCTGCTGCTCCAGCGCCGCCGGCAGCTGCTCCCGCGCCTCCGGCTGCGGCTGCTCCAGCGCCCCCGGCAGCGGCTCCCGCGCCCGAGGCCGCCTCCGCGGAAGCTGCCAGCGCCTAAGCGCTACTGGCCGAGTCGCTAATGTGAGACGGGTGGCCCATTCAAGCCCGGTTTTGGCTTGAGTGGGACTGTAAGCCCGAGTTTTTGCAGGAGTTAGGTTTTGTATCAGGGCGCGGCTTAAGCCGCGCCGGAACACGCAATTAGCAAGGAGCGGTTTGCTCCTATCGGGCACGGCCGCTTCCTGAGCTTGGTTCCGAGAGAAAGAAGACGGGTGGCCCATTCAAGCCCGGTTTTGGCTTGAGTGGGACTGTAAGCCGCGAGTTTTTGCAAGAGTTAGGTTTTGTATCAGGGCGCGGCTTAAGCCGCGCCGCAAAGGGCGGCGAAACGTATGGGGCTTTAGCCCCTGAGGAGAGCCGGCCGTATCGACAGTTGAGAGAAGGGAACTAAAGACATATGGCGGATGAAACCAGCACACCCAGCGCGCCCTCAGCCCCTCGTTCCGAGGGTTCGGGCCCTAATCCTGGCCGCGCCCCTGGCCGTGGTCCCGGCGGGCCAGGCGGCTCCGGCGGACGCAAATTCTTTCGGCGCAAAAAGGTTTGCAAGTTCTGCGTCGAAAAGATTGACGCAATTCAGTATCGTGACGTGCGCTTGCTGCAGCAGTTCGTGGCCGAGCGGGGCAAGATCGTTCCTCGCCGCCTGACCGGTGTTTGCACCACCCATCAGCGCTCTCTGGCCCGGGCCATCAAGCAGGCTCGCAACATCGCGTTGCTGCCTTTTGCCGCTCGCTACTAGAACTGGTCTCATAGAGAGTTCAGCGGCTTGGGGAGGGCGGCATGAGCCCCGCTTCGGTGGCGGGTCTCACACGGTGTCTCACCAGGCGCAACGGGTTTATGAGATCAGTTCTAGCGGGATTGCGCGCAACCACAATTCTTAAGATTTGCCGCCGCAGGCCGGTCCGAAGTGCGGATTGCCGCGGCTGGGAGACTCGGTATGGAAGTGATTCTGAAAGAAGACGTCAACAAGCTTGGCCAACGCGGCGATGTCGTGAAAGTGGCCGAAGGCTATGGGCGCAATTTTCTGCTGCCCAAGCGCCTGGCCATCGAGGCCACCAGCGAGAACAAAGCAGTCATCGAGCAGATGAAGCTGTCGGCGGTTCGCCGCTCGGCCCGCGAGAAGAGCGATGCCGAAGCCCTCGTGGCCCAGCTCGATCAGGTGGCTCTTACCTTTGAGCGCAAGGTCGGCGAGCATGACCACCTCTTCGGCTCCGTCACCTCGGGAGAGATTGCGCAGCAGCTCGAAAAGAAAGGCTTCTCCATCGATCGCCGCAAGGTTCAACTGGACGAGCCCCTGCGCCAGCTCGGCGAGTTCCACGTGCCCGTCCGGCTGCATCGCGAAGTCACCGCGCACATCAAAGTCACGGTCAAGGCCGAAGAAGCGGAAGTTAGCAATTAGCTTTTAGCTGCTAGCCTCTAGCCCTTTCGCCGGGACCCGGGGTGCCCCATTCTACGCGCGCCTTTGCTTCTCGCGCGTAGGGTGGGAGACCGCGCGGCGAATTGATAACTGATAACAAATTCTGTCATCTCGACCGGAGCGTGAGGCTTTGCCCTCACGCGCAGCGGAGAGATCTGCTTTTGAGCTAGAAGCCGGGTGCCCCAACTGCCGTCATCTGAGTCTCCCTGTACTTGCATTTCTCTATTCTTGGGGTCATCTCGAATGTCTTTGAAGGGGCCCGGCTTTAGCTGGGCCGTTAAGACGCCCAACCGCTAACTTGCTAACTCGCCGACCCGCTAACTCGCCGATTCTGCCGGGGTGCCCCAGGTTCGCGCGAGCGTACCTGGGCCGAGCAAGAGTCTTTCCCGAATGTCGTCTGTCGTTTCCGCAGAAGCCGGCGGCTAGCCCGCCAGCGACGCCTTCACGATCTCGCTCACCACGCGGCCCTCCGCGCGAATTCCGCTCGCCTGGATCCTCGCCTGCACCGCCTTCATCGCCGTGCCCATATCCTTCGGTCCCAGAGTCGCTCCCTGGGCGCGCAGCTCGGCCAGCGCATCGCCAACCAGTTGGCGGATCTCTTCTTCCCCCGCGGCCTTCGGCAGATATTCTTCAATCACCACAATCTCCGCCGCTTCCTTGGCCGCAAGCTCCGGGCGGTTGCCCTTCGTGAATTGTTCGATCGAATCCCGCCGCTGCTTGATAAGTGTGGTGAGAACCTGCGCTGCCTGCGCATCGGTCAGCGGAGCGCGTTGCTCGATTTCTTTGTTCTTGAAAGCGGTCTTCATCATGCGCAGCGTCCAGAGCCGGTCCGCCTCCCGCGCCCTCATCGCCGCCACCATGTCTTGGTTGGTCCGTTCAACAATCGTCATCGCGTTTCGATTTCACCCTTGTAAACCTTTCATTATAGAGAACCCCGCGCTTCCGCTCCTCCGATTAAAATAGAGGAAAGGACAAACCATGATTCGGAAGACGAGACTCTTCACGCCGGGCCCCACCCCGCTGCTCCCTGCGGCGCAATTCGCGATTGCCGCTGCCGATATTCATCACCGCACTCCCGAGTTCCGCGCCCTCTATCAAAAGGTGCTGGCCGATCTGAAGATCTTTGTCGGCACCAAGAATGACGTCATTGTGCTGGCCTCTTCCGGCACCGGGGCGATGGAAGCCTCCGTATCGAATCTCACGTCGCCGGGCGACCGCGTGCTCGTGCTCTCCGCCGGTAAATTCGGCGAGCGCTGGGTGGCGCTGGCGAAGGCCTTCGGCTGCCAGGTCGATCTGGTCAGCGTTCCTTACGGCCAGACCTTCGATTTGGAAGAAGTGCGCAAGGCCCTCAAGAGCGATACCCGCGCAGTTTTCATGCAGGCCACCGAGACCTCGACCGGTGTGCGCCATTCCGTTCCCGCGGTCGCTGAGTTGCTGAAAAAGCACGCCGCCTCCGCGCTGCTGGTCGTCGATGCCATTACCGGCCTCGGAACCACCGACCTCGACATGGACGGTTGGGGCGTCGACGTCCTCATCGGCGGATCGCAGAAAGCAGTCATGATTCCTCCCGGCCTCGCTTATCTCGCGGTGAGCAAGCGTGCCTGGGATGCGATGGAGACCAGCAAGAACCCGCGCTACTACTTCGATCTGCGCAAGGAGCGCAAGAATGCGGCGCAGGGCGAGTCGGCCTACACCCCATCGGTAGCGTTGATTGCCGGCTTGGGTGCGGCGCTCGACTACATTGCCGGTCAGGCCGATGGCGATCTTGCCCGCGGCCGCGCCAAGCTGGTGAACAATGCGGAGACCTGCGCGGCCATGACCCGCGCCGGTGTCGAGGCTCTGGGCCTCAAGCTCTTCGCCCCCGACTCCCCGGCTGCCGCCGTGACTGCCGTGCTGCCTCCCGCCGGCATGGATTCCGGTGCGATCGTGAAGGAGCTGAAGAGCCGCTTCGCCGCCATCATCACCAACGGTCAGGGAGAGATGAAAGGCCAGCTCTTCCGCATCGCGCATCTCGGTTTCTTCGACTACATGGACACCATTGCCCTGCTGGGTGCATTGGAACAGGTAGCCCATTCCCTGAAGTTTCCCGGCTTCGCCTTCGGTCAGGCCCTGGCCGCGGCGCAAAAAGAATATCTCTCGCGGATCGAGGGCAAATCGGTTCAGGCCGAAACTCCGGCCTTGGCCGGAGCGGCTACCCGGTAAGCTTTCCCGAAGATCCGGGAACGTTTCCCCCGAATGATGTGCAAGTGCCCGCCTTGGCGCATCCCTGAACAAGGGGTGCGTCAGGCCGCCGTTTGCGGCAAGGCGGGCCCATGACCAACAGGCATTGCGAAGGAGATCGATGAAGATTGTATTGGCAGAGAAAGTCTCGCCCGCCACGCTGGCCGTCTTCGAGGGCGAGCCCGGTTGGCAGGTGGTGACCCATGACAAGATCAAGAACGGACTCGCCGCCGAAGTCGCCGACGCGGATGCGCTCGTCGTGCGTTCCGCCGTGCAGGTGGATGGCGCGCTGCTTGAGTCCGCTCCCAGGCTGCGCGTGATCGGCCGCGCGGGCGTGGGCGTCGACAACATCGATGCCGATGCGGCGACTCGCCGGGGAATCGTAGTGATGAACACCCCGGGCGCCAATGCCGTTGCCGTGGCCGAGCTCACCATCGGTCTCATGCTGGCCCTCGGGCGCCAGCTTCCCAAAGCCAATACCGCCCTCCATGCCGGCAAATGGGAGAAAAAATCTCTCCAGGGCTTCGAATTACGCGGCAAGCATCTCGGAATCCTCGGCCTCGGCCGCGTCGGCCTCGAAGTGGCACGAAGGGCCAAGGCCTTCGGCATGGAGATTGCCGGCCACGACCCCTTTGTCTCTCCTGCTGTCGCCAGAGAAAACGGCGTGCGCCTCTGCTCGGTCGAAGAGCTCTTCCGCGATGTTGACTATCTCACCCTGCATGTCGGCCTCACGCCCCAGACCGCCGGCATTCTCAATGCGCAGACGCTGGCAAGCATGAAGAAGGGTGTGCGCATCGTCAACTGCGCCCGCGGCGAGTTGATTATCGACGAGGCGCTCGTCGAAGCGTTGCGCTCCGGGCAGGTCGCCGGCGCGGCTCTCGACGTCTTCTCTCATGAGCCGCTGAAGGATTCGCCCTACTTCAACCTCGAGAACGTGATTCTCACGCCCCACATCGCCGGCTCCACCGCCGAGGCTCAGGAGGCCGTCGGCGTGCAAATCGCGATGCAGGTCAAGGAGTATCTCAAGTTCGGCGTCGTGCAGAACGCCGTCAACATGCCTTCGTTGACCCACGAGGAATACGAGGAGCTCGCGCCCTACATCACGACCGCGGAGCGCCTGGGGGCATTTTTAAGTCCTCTCGCCGACGGCAACCTCGAGAGCATCCATCTCTCCTACAACGGACGCCTTTCGCAGTGCAAGACCGACCTGGTTCGTAACAGCGCGATCGTCGGCGTGCTCGCGCACTCCGAGCACGTCAACCGCATCAATGCTCTCTCCGCAGCTCAGGAGCGCGGTATCCGCGTGCATGAGGAAAAGAAAGAGACGGTCTCCGGCGGCGCCGGCAGCGTCCTCAAGCTCACCCTCCACACCCGCGCCGGCGACCACGTCGCCAGTGCCACGGTTTTGCACGGCCACTCGCCCCGCCTCTTGCGCTGCGACGGCATCGATATCGAGGCTCCGTTGCACGGCGCCCTGCTCTTCTTCCGCAACCGCGACGTCCCCGGTGTCATCGGCAGAATCGGCACCATCCTCGGCGAGCATCGCGTCAACATCGCGAACTTCGCTCTCGGCCGCAAGCTGCAAGGGGCCGAAGCCAACGCCTTGGCCGTGGTGCAGATCGACGGCAACGTCACGCGCGAGGTTTTGAGCGCACTCGAGCGCGCCGAAGGCGTGACCCAGGTGCGCTTGATCGATTTGAGCGAGAAGCCCGCGCCGGTAGAATGATCGTGTAAGGAGCGCTGATGCCGCTGTATGAATACCAGTGCAAACGTTGTGGGCACCGGTTTGAACGAATCCAGAGCTTTTCCGCCGAGAACGTCAAAGAGTGCCCCGTCTGCCAGGGCGAGGTCGAGCGCCTGATCTCCGCCCCGGCCGTGCATTTCAAAGGCTCCGGTTTCTACTCGACCGATTACGGCGCGAAACCCGCGGCAAAGTCCCCAGAGAAATCTGGGGAGAAGTCCGGGGAGAAGTCCGGCTCCGACAGCTCTGCGGCAAAATCCTCCGCCGAGAGCTCTTCTTCTGCGTCTGGCTCTGCGGCCGGCTCTGGAGCCGGCTCTCCAGCAAAGACGGATTCAGCATCGAGCTCCACGCCCTCGACCAAGCCGCCAAGCGGCAGCTAAACGAAGGCGGCGCATTTTGCCGCCGCAGCACGCGGCGGATCTGCTGTCTGTTTTCGGCTAAGGTTGAGACCGGGCCTCGCCTGGACTTCTCACAAGGCACTCCTCACCCTGTCATCTCGACCGAAGCATGAGAGCGGAAGCTCTCATGCGCAGCGGAGAGATCTGCAGTTGCCTTTGATTTTCTTTCTGTCATTCCCGTAGGGAATCTGCTGTTGCATTGTCCGCGGGGTGGCCCATTCTACGCGCCGCTGTTGCGCGTAGAGTGGGAGCGCAAGAGTCAGAGTTCTGCTGCCGCGCCCTCCACTCCACTGCCGTCATTTGAGGACCTCCGAGCGTAAGCGAGGAGCGAAGAGGGGTCCCTGTATTTCGTTCTCTGAAATGGAGCCGTTGGAAGCGAAGACTGTCATCTCGACCGGAGCATGAGAGCGGAAGCTCTCATGCGCAGCGGAGAGATCTGCAGTTGCCTTTGCTTTTCTTTCTGTCATTCCCGTAGGGAATCTGCTGTTGCATTGTCCGCGGGGTGGCCCATTCTACGC
>DATAWF010000034.1:0-30387 GCA_036267335.1 Acidobacteriaceae bacterium
GCAATTTTCTCGCCCGTCAACGCATTGAGCAGCGTCGACTTGCCGGCATTCGGACGGCCCAGAATAGAAACAAATCCCGATCGCATGCCGCCCCTTTCGACCGCAGCCTTCTCTTCAAGTGTAGCGTGGGGCTCTGCTGCCAGCCCCTGGCCTTGGAGCATTTCTCCTATTGCGATGCACCGCCAAGGTCTGAGAAGTGCGGCTTTTCTTGGTAGAGCGTGTTTCATCAATAGCGGGCGATGGTTGTAACCACGAACGAGACCCGCCGCCAAAGCGGGGCTCGTGCTGTGTCCCATGCAGCGGGGCCATCTATGAAACATGCTCTAGAAGCGTTTTCGCTTTTACTATGAACTGGTGAGATCAGCCAAGAGCGGCCATTCTTCGATGGAACGGCCGCGTTCAGAGCAGCTTTTTTGTATACACCTAAAGCGAAAATGCTCCAAAAAGCCGCGTAGGATGTCGCAGCTTCGGGGTACAGCTATTCGGGGTACACCTATAGGAGAAATGCATTGGGGCTTGTTTACAAAAGAACTCGAGGCCGAATCCTCAGCTCTCGACCGGAGAAACGCGCAGCCGCTCGATACGCCGGTTGGTCGACGCCACAATTTCAAAGCGCAGCGAATCGGCGACAATCACCTCGCCCGGCAAAGGAATGCGGCCGGCGATCTCGCTTACCAGGCCGGCAATCGTAGCAGCCTGATACTCCTGCTCCAGCTCGAAATCGCTGCCCAATAGCTCCCGCAGGCGCGTCATTTCGAGGGTGCCGGGGACAAGCCACGCGCCGCCCGCCTCGCGCACCGGGCTATCCTTATCCCCGTCCAGCTCGTGTTCGTCTCCGATGTTGCCGACGATCTCCTCCAGAAGATCCTCGATTGTGACCAGGCCGGAAACTCCGCCGTACTCGTCGATCACCACGCGCATGTGCTGCTTTTCGCGCTGCATTTCCCGCAGGAGCTCGTTCACCCGTTTGGTTTCGGGAACAAAGGCAGCCGGCCGCTGGATGCTCCGCACCTGCTGCGTGCCGGCAACGTCGTCGGCAACGTGGAGCAGGTCGTGAGCGAGGGCGATGCCAGTGATGTGATCGAGCGTGCCGTGAAAGACCGGCACCCGCGAATAAGGGCATTCTTCAAGTTGGACCAGAAAATCGGCAAGCGTCATCTCGCCGGGAACGGCAAAGACGGAGGGGCGCGGCGTCATCACGTCGCGTACGACCTTATCGCCGAATTCGACTGCCGAGCGTACCAGATCGCGGTCGCTCTCCCGCAAAATCCCTTCCTCTTGACCGGCTTCGATGAGCGCATCGACGGCCGCGGCTTCGTTGAGCTCTTCCTGGTCCTTCCCGGCCGGCGGCTCAGCCAGCTCGGCGATCGACAGCAGAAAGGCCACCAGCAAAGTGACCGGCAGCACGGCGTAGAAAAGCACGGCCAGCACCGGGCGGAGTCTCACGATCCATTTGCCTCGGGTCCGGGTAAAAAAGACGAACGGCAGAAACTGGTTGAAGAGCACGATTACCAGAATGGCGCCCAAGACCGCCTGCGCAATCTCCGCCCCCGTAGGATGGTTCGCGGAAGCTCCGACGAAGAGCAGCGCGCCGAAACACAGGGCGAGAATGGCCAGAGACAGGCGTGTGCAAATCGCCGCGGAGAGTGCGATTCGGCCCCTCGCCATGCCTAGCCGCGGCTCCAGTTCTTTTTCCCAGATGTCGATGTTCTCCTGAAACTCGAGCGAGAGAAATTTGCCGGACTCGGAGTAGAGTCGGTCGACATAGGAAGACAGCACGAGGATCGCGAGCAGAAGAGCAATCGCGATGGCGGTGAGATAGGTCATCGCTTGGCCAGCCTCGTATCGGCGGCGGATCGCCGCAGGCGATGGCTCCGCGCTGGGCGGGTGAGGCCGGCTTTCGAGCTCTCGGCGCCCCGTTCAATCAAGCCGAGAGGCAAACCCAGCCGCTTTCGCAAGGCAGCCTCCCGCTGCGCCATCTCGCCCGAATCGGTCTCGTGATCGTAGCCCGCAAGATGCAGAAGGCCGTGCAGAAGAAGCACTTTGATCTCAGTTTCAAGGTCGTGCCCCTGTTCGGCGGCCTGGCGCGCCGCGGTTTCGAGAGAGACCGCCAAATCGCCGGCCAGGCCGGTGGAAGCAAAATCCGGTGCGGCGGGAAAGGAGAGAATATCGGTCGCTTTGTCTTGCGAGCGGAATTCGCGGTTGAGCGCGCGAATCCTTTCATCGCCTGTGAGGAGCACAGAAACCGTGCCGCGCAAGCGGGCCGCCGCGGAAGCGCGGGAGAGAAATCCGGAAAGGGCTCGTCTGCGAAGGCTGGCCCCGGCGGGGATGGCCTTCAACGGAGCAGGGTCTATGTCGATCATCTTGCAGAGATTGCCACTTAGAGCGCCGCGGAAACGAGAGGCCGCTTCTCGGCCGATAGTAAACGATCCGGGGCCGATGCCTCCTTCTGGAGCATTTCTCCTATTGCTATACACCACCAAGGTCTGAGAAGTGCGACTTTTCTTGGTGAAAAGCCGCGTAGGATCTCGCAGCTTCGGGGTACACCTATAGGAGAAAAGCTCCGGCGTGCCACGAACCGTCACTGTGGCTTGGCAGCAGCCTCCACCCGCTCGTCCCGGGGCAGGTTCAACGGAAGCTCCTGCTGGGCCCGTCCGAAGCTATCGTAAGCGCGGATGACCCGCTGCACCAGCGTATGACGCACGACGTCGCCGTCTTCGAATTCGCAGAAGCGAATTCCGTCGACCCCGCGCAGAACCTCCATCGCCTCCAGCAATCCGCTCTTGCGGGGATTCGGCAGGTCGATTTGCGTAACGTCTCCGGTGATGACCGCTTTGGCGTTGTTGCCAAGCCGGGTGAGGAACATCTTCATTTGCTCTCCGCTCGTATTCTGCGCTTCATCCATGATGATGAACGCGTCATTGAGCGTGCGGCCGCGCATGAAGGCCAGAGGCGCGATTTCGATCGTGTTGCGCTCGAGCATTTTGTCGACCCGGTCTTGGTCCAGCAGGTCGTAGAGTGCGTCATAAAGAGGCCGAAGGTAGGGATCCACTTTCTCCTGCAGCGTCCCGGGGAGAAAGCCCAGGCGCTCTCCCGCCTCGACCGCCGGCCGAACCAGGACGATGCGGCTCACTTTTTTGGCCAAGAGGGCTGAAGCTGCCATGGCCACGGCAAGATACGTCTTTCCTGTTCCCGCCGGGCCGATGCCGAAGACCATGTCCGATTCCTGAATGGCCTCGACGTACCGTCGCTGGTTGATGGAGCGCGGCTGCACCATGCGCTTGATTCCGGCAGATCGCTGTCTTCCGCTCTCCACGAGCCCGCGCAAGGTGATCGCCGGATCGGCAGTCACGAGCTTGAGCATTCCGTGGAGCTCGCCGTTGTTCAGAGTGGTGCCGTTTCGCCGCAGGAACTCATAGTCCTCAAACACCGCCTGCACGCGCGCGATTGCCTCCGCTGAGCCTTCGACGTACAGCCCATCCGAGCGCAGATCGATCCGAACATGCAGATTGTCTTCAAGCAGTCTGAGGTTTTCGTCGCGAGTTCCAAAGAGGGGTTCGAGAGCGGGCGTGATATCCAGGGTCTTTTTCATGCAGCGGGAAAACAACCTCCGATGGGTTCGGTCTCAGGCATACGGATCCCACCCGAAGCGGATACATGCTGCGGGTGAAAAGAATTTGTTAGCGGGATCGCGGGGAACGGGCTGCGCAGCGCGGCAGAAGGGTGCACGCAGACTAGGATGCAGGGCGGATTGGCGGTGTTCACCAAATCGTTGCCGTGAATGGCCTCAGACTAGCCCCTCGGCCGAAGCCCGTCAACGTCTATTCCGTGAATTTCGTTGGAAGCGAGCCCCAATGATAGCGTTTTCACAAATACTGTGGGGTGGAGGAGTTGACTACGTGCAGGCGTTCTTTGACGGAACGCCTGCGTAGAGAACCACTTGCTCCCTTACACCATTTGTGAAAACGCTTTCGTGTGGTGAGCCTGAAGTTCATTGAACAATTTGGCGAATTGGAGTGGTTCGAAGAACGGCCCTCAGGGGCTAAAAGCCCTATTGATTTTACGGCCTTTATGGCGCGACTAAAGCGGATACCGCAACGAAGAAAGAATCCGCTGGGGTCGCGGTGACCGCAAAGTCGCGCCCTGATACAAAACAAAGTTCACTTCTTGAACGAACTAATGACTCAGGACATTCGCAGCATTTCAACGGGATGGACACGGCAGCGGCGATTCTAGAGCCAATTCTCTGCGCTCTCTCTCGCCTGCGAAAGGTCATCTTTCGCTGCCGGCGAGGCTCACGACTCTCGAAGACCCGTACCCACTCAAAAGCTTCAGCGCTCAAAACGGCGCAGAAAAAGGCCCGCGCTTCAAAGCGCGGGCCTATCCACTTGGTGGAGATGGATTTTCCTTGATAGAAAATCCAGTCTGGAATCTTCGCCGCTGGGTACAGCAGTGCAGATTCTGCTCTAGCGGCGGCCGGGTGCGCCCTTTCCGGCGAAGCCAGGAGCGCGTTCGCGTGCTCCGTCGTGGCCGGCATTTCCAACGTGGCCTCGTCCGTCCCGAGCTTCGTTCGCATGGAACGTAGAAAAGGGACGGTCGCCGCGGCCGGGCATCGGTCCAGCATAGCCGTGGCGAGGATCGAAGCGATTGTCAACGTGGCCATAAAAGCCGTGAGCGCCATGGAACCAAGGGCCGGCTCCAATGAAGACGCCGCCCGTGAACCAATCGGGCCCATAGTAGCCGTAGGGTGCGCAAGTATAAGGCGCATAGTCGAAATAACCGTAGGGACAGATCGGTGGCGCTCCGATCGTGATGGAAACCTGAGCGGGCGCTGTGGATACGTTGCTCAGCAACCCTGCGGCGAGCGCGAAAATACCAAACCACTTCCATCGGGTCATCATCTCTCCTTGATCTCTCCTTGGACTTCCACGAAAAGTGTAGAAGAGAAAGGGGCGGTCCGGCCCGAATCGAGAGCGGTTTCTTGTGCGCCGCGAACAGGCGCCGCCAACAGAGAGGATCCGTTGGGCGCCAGCTTTCGCATTGACCCGTTCCCGGCGCGTCCAGTAGAATCAATTGTTGGCGCGAAGTGGCTGTTGCCTCCGATCGCTGCCCTCATTTACAGGAAATGGAAGGACTTACATGGCAAACCATGTATCGGCGCTGAAGCGCGTCCGTCAAACCGAGAAGCGAACCGCCGTAAATCGCAGCAACAAGAGCCATGTTCGTACCTCGCTGCGCGCGCTGCGCGAAGCTTTGGCCAAGGGTGATGCTGCTACTGCGGAAACCCAATATCGTGCGACTGTCTCCGCCCTCGACAAGAGCGTGCGCAAGGGCATTCTTCACGACAACACTGCCTCCCGCTACAAGAGCCGCCTTCATGCCCGGCTCAAGGCCGTCGCCACCAAGAAGGCCTAGGCTGGTGAGTCTGAAGTTCATTGAATAGTTTGGCGAATTGGAAGGGTTTGAAGAACAGCCCTCAGGGGCTAAAGCCCTCTGATTTTGCGGCCCTTTCGGCGCGACTAAAGCGGATACCGCAAGGGAGAAAGAATCCGCTGGGGTCGCGGTGACCGCAAAGTCGCGCCCTGATACAAGACTCGCGCCCCCCGGACTTTCCGCAGCCTGGAAAGCCCGCACCTTTCAGCCTGTTCCGGAATAACCAACGCGGACATTCGTGGTATCCCAGGTCTCAAAATCGAGACCTGGGGCACCCGGCGATATAGGACCAGGATGACGGCCGGGGAAACAAACAGCAGATCTCTCCGCTGCGCATGAGGATAACCCCTCATGCTTCGGTCGAGATGACAGGGTTGACTCAGAGTGTGAGAAATTCAGGCTAAAGTCGCGCCCTGATACAAAACCAAAGTTCACTTCTTGAACGAACGGGCCCTTAGCGCGACTAAAGCGGATACCGCCAGGGAGAAAGAATCCGCTGGGGTCGCGGTGACCGCAAAGTCGCGCCCTGATACAAAACTCTAGGCTGGCTTTTCACCGATAGCTCCTCATTTTTTCTTTTTCTGCTCAAGCGGCGTGGACGGAATTTCATACACGTCGATCGCGCCGTTGCGGAGCACAGCCAGCCGTGTTCCGTCGGCGGAGAGAGCAAAATTCTGCCCCGCGGCCAGAATCGGAGAAGCATCGGTGGCCAGAAGCAACGCACCGCTCCTCGTATCGAAAACCTGCACCTGTTGGGATTCAACATCCGCGTCGGTAATGGACTCAGGCGTGGTGGCGGAATGAGACAGGTGAAGCAGAGCTATCGCGAACCGGCTTCCGTCCAATGCCGGCACGACATTGGGTAGCGCCAACGTTCCATCCCGGCGTCCCTGCCATAACTTCTTCCCATCGATGGTCCAAGCGTCAAGATAGAGGTCCGGCGTGTTCGGACCACAGCTCGCGATCATGACTGCCGTCGTGCTGATGAACGTTGCGCGGGGATCGCACTCCGAGGCCACGCTGCCTAAAGGCAACGGCTCTCCGTGAAAAGGATGGTAAGTGATCACGTAATCGCCGGCCCTCTTTTCTTCCCCTTCGAGATAACCGGAAGAAGTCACCGGCAGGGCCATAGGCTCTTGGACGTGGAACTCAGCTTGAATGTCTTTGGTAGCGACATCCAGCATGGCGATGATCGCGTCCTCTGCCGGAGGATTGTCATCGTCCTCAAGGCTCAGTTTCTTGTGCTCTTCTGGAGTATGACGTTCATACACATCCTCAATCAGCATCAGGCGGCCGTCCGGAGAAACCTCCGTGGTCAAGATCGGGGTGGGGGAACGGATCAATGCCTGGAGCTTGAGTGATGCGTCAGTTGTCCAATAGGCATCGCGCTGTCGCACCAGGAAACGGCCGCCACTGAGAGCCCAAAGGTACCGGGCATGATCGTGCATGCGCCAATCGGCGCCGGCCTGGACGTGTCCATCGGGCAGCGCAAGCACGTCTGCATGAATCATCTGATCGTCATCCGACGCGGTCGCGTCCCGCTCCCGCCGCAACAAACGTGCTTCATGAAACGTAAAGAGCAGGTGATCGGAATCGATGAAATCGAGTGAGTTGAAGGCGAAGCCCGACAGCAGGTAAAGCGCTCCCGGCGCCTGATACCCAAGTGGAGCAACCGGAATCCGGGCCAATAGCTTCGCCCCGGGAGGGGTGTCATCTTGAGGCGCGCGGGCGGCGGTCGCGGGAAGAGAAACTGCGAGACAAAGCGCGAGAACGGGCGCGAGCGGCAGTTGGAGCACCAACGCGAGCCGGCGTAAGGAAAGGGCCGAGTTGCCAAAATTTCGGACCATGGCCTGCCGCACAATCCCTGGCTTTCCGCGTAACCCTACCAGTGTGCCAGAAACCGCCGCGCTTGAGGAAAGCCTGATTGCCCGGAGCTTTCGCGGAGATGAAAAGTACCACCCGGCAACCGGCAAGCTGGCCTGGGGCAGTGTATGCTGATACGTTTGCTCGACCCGATGCCCGGTCCGCGGAGAAAACACCCATGAATCAACGCCAGTGGCCCTTTCTTTCCACCTTCGTTCTTGCCTTTTGTTGCATTCTTCCAGGCGCGATGCGGGCGCAGAACTCTTCGTCGTCCGGTCAAACGAAGGCCTATACGCCGGTGCCGGGTTTCGACGCAAGCGCGATGGATACGACCGCCGATCCTTGCGTGGATTTCTATCAGTACGCGTGCGGCAACTTTTCGAAGAACCACCCTCTCCCGAGCGACCGGCCCTCTTTCGATGAGTTCACCAACCTGCGCGAATACAACACTCAGGTTCTGCATAAGATTCTGGAGCAGGCCGCCGCGGCGCACGCCCCCGCGGGCAGCGACGAGCAGAAAATCGGCGACTACTACGCGAGCTGCATGGATACCGCGGCAATTGAGAAGAAAGGCCTGATGGTCTTGAATCCGCAATTGAACGCGATTGCAGCGCTCAAGGACAAGGCCGCTTTGACGCCGCTGATTGCCAGCATGGAAAAATTTGAAACGGGCGCATTCTTCGCGATCGGATCGCAGCAGGACTTCAAAAACGCCGACCTGGAGATTGCCGCTGTCGACCAAGGGGGCCTTGGCCTGCCGGAAAAGGACTACTACCTGCGAACGGACGCCAAGAGCGTCCAAACGCGGGCTCAGTATGTTCAGCACCTGACCAACATGCTCAAGCTGATGGGCGAGCCAGCCGCCAAGGCGGCGAGCGACGCCGCCGCGGTCATGGCCTTCGAGACCGCTCTCGCCAAATCTTCCATGAGCGCTGTCGATCGCCGCGATCCGGCCAACATTTACCACGTGATGACGGTAGATGCCCTCGCAGCCGAGCTCCCAACATTGAATCTCAAGCAGTTACTCGCTTCGAGCGGGGTCCCGCATGTGGAGACTCTCAATGTGGCGTCGCCGGAGTTTTTCAAGAATCTCGACAAGACCTTGCAGCAGACCGATCTGGAGACTCTCAAAACCTATCTCCGCATTCGCCTGGTCGAATCCGAGACGATGCGGCTGCCCAAAGCCTTCGATGACGAGCACTTCAACTTCTTCCAACGCCAGCTCCAAGGCATTCCCGAACAGGAGCCCCGATACAAACGCTGCGTGGCCTCCACCGACTCCGCGCTGGGGGAAGACCTGGGGAAATTCTATGTAGCGCAGTATTTTGCGGGGGACAGCAAAGCCAAAACACTCGACCTGGTAAACCGGATCGAGGCATCGATGCGCCAGGACCTCGAGCAGCTCACTTGGATGAGCCCTGAAACCAAGGCCAAGGCTGAGGAGAAGCTGCGGCTGGTCACCAACAAGATCGGATACCCGCAAAAGTGGCGGAACTACTCCAGTCTCGAGATTCTGCCGGGAGATGCGATGGGCAACAGCCTTCGGGCGCGGAAATTCGATCTCGCATACCAGCTCAACAAGATCGGCAAGCCGGTCGATCGTGGGGAGTGGGAGATGACTCCACCGACGGTCAATGCCTATTACGACCCCAGCATGAACAATATCAACTTCCCGGCGGGAATCCTGCAGCCGCCTTTCTATGGCAAGAACGCGAGCGATGCGACCAACCTGGGGCACATCGGCTCAGTCGTCGGCCATGAGCTGACGCACGGCTTCGACGATGAAGGACGTCAGTTCGACGGACACGGCAATTTGGTGGACTGGTGGACGCCGGCTGACGCAAAGCGCTTCGCGAGCCGGGCCGATTGCCTGGTGAACCAGTACGGAGGAATGACCGCCGTCGACGACCTGCACGTCAACGGCAAGCTCACCCTGGGAGAAAACACGGCGGACAATGGCGGCCTCCGTCTGGCTTTTATGGCCTTCATGGCCCAGGCTGCGGCCGACCATGTCAACTTGGAGCAAAAGGCCGACGGCCTGACTCCACTGCAGCATTTCTTTCTTGGCTGGGCACAGAACTGGTGCGCGACCCTGCGTCCGGAGTATGTCCGCATGCTGGTGCAAACCGATCCGCATTCTCCGGATCGCATCCGCGCCAACGGAGTCTTGATGAACGTGCCGGAGTTTGGCCAAGCCTTCGGCTGCAAGAAAAACCAGCCAATGGTCCCGGCCAATATTTGCCGGGTGTGGTAAAGGAAAAGCGAAGGGAAACCGCCGGCCCGCGGAAGAATCGTTTCTGAAGGGCCGGCTCCGCGCCGATCTCGCCCCGTTAGGGACTTTTTCTCCCGCTTGCTATTTCTCTGCTAAATATCACATTTACGGTTGGATACAATCCGTTCTGATCCGCTCGAAACGTTGTCATCCCATCCATTCCGCGCCTAGTGTCTTTGTCGCTTGAAATAGCGGCGTAATTCGCGTCGCGAAAAAGACAGTGCGGACCATTTTTTGGAGGGATCACGGATGACGCTCAAGAGATTTCTACGCTACGCCTGCCCGCGGCGAGTTTTTGTCGCTGCGGCGCTTTTTGCCCTAGGCGGCTGCCTTTGGCTGGCCAGCCCTGCGGCGAACGGTCAGGTTACCGGACAGGCCACTCTTTCGGGCGTTGTCACCGATCCCGCCGGCGCCGTCGTCGTGGGCGCCCAGATCACGATCACGAACACGGCCACGAATGTCGCTCAGAGTTCGGTTACCAACTCCACCGGATACTATGAGATCGACGGCCTGAACCCCGGCCCCTATGAGATCCGGGTGAGTGCTCCCGGCTTCTCAAATCTGTTGCGCCAGGGAATCACTTTGAACGCCGACGCCCGGCTGAATGTCCCGTTGAAACTCAGCGCCGGCGGAGGGGTGGCGACCGTGACGGTAACGGCGGACGCCTCTCTGCTGAATACCGAAAGCGGCTCTGAGGGCCAGGTTCTGACCACGCAGCAGTTGCAATCTCTTCCCGTTTCAGGCGCAAATACCTTCCAATTCATGGAGATCGCGCCCGGGGTGCAGAGCGAGAACTCGCAGACCTACTCGATGGACGGCACGCTGATGTGGAACGGCGTCTCGAACTTCGGAACGGCAGGCGTGATCGGGCAGAACGAGTACAGCCTGGATGGCGCGCCCAATGAGGGCAACCAACAAGGCAACGCGATCAGCCTTGCGGTCGACGAGGTAGGCGAGCAGAAGATGGACGTGAGCGGCTTCGATGCCTCGGTTGGGCACACGGACGGAATCGCGATCACGCAAACGACCAAGAGCGGAACCAACGACCTTCACGGGACGCTGCGCGGACTTTACCAAGACCGCCGCTGGGCAGCGATGCAGCACTTCCAGGGGTTGAACTACCGGTACCAGCAACAGATCAATGGCTGCAAGGGCCCAGGCACCTCGCCCGAATGCTTTATCATCGAAAACCGCTTCGGCCAACCCGGCGTGCATGAGAACAACGACGGCTTCGGGATAGGTGGACCGGTATTCCTTCCTAAAATCTACGATGGACGGAACAAGTTTTTCTGGTTCACAGGATATGACAACGACATCTTCACCGACTCCTCGGCGCAGACGATCAGCTTGCCTACCTTGCAAGAGCGGACCGGGAACTTCAATGATCTTCCGGTTCCAAACCCCGTGCAGCCATGGCCGACGGCCGTAGCCGCCTCCTGCCCCGCCGGAACTCCTTACTATGGCCAATACCAGCTTTACAACCCTTACTCAGTCGCTCTGACCGGAAAAAATAACGCACCGCAGCGCCAGCCGTTCTGCGGAAACGTGATTCCCGCGAGCTTGATGCCAAACAACGCGATGGTAAAGCTCTACAACAGCCTCATCCCCACACCTACCAACTCGCTTACGACGGGAAGCAACTATCAGTACACCAATCCCCAGCCGCAGACCTTCCGCCAGTTCACGCAGCGCTTCGATTACGCCGTCTCATCCAAGGACCATGCTTTCTTCCGCTGGAGCCGCGCCCATTACACCAAGGCGGGTACCGGCTTCACCATCGGAGACGTCGATATCCAGCAGGGTCCGCGTTGGATCGACACCGGCGCTTTCGGCTGGAACCACGTCTTCAGCTCGTCCACCAATCTCGACGTAACCGTCGGCGCGACTCAGTACAAAACCCAGTGCTGCTATTACCCCGGCTATCAGCAATACACCCCCGGCGATCTCGGGCTGCCGAGCTACATGGACACCTATGCGGGGAGCCAGGCATCGCTGCCGATTCTCTCCATCTCGAACTATCAAGGCATCGGCAACAACAACAATCCGCCCGCCTACTACCGTACCCTTGCGGTTCGTTCCAATCTCACCCACGTGCAGGGTCACCACACCATTCGCGCCGGCGGCGAATGGCGGCAGCAGAACTTCGCCCAGGCCAGCCAGGGCGACGTCTTCGGGCAGTTCAACTTCGACGACACCTACACCCAGGAGAACAACGGCACCGATTCCAACTTCACACAATCCAACTGGGGTCTTTCCTATGCAGCCTTCCTGATGGGGATTCCAACCAGTTCCTCGGTCTCGTATACCGCGGGAAAATCGGTTTCAACTCCCTATTTTGCTTTCTATGGTGGTGATACCTGGCGGGTTACGCCCAGGCTGACGATCATTCCCGGTTTGAGGTTCGAGTACGAATTCGGTCCGGTCGAGAAACACAACGCCCAAATGGTCGGATGGGATTTCAACACTACCTTGCCGACCATCTCCGGCCCGGCGAACACCGCGTATCAGGGGGTCTATGCGGGAGCCACCGCCGCGCAGAAAGCAGCGATGCCGACCTCGCTCACAATCCAAGGCGGTCCCCAATACGCCGGCGTCAATGGCGCGCCCCTCAACGAATTTCAGAACAGTTACCGCTTCCTTCCGCGGATTGCGTTGGCTTACCAAGTTCGGCAGGACACCGTCATTCGCGCCGGCTACGGACTCTTTTTCGATACCCTCGATGCTCTTGAAGAAGGCGGGTCGCCAGCCTCCGGCGCTCCCGGCACGCCAGGATCTCTGATGAAGACCGACTTCACGACCAACCAGGCGGGATTCAGCACCAGCACCAGCGTGCCTACTTCGACCACCTATGGAACGAACTTTGTCGCCAGCCAGTCCCTTTTGGCCAATCCTTTCCCCGCCAACGCGAGCGGCCAGCGCTTTAATCAGCCGATCGGGAGCGCCGCCGGCTCTCTCTACTACGTCGGGCAGGGCGCGACTCTTTACGACCACAACCTCGTGCCACCGCGGGAGCAGCGCGCAGAGGTGAGCGTTCAGCACCAGTTTGGGGCATCGACGATGCTCGAAGTCGCCTTTGAGCAGGCTTACGTCAGCGACGTCCCGATCTCGAAAAGCTACAGCTTCACCCCGGCACAGTTTTATGCCCCATTCCAGGGAATGCAGCCGAACACTGCATCGGCCCAGATATTGGGGAGCAAGGTCAACAATCCATTTCTGCTTGCGAACTTCGGGGGTGTCGCGTCCAGCAACCCGGCGGCTTACAACCTGATGTCTCTCAATTCGTTCTTCACCCAATCGCAGACCACGGTGGGCTCTCTGGTGCATGCCAATCCGCAACAATCCGGGTTGTCTATCTACCGCTCGATCGGGCAATCGAAGTTTCGAGAGCTCCAGGTCAACGTAAACAGACGATACTCACATGGCCTGACCTTCATGGGAGCCTTCCAGTGGAACAGCCAGCGCGATCTGGACTGGTTCCGCAACGGATTCGATGCAACGCCGAATTGGGAGCTTTCGAACAACAGCGTGCCCTTCCGGTTTACGGCGGAAGGAATCTATCAGTTGCCCCTCGGTCGCGGCAAGGCATGGGCTACCTCCGGCTGGCAGAACGCAATCTTCGGAGGCTTCCAAGTCAATACGACGTACGAGGTTGCTCCCGGCGCAATGATCCAATTCGGCAGCGAATGGTACGTCGGAGCCATCAACGCCAACAACATTCAGTCGAAGCATCCGCTCATGGTGAATGGGATATTTGCCGGCGGCCACAATTACATCCAGTGGCTGAATGTCGGAAATATTACCACCACCTACAACAGCACTACGGGCGCCTGCAGTTATAACGGGACAAAGGGCTTTGTTACGCTGTCCAATTGCCAACCGAATTACAACCTGACGCAGTTTCCGCCCTTTATCTCGGGAGTTCGAGCCAAGGGTCCAGACCAGGTGCAATTGGGCGTGCAACGCACCTTCCACGTGAAAGACCGCGTCGACTTCGAGACGCGGGCTGAAGCCTACAACCTCTTCAACCGCCAGGTCTTCTCGGCCTTCCCCGATACCGGCCCCACCGATAGCACCTTCGGCCAGATCACTGGCGACGGAGCGGCCAACGGTTCGGGCAACGCCCGGTGGATGGATATCCAGGGCAAGATACGGTTCTAACGCGCTCCCACCGGAGCGACACAAAGGGCCGGCGTCGCCGGGCGATGCTCAAATATCGTCCGGTAGCCGGCCCAGATTTTTGGGAAGAGCGAGAAACACCGCTTTACTGCAGCGTGTGGCAGCTCAGCACTTCGAAGGTTCTTGGAGACCCGGCCATCATGCTGAGGCGCAATAAAAGCTGGAAATGCTGGACCGGTTCGGAGGAGCGAATCCCGCAATGATCGAGCGCGGCCGACAAGCGGGGCAGGTCCGTCACCAGTTCCCCCGCAGCCTTTGTCCCTTCGGCGTTGGCTCCCGCCAGCAGAAGAACCTGGCCGGCGTGATCGGGATTGCGGACAAAGCTGATCGTGGCGAACGATTCGCCGGTGGCAAACCCTTTGGCTGTGGGCACGTATTGTGATGGCTCTCCCGCGCGCGGATGAAGATTTTCAATCAGTTCCTGGTGCGTGGCGTTGTCATAGTGGAACTGGAAATCCAATTGATCGTCGAACAGAGTTGTCCACGGATCGGTGCGGGGACTGCCTAAAAACACAAAATTCTGGTCGGTATCTAAGCTGGCGAAATCCAACTCTCGCGCAGGGCGCACGTTGATAGCGGACCCATTTTCTTGGGCCAGTTGCGCGACGCTAGCAACAATTGGAGTATCGACGTTCGCGGCCTTGTCTCCGCGCAGAATGTCGTGAATGAAATGAGTGACGTCGGGCGACAGCACTGCATTCTTCGGAACGTAGTTCTGGTTTGCGTAATCAGAAGCGCTCACGATCGACTTCGTGAACGCCATGATCTCGCCGATGTTGGGATCGCTGGTGACCAGGGTGGTCGCGCGCCTGTTGCGAAAGATCGCGGACCACGGAAGAACTTGAGCCGGCGCAGAGGCTGCCGGAGAGTTGAGCTTGCCGGCTAGAAACCAAACCGCGATATTGGACCCGAGAATGCAGAGTGCAATCGTGAGCCAGAAAAGCAGACCGCGGCCAACCCGTCGCTGCGGATCCGGAATCGGTTCGCCATCTGAAGAAACAAGCCGAGCCGCGGCGCCAGGCAAGACCGCAGCCGGCTTTGCCGCCTCGCGTTTGATCTCGGGAACATAGGAGCCCGGCGGAAGACTGATGCGGAAGGAGGACCCGGGGCCGGAAACGCTATAGTGCTGCAGCAATCGCCGCCGCACATCGCTGGCGGTGACGCGCACGACGGCGTCCGCGCCCGTGTCGTACTCCGGAGAACGCCCGAAAAGCTCGATCCCGATTGCGCGCTCTTTGAGAGAGTCGGAATTGCCCGAGATGGCGTGCTCGACAACGTAGGTAAGAAACCGCGCGCTGCGGTGGCTTCCGCGAAATGCGGGGCCTTCGGTGACTTCTTTGAGATGCTTCTGTAGACCCGTGAGATCTTCTTTTGGGCTCATGTGCCGAAGGTCTCCTGCTCCGCTTGACCTTAACTCTGGATGGGCCCCTGGGCGGGAGAGTTGTTCAGCAGCGCTTCTTCGGCCGTTAGAACGAGGGAGCATATTGTTTGGCCTGAAAACATTGTTTCACTCAGGAGTGAAAGGGACAACGCGGCGTTCTTTGCCCCTGAAAGACGCGACTTATCGGCCCTTCTCAACAAATTCCTAAAGCGCAGATCCAATATCCTCTTTGCTAACTTGCGCCCGGGGAGCGGGGCAACTTAGCCCCGCTCCCCGGAAACGCACCGGTCTGAGTATATTCCAGCAGTCGAAGTCTTTAGAACTTCGCCTGCTCCAACGTGTCGGTCGGCTCTGTGCGGCCTAATGTATCGTAGAGCGCGCTCACGGGAGTGACTGCGGGATTGTCCTGGGCCACCGAAACGGCGAGAATGCGAATCTTGTCGTTGTTCGGCAGCGTCAGGGTTTTCGTTCCCGCGGGAACGTCCATGGAATAGGCAAAAAGATACGAATACTGATACGGTTCGCTCAACCCGTCAGGAGTATGGTGCTGAGAATCATACCAAGCTAAGCTCGCGGTCTTGATAAAGCCCGGCATCAGGCCAACGTAATCCTCCGGATAGCGCGGCGTGGCGGGATGCGACTCCCGCTCCTGCATGTTCGCGGGGGGCCAGACCGTATGATGCGCAGAAATCGCCCAGTCGCGATCCGGCGGCTGATTCTTCCAGACGCGGTTGTCCCACTGTCCGACAAATCCGCCCCAGGATTCGATATTGAGCTCCGCGCTCCGGGCGCCAGCGTGGAACGTGGCCTTCTGATCGTCTCCGGAGGAGGCGGCCAGAATAAAGACGCGATTGAACGCGCCGGACGGCAGAGCAATGCTCTGCCCCTTTGCCACCACGGCATCCGGACTGCCGGTTCCGGATGCAGCCAGTTCGAACTTCACCCCGTTGTAGTCAATCTGCGGCGGCAGCATTTCGGCGGGCAGAGCGTCGCCTTTTCCATCCATGCCAGGCCCACCGGTTTTGGTGTCATCGTTGCTTGAAGCGGCCAGATCGTAGTTCAGTTTGACTGCTTCCGAATGAGGAGCGGTGAGATGAGCCGGAGGCGCGCCCAGCCGCAGAGCAAAGGTGCGCGGCTGATAGGCGGTGAAGGAAGTGACCAGATCGCCGCCACTGACGGTGGCGTCCCCGCCGACCGGCAGCTCCTGCGCATTCACTTCGCGCGCAGCCGTTACCGGGCCGGCAAAGGAGACGTGAACATCCGGTTCAGCCTTACCGTCGAGCTCAACCATGCGGAGAATGAGCTCGTCGCTATTCTCCGCCTTCTTGAGCGCCAGAACGCGGATGCGAGAGTTGCTCAGGTGCATCAGCGAGAAGCTCTTGCCCAGCGAGCCGGGGTGCTTCGTCGTCTCAAAGGCCATCAGAGGTTCGTTGAGCCGGTAGCCCTGCCAATCGGTTTGCGC
The DNA here is from genome assembly GCA_036267335.1 of Acidobacteriaceae bacterium. Classification (GTDB taxonomy): domain Bacteria; phylum Acidobacteriota; class Terriglobia; order Terriglobales; family Acidobacteriaceae; genus PALSA-350. The sequence goes on from DATAWF010000034.1 coordinate 16,588, forward strand.
TTCGCGCCAGTCATTCGCATGGCCCGCGATGCCAAAGACGAACTCATGGTGTCCCCAATCCTGACTCCGCTGGTCGCTGTAAGGAGAGGGACGGCCGTTGGCGTCGGGAACGGCATCCGGCGACCGCAAGAGAGTCAAGCGGATCGTGTTGTCATTCAGCTTGTCGGAACCATTTTTGCAATCGCTCAGAATCGTCTCGCCGAAGGAGCCGCTCTTGTCGGTCAGATCGATCCAACGGTGAGACGCGACCTCGAACTGACGCTCTTGAGCGTTGGGACGCTGGATTGTTCCGATATCCCAGTTATACGTAGCGTCGGTATTCGATGCGGTCATGGGGAAAGTTTGCTTGAGATTGGCAGAGGTCGTTCTCCAATCAATCGCGTTGGCGACCTCAACCCGGCTGCCCGCATCGCCTGCGGCCAAGCTGATCGTCTGCACGAACTTGGAGTTTTCGGCTTCGCGAGTCACTTCGATCGAAACCCGCGCGGGGCCATCGTCCTTAATACGGATCTGGGCTGGACCGCCCACGTAGGCTCGCGGCGCAGCTTGCTCCTGATCGAAATCCATATTCCATGCGGGATAGACGGTAGGCGCATCGTAGGAGATCGCCAGCCGCATGGGCGCGGAAAGCAATTCCTTGTTCAAGCTCTTGTCATAGATGCTGGAGACGTCGCCATTCTCATCGATCTTTACGCGGTAGCGCGCGTTTTCAAGCGAGGATTGGGTTACCTTCAACTCCGAGCTGCGGCTCTGCCGTTCCGCCGGCGCAACGTCGTAGACGGCGAAGCCGACCGGCGGCATTTTTGCCAGAAAGAGGACCTTGCCGTCCGCAATCTGTGCAGGAACTTCTTTGCCGTCGGGACCATAAACGCTAACCGCCTTCGGGGTACCTGCGGGGAAGGTCACACTGGCCTCGACCAGGTCCTCGCGAGGAACGTTGAGGGAGTTATAGACGATGACCGGTGTGCCTTTTCCCTCGCTGTTGAGTCCCGAGGCAACCGAGGAGGTCGCGTCGGTTAGAACCGTCGCGAACTGATTGGTCGCGATCGTGTCATCGTTCCAGATGTAGGTGTAGGCGCGAGGATCAGCCGTACCGGCTGCGCTGTCGTGGAAGTGAGCGGTAAGGGCGAGGAACCAAGCATTGTTCAGCCGCTCCTGGGGGTAAGCGCGGCCTCCCATCCAGGCTGCAGCCAGCGATGCCTTTTCCGCCGCATCCGCAAGATTTTCGTTTTTGGTCACTTGCCGCTTGTTGTAGGCCTCGGATGTGAGCGAGCCAGCGGAGTGGTTGATCAGTTCGAGATCGCCCTTGTAGTTAGGGAGGCGCGACCACATATCCGCCGGAATAGCGTTGAACATCTGGTCTGACGTCGCAATCATCACGTGCAGCGGCCCGTCGCCAACCTTCACCGCGGGACCGGTCGGCGCCGGAGGGGCAGCCTGGCGGTTCTGGCCAAAACCGAAGCGGCCCGGCGGCGGCAGAACCGTTTCGCTCTGGGTCACAATCGCTTCCAGCAGCTTGACCGTCGATTCCGCAACCGCTCCCCCAATGTCTCCGGTGCCCGTGTAGTGATAGTCGGCGTAGACGCCCGTGAGTTTGCCATCCAGGTCGACGCGAGCCACCCAATTTTGCTCACGCTGGCGCGGACGCGACATGAATTGAAGCTGCTGCGGCGTGAGCTGAGCCTTCTCGGCATCCGTCAACTGTGGCGGAGGCAGCGGCGGTCCGGGGGCTTTGCTGAGGTCGGTGGTGACTGTTCCCGTATAGCCGCCGGGATTCAAAGCCGCGATGATGCTCTGGCCATCCGGTCCGGTCCAGGTGCCGACGTTAAAAGGAATGCCCTCGGGAGTCTGCTCCGGCGAATCCGGGCCGCCAACCTTAGGAGCGGGCTGCCAGCTCGCGTTCAGCTTCTGAGTCGAAAAGCCCTTGAGCCCGGCATGGGCCAGAATGCTCGGCAACGACGCGGGAAAACCGAAGCAATCCGGCAGCATGAATTCGGTGCTGGCTTTGCCGAATTCGCGGCGAAAATAGTCATTGCCGTAGAGGATCTGGCGGAAGATGCCCTCCGCGCTAGGAAGGTTGACATCTCCCTCCTCGACCGACGAACCGGCGGGAAACCACTGGCCTTTGGCAACATACTGCTTGATGCGCGCGTAGTCGTCGGGATAGTACTCCTGCATCAGGCGGTAGCGGTTGGCGCCCGTCCAATTGAAGACATAATGCGGGTACTTGTCCATGTAGTCGAAGTTCACCCGCATGGTTTTCAGCAGGTACTCGCTGATGACCTGAGGAAACTCCCAGCGCCACTGCGTATCCAGGTGGGCGTAGGGAACCACGTAAAGAGTCGGAACTTTGGTGATGTCGGGGGACTGCATGGTCTGGCTGTGCCCGGTATCCATCAGCAATGTCATAGCGGCCAGAATTGCCAGCGGAGAGAAGCGTATCGCCCGTAGACTGTGCTTCATCGCGGCAGGAATCCACTGAAAGTATCTTTTCATCGTGATTTGCTCGGCTCTGCGAGAAACGGCGCGATCGACGACAGCGCCGCTCTCTGGAAATTTTTGCGACGACCTGGCTAAGCAGGAATTGCGCGATTCAATATAGCTGTATTGCAAAGGAAGAGGCAACGCCGCCACAAGCCGGCGGTGGCGGCGCTGGGAGGGCGGCTTGCAGTTACCGCTCTATTGCTTGATGACCGTGCCGTCGCGGCGACGGATCTCGCCCCAGCCGCCGTTCAGCGGACTGGAGCGGAACGGCGACTTTGCCGCAGCCTTCTCGTCGATCTCGATTCCCCATCCCGGTTTCTCGCTCACCCAGAGGTATCCGTCTTTCATCTCCGGACAACCGTGAAAGATCTCCTGCGTGCGGTCGTTGAAGGGCGAATATTCCTGGATGCCGAAGTTGTAGCTCACCAGATCGAGCGTGACGTTGGCCATATGGCCGACTGGAGAAACGTCTCCCGGACCATGCCATGCCGTCTTCACCCCGTATTGCTCCGCAAGAATTGCAATCTTGCGGGCCGGGCTAAAGCCGCCCGTCTCTGAAAGATGGACGCGGATGTAATCGATCCACCGCCGCTCGATCAAGGGTTGCCACTCATGCGGACTGTTGAAGAGCTCGCCCATCGCAATCGGGGTGGCGCAGTTTTGGCGGATCTGCTGAAAATAGTCCAAATCCTCCGGCGATAGAGGATCTTCGAGATAAAACATGCGGTATTGCTCGGCCTCTTTGCAGAATTGGACAGCCTGATTCGGGGAGAGACGTTCGTGCATGTCGTGCAGCAGCTCGACCTCATCCCCCAATTGCTGGCGGCAGGTCTCGAGCAGTTTGAGCGCACGGCGCATGTAGTAGGCGGGCTCGAACAGAGGCTTGTCATGGAGCGCCGGAAGGGGCGTACTTCCGCTGCGCGACGCTCCATAACCGGCCATGCCCGGCACCCCGACCTGCACGCGGACATTGCGGAAGCCCTGCGACATAAGCTTCTTGGCATTGGCTACGACTTCGTCGAACTCCGCACCCTCGGCATGCGCATAGGCGTCCGCCGCCTCCCGGCATTTTCCTCCGCAGAGTTGATAGACCGGCAGCCCTGCCTGGCGCCCTTTGATATCCCAAAGGGCCTGATCCACGCCGCTGATCGCGTTGTTCAATACCGGACCATTTTTCCAATAAGAACTGTCATAGCAGGATTGCCAGATATCTTCGATCCGGTCGGTGGTCTTACCCAGCAGAAAGGGCTTGAGATACAGCTCGACCGCCGGCTTTATCAGGTCGGCGCGCTGGGTAAACGTGGCGCAGCCGTAGCCGTAGAGCCCATCCTGATCGGTTGTAATTTTGACCACGGTGAGGCGCACGCCCGCGGGCGCACATTCAATCACGCTGATGTCTTTAATTCGCGGCTGGGTCATGCCCCGCGTGGCGCGTGCCGCCTGATCTTGCGCCTGCAAAATGCGCGGCGTCGTCAGGCTTGCCAGGCCCGCACCGGCGAGCGACTTCAGTAAATTACGGCGTTGGATGGACAACGTGTGGCCTCCTAGAACTCTGCGCGCGAATTGTATCGCACGCAGATCCCGGGGCCAATGACCTCTCTCCGGCTTCCTGCATCCTAGATGGAAGCATCCGAGGAGGCTCAACATGGCAACAGCTCCGAAGAACCCTGTTGAAACCAAGCAGCAAGAGACTGCCGGCAAGCCGGGGCCTCAACCCGCCAAACCGGGCGCCAAGGCCGATTCGAAGATCGATCGTACGGCGCCTGCCGGAAGCGAAAATTCGCTCGGCGCGGAAAGCATTCGCGACGGCCGCCCCGACACGAAAGACGATGTCGTCGAAGCCATTGATGAGGAAACACCCGGCCCCGACACTTTGCCGGATCTCCAGGGCGATCGCTAGCCGACGATGAAAGCCCTGGCAAATCCGAGTCAGCTTTCCCCGCTCGACCGCAAAGAGGAGCTGCTCCAGGTTATCGTCGAGACTCCGGCCGGCAGCAGAAATAAGTTCGCGTTCGACCCGGACCAGAGCATCTTTGCGGTCAAAAAGGTCTTGCCCGCCGGAATGGAATTTCCCTACGATTTCGGATTTTTACCACGAACCATCGCCCCGACGGCGATCCTATTGACGTTCTTCTGCTGATGGATGAGCCGGTTTTCTGCGGATGCCTGGTCCCTTCCCGGCTGATTGGGGTTATCGAAGGCGAACAACTGGACGGCAAAAAACGGATCCGCAACGACAGGCTGCTCGCAGTCGCCGCCGCGAGCCACGAATATGCAAATATCCGCAAGGTGAAAGACCTTCCCAACAGGTGGATACGGGAATTACAAGAATTCTTTGTCCACTACCATTCCCTGGAAGGCAAACAGTACCGGCTGTTGGGATGCAAAGGACACGACGCCGCTCTACGGCTCATCAAGCAAGCAGAAAAGAGAAGATAAGGCTGAGCTCCAGGCCTTACCACGTTTTCTTGATCGTGGTATCGAGGGCAAATCCCCCATTCTGGTCGCGTGTGGCACTGACCGCTACCCGCGGCGAGAGCTGGTATTGGCCCATGATCGTCTGGTTCTGCGTCGATGCCAGGTTCGTGGAAAATGTAACAAACAAGTTGCCGCTCACTCTCTGCTGAATCGTGAGATTGGCTCCCGGAGGCCCTTGCGTGGTTCCTCCGGCCAAGACCGGGTTGATCGAGAGCTGCGAGATGCCGGCAACCTTCGAAACGCGGCTGGTGACCTGGCTGCTCACCTGCGATGCGAGCAGCGATTCGGCCGCCTGGTTTGCGGGCGCGGCCGCATTGGCAGTGTTGGCCTCTGTAGTCTGCCCAAAGGCGAGCAGGTTGATGATATCCGCCGCGGGCAGGGCAGGATTCGACGTGTAATTGGTTCGCAACTGGTCGACGGGCCCGTTGAACCGCAAATAAATGGTGTACTGCTGCACTGTGGTGTTCAGCGCCACGTTGACAACCGGCTCGGTCTCCGACGGATTCACAAATTGGATCGTGCCGCCACTCAGCAGGAATCGATCTCCATTGAAGATCAGATCGCCGTTGTTGAGATTGACCCGTCCAAGGATCACCGGCTGGGCTGCGGTGCCCACAACCTGAAGGTTTGCGGCGCCGTTGATGCTGAGCGTCTTGCTGACAAGGTCCAGGTTGTTCGAGGAGTGGACCGAGATATTGAGACGAACGTTCTGCGTGAGTCCCGCCGAGGGCGGAGCCTCCACCCCGCCGGAAAATTGCGAGATGAAGTTGTTCAAATCGAATGCGGGAGTAAACGAGAGATCGGAGAGATCTACCGACCCACCGAGGATTGCATCCTCCGTTGTTCCCACCAGCCGCAGATTTGCGTTCACACTCTCGCGCACGCCTTGCGGATACAAGATACGGATGCCATTCGCAGCGGCTCCGAGATTGAACTGCAAGTTGGGCCGGTAAGTGATTCCCCCTTGCGCAGAGACGGTTCCCCCGCCGACCTTGCCTTGAAACTCGGAGATAACAAGACGGTCACTGGTCAGGGTCAGCGTTCCGTTGCCGTTTTCTAGTCCGACTGGAAGATCGCTGGAGGAGAAATTGGCGTTGACAATGTGGACCTGTCCTGCGATGTCCTGTGCTTTTCCGGTCGAATTGATGTTGAACTTGAGCTGGCCTGAGCTTTTGAGATCGGGATCGAAGAGCTGGGCAATGCGCAGATCGACCGTTCCCAGCAGGAGCAATGAAAGCGGCTGCCCGGCAACCGTCGGAATCGATCCCTGGAACTGAAGATCAGTATCCGTGCCGCGGATTGCGCTGCGCTGGAGCGTAATGACTCCATTGCGATAGTCGGCCTCGATGGGCGACGCGGCGGCCAACTGAATGGTGTTGCTGTAGCTCAGCTTGAGCTCTGGAATGCGGATCTGTGCCTGCAGAAGTTTCTTCTGCTTGAGAGGTCCGTGCACGGTCGCGTGCACTTCGGTTTCTCCGCCAATGTTGGACGCCTGTTCCGGAGCATAGATCGCGGCCAGCGGCTGCAATTGGATCGCCTGCGTGTCGAACGCGGCATCCACGTTGTAGTCGCCTGTGAGTGCAACCTTCGCGTTGGCATGAACCGCGGTATGCGCGACCTGCGAGGAGAGTTCAGCGGAGGCAACATGGTTGGCCAGATCCATCTGAAGATGCAACCCGGTGATCGCCTGCGACCGCACGGTCAATTGCGATGCTTCGAGCGTCGCTTGCATCTGCGGATTGTCGAAGGTCCCCTGCCCGGTGGCATGCAGGGTGACCGCGCCGCTCACATCCATGCTCCGGGTAGCTACCGCCTGAAATTTCGCAACCTGGATATTGTTGGCGGAAAGCTGCGCCGTATAGCTCTTCTCCTGCGGCCGCAGGGTCACATCGCAGTCCAGGTTGCCGGCGGGGAGCGAAGCCGCGAGCTTCCCATTCACCTGATCGCCGTTACCCGAAAAATTCAGATTCAGCGATTGGATCGGTTCGTTGTAGGCGGTTGCGTGTGAAATGGAAATATCGCCCTGTCCCGCGGGGCGCAGTTCCGTTCCGTGCACGTTGACGTTGACAGTCAGAATTCCGGCAACCGGAAGGTCCGTTCCGATCGCCTTGGTCAGATCCGTCACCTTCAATTGAGAGGCGTGGATTTGCGCCTCGATGGGACTGGTCTTCAGAAATGACCAATGGGAAAGCCCCGCGCTCGCATCGAGTGTGAGGCTGCCTTGCGAGGCGGGCGCGAGCTGCGCGTTTTCGAGCTTTGCCATCGAGGGGCTAAGATCGACGCCTGCCCGTATCGAGCGCCATGCCGTGCCATGCAACTGCAGGTTGGCGCCGGTGAGGCTGCCGGCAAGGTGGGGCGCCGACATCGATCCACTTAGAGTTCCGTTGAACGCTGCCGTACCGGAAAGTCCGATCGGAGAAACCTTTCCGTCGGGGCCCGGCGTGCGAAAGAGATCCGCCGCTGCTTCCAATTCGTGCAAATCGCCCGACTGAAACTTCAACGCGACATTCGAGCGCCTGCTCATTACGCCATTCATCGTGAGCGAGGACTGCGGCAGACGAAGATAGCTTTGGACGAGAGAGATTTCGCCAGCCGCTTGCCTGTAAGAGCCGTGAATTGCGCTGTTCACGCTAACGGCCGTTTGCGCCCCACCCGGAGCGCGAGGATTCGAGATCTTTCCCGCGACGGAGGCGTCGGCATGGACGATCAAATTGTCGAGGGTCTTGCCCCAGGCCGCCTTCATCTGCGAATTGAGAGTGCCGCTGAGCACGATATCTTTCGGCAGCGTCCTCGACCGCAGCATAGCGCGGGCGCTTTGTAACGAGATACCGTTCAGCTTAGCTGTGGCCTGCCCATGCGAATCGCCCCCGATCGCCGTCATCTTTGCCGTTGCCACAACCTCGCCTCCAAGCAGGCGGGCACGAAGAGATGAAATTGTGGCGTCTCCGCCGGCCAGCGAATACTGCCCCGCAAGTCCGGTGACACGCGCGCGCAACGACGGCGTTTCAAGATCGAGTTGGCTGCTACTCAAGCTACCGTTCAGAAGCACCCCATCCAGGAATGGGCGATTCGCGATGGCGTGGTAGTGGAGGGAGCCGCTCGCGTTCACGAGCCCCGCCGGCATCGACGGGTTGTGCAGCGTCCGGCGCAGGTCACCGCCGTCGATCGCAAGCTGATATTGCGCCTGGACGTCGGGATCGCCATAGTTGCGCACCGTGGCGGAGAGAATCAGTTGCGATTTTCCGCTGCTGAGGGCAGCGCGCGTGAGCTCAAAGACGGATGGAGTCGCGCTGAAGCTGGCGTCAAGACTGTGCGGAATCGTCTGCAGCCCCGCGGCTGTCAGGTGGCCGCCCGTATAACTCAAATCTCCGGAATACTTTTGCAGAAGCGGATCGAAAACGGCGTGAAAATTCACGTTATGGAGATCGGCTGCCATCGCCTGCCGGCGGTCGTTGTAATACGCGACTCCATCGGTAAGGGAGGCGTGGCGAATTCCGAGATCGAAAACGCTGGTGTGGCTGCCTCCTCCGGCGCTCTTGGGTTTGGGAAGGTTGGAATTCCCTTTTTCGTCCACAACGACTCTCACCACCGGCCGGTCCACAATGAAGCTGCTCAGATACCACTTCCGGCCCAACAGCGAAATGATCCCAACGCCGGCTTCGGCGTGCTGCACCTCAAGCAAGGGAGGATCGGGATGTTTGCCCGCTCCCTCCACCGTGAGTCCGTAGATATCGACGCTCAATGTCGAGAGATGCAGGGCTAAGTTCTGCAAACGAACTTGGGCGCCTAACTGCTCGCTGGCCACCGATTGAGCTTTTGCCAAGGCATAGTCATGAAACCATGCGGTGCGAAGGACGATGGCCAATGCGGCGACGGCGAGAATCACAACCGCCACAATGCCGGCTGCGATTCCGAACATGATCCGGAGGAGTCGCCCGCGATGGCGAGGACGGCCCGGCTCTTCGGGTTGTTGCTCCGGCAATCCTGAAGTTTTCATTGCGTTCCTCGCTCAAAATGCCTGACCGATGCTCACAAAATACTGTGTCGCGTTGATTCCAGGCACCGGATTCAGATTGCGGCCAAGGTCGACGCGGACCGGACCTACGGGAGTCGCGTAGCGCAGTCCAAGACCAACGTTGTTGGAATAGAGAGAAGCGAAATCGTGAAAGCCGACATCGGGGAAGACATTTCCGCCGTCATAGAAAACCGCCAGGCCCAGATTCTTTTTGACCGGCAGCGGAATCCGCAGCTCGGAATTCAAGATCAGCATCTCGTTGCCGCCACTGGGAACCTGAATTTTTGTGCAGTCGGTGGCCGCGGTGCTGCTGCACACAGGCACCTGCCGTTGCGGACCGGCGCCGTCCAGCGGAAATCCGCGCAGGGTATTGCCGCCACCGGAGAAAAACTCCTCGCTCAGGGGCACCCGGCTCCCGGCAAAGGGCTGCGCCAGGCCAATGCGGATGCTGTTCGCCCAGATCGTATTGTGGAAGATGCGTTTGTAGTACGCGGATTGCAAGGTGAGCTTGGCGAAATCGACGCTGCCCCCGAGCTTCGTAGAGCTGATGTCCATCTCCGCGCTGTCGAGCACGCCTTTGTGCGCATCGAGTGCATTGTCGCGGGTATCGCGCGTGAAGTTCGCGGCAATCGTAGAGAGCCGGACGTGCTGGTCTTGAGGCAGCACCAGTTGCGGGATCTCAATGCGGGTCAGGTCGGTCTTGCTGTAGCTGTAGCGCAGAAATAAGATATTCGCCTTTCCCGCCCCTATGAACTTCTGAATTTGATAAGACCCCAGCGCGACCTCCGAAGAGAAGATGGGATTTTCCTCATTGCGCTCGTAGGAGGTGGATGCGGTCGATGACCATTTCAACCAAAACAGGTGAGGGTCGATGTAGTAAGCCGCAGCGCGCTGGTCCAGCCGCCCGGCAAAGGTGGTGAACGAAAAGCTCTCCCCCTTGCCAAGCAGATTGTTGCGCGTATATTCAAAGGTTCCGCGCGGCCCGAAAAAAGTCGTCTCGCTGGTCCTGAAGTTCGATGGCAGGCCGATGGGCGGCAAGTTGGGAAGGGCGACCGTGCCGCTGGGGATGCTGCCACCGCGATCGATGACTTCAAATCCAAATCCGTAGGTGATCTGGTTTCTGTTGCTCTCGTGCACCCGGACCAGAACATCCTCTTTGGTTTGCGTCGTGATTTGCCTTTTGGGGTCGACTTCGGCCCAGTCGAAGACTCCGGTATGGTCGTAGAGCTTGCTCTCTGAAGAGAGCAGCTCGGTCTCGGTGAGCGGCGTCTCGGGCTTGATACCCGCAATATCCTCATTGATCAAGCGCTGCTGGGTGACCTCACGCCCGAGCGTGATGACCTGCCCTACAAAAACTTTGGGACCTTCATAGATCTGATAGATGACATTGACGTGATGGATGTCGTTCTTTGAAACGGGCCTCGCCGTCTCGCGAAAGCTTGCCATCAGATAGCCGGCCTTGAGGTAGTTCGAGACGATGACCGCCCGGTCCTGCTGCACCAGCTTTTGCGAATAGGGAGAGCCAGTCGCGAGCTTCAATCCGCTGGGAGCAAATTGGGATTGCGGGAACGTCGTGTCGCCTTCGATGGTGAGTGAATGCACGATATCGCGCGGACCCTCGTCCACGGCGAAGGAAACGCGGATATTCCCTCCCGTGTTCTGGACCTTGGGGGTGACCTCCACGCCGCTGAACCCCTCGCTTTGATAGAACGCCTTCAGATTTTTAACGCTATTTTGAACCACCGAGTTGCTGAACTTTCCATGCGAGAACAGGCTCCCTTTCTTAACCGTGACTCGAGCCATCAAGTGATTGGTCGTGATGTTCTTGTTGCCGGCCACGCTCACCCCCACCACCTTGTGCTTCTTCTCTTTCGTGATCTGGTAAACGATGGTGTTGGCCGCGGCAGTCTTCTTGAATTGCGAATCGACCTTAACGTCGAAGTAGCCTTTCGCTTGAAAGTAGGAAATCAGCGCCTCCTGGCCTTCCTGCACCAATTCAGAATCCACGCCGGCTCCCTGGTACACAGGCAGCAGAGACTTCCGCGTCCAGCTCCAAAGATGAGCCCCTTCGATGTCCACGTGAATCACCGGTCCCGGCTTCACATTGAAATGGATATCCGCGCGGTTCGTATCGGCGTGGTACTCCGCGCCGGCCGCCTTGACCTGGGCTGCGAGCCTGTCCTGCTTCGCCAGCTGGGATTGGAGATATTGGGTGGCGTTTTTTATGGTGGTGGCGTGATAGGTTTTTCCGGGGCGAATCGCCGCTCGATGCACTCTCGCCATGATGCTCTGCAGATTTTTGTCCAGCTTCGCTGTCTGCTCCGGCGTGGCGCCCGCGAGCTCGACAGCTCCAAATTTGGCATGCTTGCCGAGCGTGACTTTGAACGAAATATTGGCTATTCCATGAGCGCTATCGAGCGAGAGCTCGGGATGAACCTGGGCCTCGAAGAAACCCTCCTGTTCAAAAAAGCTAGTCAGCTTTTTGGCGTCGCTATCGACGTCGCCGGGATTGTAGGGCGCATCGGGAGGAAAGTTCGCAACCTGCAACAGCCGCGAGTAATTGAATCGGCCCGCACCAGGAAAGGTAAACAGGCCGAAGTAGTACGCCGGTTCGAGAATCAATAGGACGCGTATGCCGGTCGATTCCGGCTCCACCTCGAGCTCGACCTGCGTGAAATGCCCTTCGCTCTTCAAAGCCGCCATGGTCTGGTCGATTTTGTCCCGGGAAAAAGGCTGGCCGGCGCTCTGCGCGAAATATTTGAGGTAGTCCTCGGTCTTGATGTCCGGCCGGCCCGCCAACTCGATCGATGAGACATTCTGCCCTTCATAGGAGGGCAGCAACTGGACGGTCTGGGGCGCAGTGGCGGGCTGCTGCCCGGTGTCATCCGCGGGCGCTTGTGCGAGCCCCCGGGAGCCTAGAGCGAGGAACAAGAGGGCCGCAATCGGCTGAATCCATCGGACGGGGCGCGCGCGGCGCCGGCCGGCAGCAGTGCGGTAGGTGGCTGAAGCGGTATTCAATCGACGTAAGTCCTCGTGCGCGCCAGGATGATTCCCTGACTCTTTCCTGTCGATTCTTTGGATGCATTTGAGACCATCGTACGGGTTCCGGGGCAAAGAACTCACCTCTCCAGCCGAGGTCCACGCACGATCCAAGGGCGATCCGGTCGCGATCGGTGCGGTCCATTTCATGTTGGCGCCGGTTCATGTTGGCAGCGGCTCATGTTGGCGGCGGTTCATATTGGCGGCGGCCTTCTGCCTCACCCGATCGCAGGGCCAGGCGGACAGCGCTCGAGGCGCCTCTGAACCTCCGCTGCCTCGATCTCGCTGTTGATCTCGGCTCCCAGCAGAATCATCAGTCCGGTGATGTAGAACCAGGTGAGCAGAATGATGGCTGCGCCGAGCGATCCGTAGATGACGGAATATTTATCGAAGTAATGGATGTAAAGCCTCAGGCCGAGCGACGTGAGAAACCATCCCACCGCGCCTATTGCGGCGCCGGGGCTGACCCAGCGCCACCGGCGCGTCTTGACCGCGGGAGCCCAATAGTAAATGACCGCGAATGAGACAAGAAGACAGGCCGTGGCCAGGGCCCAGCCAATCACACGGGCCACGACCTCGCAACAAATCGTGAGAAACCGGTTGTGAAGGTCTTGGCCGGACAACCTGACAAAAAAGCTGGTTCCCAGCATCGACGCCAGCGACAAACTCATCAATGCGGTGACGAGAATCGTGACCCCAATCGCGGAGAGGCGGGCTTTGATGTAAGAGCGTGTCTCTTGAACTTTATAGACCCCGTTCAGAGCATCCTGTATCGCCGAAATCCCGATCGAAGCCGACCAGATCGCGATGAGCAAGCCGAAGGTGAACTTCCCTGGACTGGATGACCGCATCGCCTCGTTGAAGATCGCAATGACTGTACTCAGAGTCGAGGCGGGCATCACCACCGAGAGATACCGCAAAAGCGCGTCATAAACATGCGCGGTGGACCGCGCGACGAGACCCAGAATCGAGCTCGCGCTGAAGAGAATTGGAAAGATCGCAAAGAAGAAATAGAAACCGAGTTCGGCGGCACGGCTCGGGAGGTTGTCTGCCAACAGAGAGCGCCAGGTACGTTTGGCGATGACGCCTAGGGGAGCTCCATGCGACCGCCAAAGGGAGCGTATCGGGGCGCGGGACACCGTCTCCCAAACTCGTCTCGGAGGCTCCGAAGACCGGTCGGGATCGCGGATTTCTCGAAGATGGGGATCGTCATGAATATCCAGGACCCCTGGTCGAGAGTGCGTCCAGTTGCGCTACCGCTATGGATGCGAAGAGCCGCGAAATCGATACCCGTGCCGCAATGCCTCGACATACCACGAGAAATCGCGGGATTCTCTCCCCTCCTTAAGGTAGTTTTAAAGAGAGAGGCTCCCCGAGCATGAAGCGCTTTTGACCTTGTCGCGCCGCCAGCCGGTGCAGGGAGATTCTCTCAATCTTGCTCGCGTGAGGGTAGATGGGCCTGAAAGTTGCTCTGAACCATCGGACGCAGTATCGATATGGCCGGCCCGTTTCCCTGGGGCCGCAAATCATACAGCTGCGCCCCACCCCTTATTGTCGAACTGCGATCCAAAGTTACTCGCTGAAGATCTCGCCCGCTCAACATCTGCTGACATGGCAGCTTGACCCGCACCTGAATCACGTGGCGCGGGTCCTTTTTCCGGAGCGGACAGACGAGTTTGTCGTTGAAGTGGATCTCGTGGCGGAACTCTCGCCCTTCAATCCATTCGACTTCCTGCTGGAGCCGGGGTTCGAAAATTACCCTTTCTCCTACGACGCCGCGCTGG
>DATAWF010000035.1:0-3210 GCA_036267335.1 Acidobacteriaceae bacterium
CGGACGCAATCCAAGCTCGACTCCCTCGCTTGGAGCGCCGGCCTCCCCTTCATTGCTTATGGAGTCCGCGTAGGAATCCGTGCAAACAGCGTGGAGCTGATCCAGCAGTCCTTGGGCTTTCTACCTCTTGGTTGGAAGCCCTCCTCCTCCCTAATGGTTGAGTGTCTCTACTCCATTGTCTGTAAGAAGGAGAGCGGCTCGGAGAAGGCCGCGTCCTTTCATCTTTTCAGGAACGATCAGTTTCTGTTTCGCAGCTCTTCCGCCGATGAACTCTTCGAGCGGCTTGAATCCGACGTTGCGCTCTACGTTGCTGATGCGACCCAGAAACGGGTATTCGTTCACGCCGGCGTTGTCGGGTGGGGAGGCCGGGCTATCTTGATTCCCGCGCGGAGCCTGAGCGGTAAAACAACTCTTGTCGCCGATCTGGTCCGCGCCGGAGCGACCTACTATTCCGACGAATTCGCGGTTATCGATCAGCGCGGCTTCATTCACCCCTATGCCCGGCCGCTGCAAGTCCGGGAGCCAGGTTCTTTTCGCCAATACAAGCGGACTGTGGAGGAGTTTGGGGGCACAGCCGGTCAAGTTCCTCTGCCGGTTGGGCTGGTCCTGCTGACGCGCTACAAAGCGGGCTCCAAGTGGAAGCCGCGGCATATTTCCGCCGGCCGGGCTCTTCTCGGGATTTTGGACAACACCGTATCGGCAAGGAGAGGTCCCGCCCTGGCAATGAAGACTTTGCGGCTTGTCGTTACCGGCAGCTTTGCGGTGCAAGGCGTGCGCGGGGAAGGCGGGGAAGTTGTCGAGTGGATCGCATCGAATTTCCACCCCCGGCGGATGTTCTCGACCCCCGCGGGAATTGCAATCCCCTAAACAACTCCGCTCGCCAGCCGGATCACGAACTTTCCGGAAGCATTCTCGTAAATCTTTTGGATCAAAGGCGATTCGCCTCGCATTCGCAACATCTTAGAATGAAGAAAGCGGCCGCCGAGCATGAACTCGACAGTGCTTCATGATCGAAAATCGACTTTGACGCCGGAGGCGGCATGCCTGCTTGCCACCTTGCGCCAATCCGATTTGGCATCGCCTATTCCGTCCTTGGAGCCGCCGGATTGGAACGAGCTCCTGGCTCTGGCCGAGAGCCATGGCGTTTTGCCTCTCTTCTACAAACGCTTTCCCGGTCAGTTGCCGCCGCTTTATGCGAAACACTACCGCGAGTCATGGGCCAACTCTCACTCTCTTTCGCGCGAGCTCGAAGCCATTCTGGGGCTTTTTGCCCGCAGCGGAGTGGAGATTCTGCCTTTGAAGGGGCCAGTGCTGGCGCAATTGCTCTATGGCGACGTGGCTCTTCGCCCCTCCGACGACCTGGACCTCCTGGTCCGTCCTGAGGATTTCCCCCGCGCCGAGGCGCTCTTGATCGAGGCTGGCTTTGAGCCAACGGGCTTCGCGGACGACTACCACAGGGACTTCCACCGCAATGGGGTCTTCGTTGAGCTGCACTTTGGAATCGCCTCCCCTTCTGCTCCTCAGTTCGATCTTTCCGGCGCTTGGAAGCGGGCGCGGACTGTGGATTTCCGCGGCCACTCCGTCCGCTTTTTTTCGCCCGTCGACTCGGTGCTTTACCTTGCCCTTCACGGATTGAAGCACCGTTTCGCCCGGCTCATTTGGGTTATCGATGTCGGGTATGCGGTTCGGGCGCTTGATCGAACCGAGGCCTCTCGCCTGCTCGAACATGCGAGCGCCCGGCAACTCAGAAACATTCTCCTCACCAGTTGTGAAATTGCGCGGCTAACCTTCGCGATCGAGCTCCCCCCGGCCATTGCGCAGGCGTTGCGCTCTCAACCTGAAATCGGAGCACCGTCGGCGGCAATTGCAGACGCGATCCTCGAATCCATCGCCGATCCCACAACCTCTGTCGACTCCGCCGGCTATTATCTACAGCTCGCCGACAATCGCGGAAGGCGTTGGAAACAGCGCCTGCAATTTTTTATTCCTACGCACCAAGATTATGAATGGCTTGCTCAGCACCGCATCCACCGCCGTTGCGCCCCGTTAGTACGCCCCTTTCGGTTACTTGCGAAATATGGCCCGGCTCCAGCTTTCCGTACTCTCTTCGCCCGATACATTAAGATTAGAAAGAAACCCGGCCGGTCCAGATAGCCCCGTTTCCACCGGCGGCGCGCGCATCTCCAGTGACGGAATCCCGTGCACACATGGCAGGCGGGATCATCAACAAAATCCTGCAAAGGCGAGTCTCGTGCGGTATCTCGAAGCAGCGACACTCGATATGACACACGCTCTGGCAAACAACCTATGAGCAATCTGCTTCTGCTAGCCGCATTTGCCTCGCTTTGGTTTGTCCTCCGGCGGGAAATCGACCGGGCCATTCTTTGGGTCTACCTTCCATGCCTGATCGCGCTGCCCCAGACGTACCGTATTCAAATTCCTCACTTTCCCCAGTTTCCAGCAGCCCAACTCGCCCTGATGCCCGTGGGCGTGGTCGCGCTCTTTCGCTGGGTGAGGGGCCCCTTCCGACGGATGGACCTCTGGGTTGCCATGTTCATGATCAGCGTGGCGCTTACCGAGTGTCTCCGCGAGCCCAGAACGATCGATGGCGTCTTGTACGCCATCATCTACATTGAAGGTTGTTTCCTGAGCTACATGGTCGGACGGACCTTGATCGAACCCGGCCTGCGCGCGCCGGTGCTGAAACAATGCCTGCTGATGTTCTTCGTGCAGCTGCCGCTTTTGGCCTGGGAAGGGCGCATGGGCACCAACCCCTACGACATGTTTGCGAGCAGCTTTTTGCAGATCCACGACTTCGGCTGGACCGTGCAGATACGCGGCGGCCACGCCAGAATTTCAGGCGCTTTCAGCGATGCGGAGCTGGCGGGCATCGCTTACGCGGCCTTCTTCGTGTTCAACATCTGGCTGATCAAGGTCAATCGCATCGATCGCGAGAATGGGCGGTTCCCCCGCCTGGGAGAATTTTTCTCGAAGCTCGAAAAGTATTGGATTCCGGGGTGTATTCTGCTCGGCCTGCTGTTTCTGACGCGCTCGCGAGGGCCGCTCCTGGGACTGGCTGCAGGCCTGATGGTCTTGCAGATCGGGCGCTTTGAGAAGAAACGCAAATTCGCCACTTTTGCTCTTGCCATCATGCTCGTGGGGGGGACGATGGCTGCCTACACCTACTTCGCTTCGTACGCGAGCGGTCCG
>DATAWF010000036.1:0-17089 GCA_036267335.1 Acidobacteriaceae bacterium
TGATGCCGGGAGACAACGTGGAGCTGGAAGTGGAGCTGATCACGCCGGTGGCCATGGAAAAGGGCCTGCGGTTCGCCATCCGCGAAGGCGGGCGGACGGTGGGCGCGGGAACGATCTCGGAAATTTTGGCGTAGCTAAAGGCCGGATAGCTGAGAACCCGTTAGCTGAGAACCCGTTAGCTGAGAACCCGTTAACTAAGAACCGGGTAGCTGAGAACCGGGTAGCTAAGGGGCGGGTAGCTGAGAAGCGGTCAGCTAAAGGCCGGGCAGCGATGAAACGGTTAGCAGAGAAAAGGCCCCAGGCGGCGGCTTGGGGGGAATCAGGTAGGATAAGAAGATGCGTGAAATTGTGACATTGCAGTGCGGCGAGTGCAAGGAGCGCAATTACTCGACGACGAAGAACAAGAAGACGACCACGGGCCGTCTCGAGTTCAAGAAGTTCTGTAATCGCTGCCGGAAGCATACGCCACACAAGGAAACGAAGTAGCAGCAGGGTTTAGGGTTTAGGGTATAGGGTGTAGAGGATCGAGCCGGCGGTGAAACCGACCCGCCAATGTGCTCCAGCCGTTCTAAACCCTCATCCCTAAACGCTATCCCCTGTTCTACAGGGGCGTAAGCTCAACGGTTAAACTGCCGGTCTCCAAAACCGGACTTGGGGGTTCGAATCCCTCCGCCCCTGCCAGATCAACGCGGAACCAGGAACAGGGCCGCCGGTAATGCCCGTAGCAGAGAAGAGCGCGGAAAAGAAAAGGTATATGGCCAAAGCAGCAACAGCGATGACAACTGAAAGTGGCGTTCCGGCCCGAGCCCTGAGTATCTTCAGCCGCAGCCGCGAGTTTCTGAAGGACGTGCGTTCGGAGATGAAGAAGGTGGTGACGCCGTCGCGCTCCGAGGTGCAGTCGACGACCATCGTGGTGATCATTTCGGTGTTCGCGTTCGCGGGATTTTTCTTCGTGTGCGACTGGACGCTGGGCAATGCGGTGAAGTATCTGTATCACTGGCTGGGCGCTATACAGTAGGCCCCTGGCGGGAATGAAGGATCGAGTTTTCATGGCGGAAGAACTGGAAAACCAAACCCCGGGCGTGGAAGGCGAAGAGGCGGCCCAGCCGCGTCTGGAGCCGCCGGCCAACGAGAACTTCCGGTGGTACATCATCCACGCGTATTCGGGCTTCGAGCGGAAGGTGCGCGAGTCGATTGAAACCCGCGTGCAGGCGTTCGGCCTGCAGAACCGCATCGGGCGCGTGATGATCCCGACCGAGGCGGTCACCGAGATCACGAACGGCAAGAAGCGTACGGTGGAGCGGGTGTTTCTGCCCGGCTACGTGCTGGTGGAGATGGATCTGGACAACGACCTGTGGCACGTGATCAAGAACACGCCGCGGGTGACGGGTTTTCTGGGCACGGGCGACAAGCCGGTGGCGCTGACCGACGATGAGGTCGGCTCGATTCTGTTCCGCAGCGACACGTCGAAGGACAAGCCGCGGCTGAAGGTGAAGTTCGAGAAGAACGAGCAGGTGCGCATCACCGAAGGGCCGTTTGCGAACTTCAACGGCGTGGTGGACGACGTAAACGAAGACCGCGAGACGCTGAAGGTGATGGTGACGATCTTCGGGCGGTCGACGCCGGTGGAGCTGGACTTCGGCAAGGTGGAGAAGATCGCGTAGGAGCAGCTTTTAGCTATTAGCCGTTAGCTTTTGCTTGCCCCTTGCCACGAATTTTGCGGTACCGAGAATGAGTTGACAGCTAAAGGCTGGAAGCTAACAGGTGAAAGGTTTTCGAAATGCCTCCGACAAAGAAAATAGCAACGCAGGTGAAACTCCAGATTGAAGCCGCCAAGGCGACGCCGGCGCCGCCGGTGGGCCCGGCACTGGGCCAGGCGCAGGTGAACATCATGGAGTTCTGCAAGCAGTTCAACGCGCGCACGCAGAACAAGGAGATGGCAGGGCTGATCATTCCCGTGGTCATCACTGTCTACTCCGACCGCACCTTCACGTTCATCACCAAGACGCCGCCCGCCGCGGTGCTGCTGAAGAAGGCGGCGAACCTGGCGAAGGGCTCGGGCACGCCGAACAAGGACAAGGTGGGCAAGGTGAGCGAGGCGCAGGTGCTGGAGATCGCGAAGCAGAAGATGCCGGATCTGAACGCCGCCTCGGTCGACGCGGCGGTGAGGAGCATCAAGGGCACGGCGCGGTCGATGGGGATCGAAGTGGTCGCGTAGGCTCCACACCAGGCAGACGCAAAGCGGCTTCGATTAGGTTCTGACCCCGCAGGAAACGAAAACCTTCGTGTTCTTAGCCGATTAGCGTTTCGCGCGGGAACGCGCCTTGGCCGCTCTTTTCACCGCCTCCGAATCGGCAAGATCCTGCGGCCGACCCGCCGCAATTTTGTTGGTCAGGAAGTCGTCAGCTGAGATGAAATGCGCTTTCAGCCCTGAGTTCTCGTCGATGACCTCCTCCACCCGCCTTTTCCATGCATGATCGAAGTCCACTCCCGAAATTCTGGGGATGATCTCGACCATCTGTGGCGCGGTTCCCATGCGAAAGAACGAATTCGGATCAAAGAAATCCTCGGGGTTCAGACCCTCGAGCGGAGCGCCGAACTCCGCCAGTGCGGCAAAGACCGCCCGTGCGTTGGCCGAATCGGATCCCACGAACAAGTCAAGATCTTTCGTTGCTCTCGGCTGAGCGTGGAGGGCCACGGCGTAACCGCCGACAATGAGGTACTTAACGCGGTGCCTGTTGAACGCGGACAAGAGTTCTTTGAAGTCCTGGCTGAGCATCGCGCTTTGTTCCTTTCCACGCATATTGCATCAAGGAGAGCTCCGCAGCGGCATCCAGCCGGACACGCGCCGGAAGCGCCTGCCACTCCCGGTACTCGTCGTCCTTCATGGCGTCGAAGCTGGCGTATTTTCGAATCGTTTTGTCCATGTGTGGCGTCCGCGATTGGATCCTGGTCTGACTCGTTTATTTTACGTCCGATCCATCGCACGTGGCAGAGCCGTGGCGGGCAGGGGGCAGGCTCGTCGACCTCCAATACGCATCGGTTGCCTTGCCTCCTCGGTCGTTTCTGTGGATAATCAATAAATGCGCCCTCCAGGGGCGCATGTCACTACGACCACGGCCGGCAGGCAGCAACGTCCGCGCGGTGGGAGACGAGGATGTATGGCCAAAGCTGGTAAGGGCATTGAGAAGGCGCGCGCGCAGGTGCAGAAGCGCCCGTATCCCCTGCAGGAAGCTGTTCCGCTCCTGCAAAAAGTAAAATTTGCCAAGTTCGATGAGACGGTGGACCTGACCATGCGTCTGGGTGTGGACCCGCGGCACGCCGATCAGATGGTGCGCGGCACAGTGGTGCTGCCGCACGGGCTGGGCAAGACGAAGAAGGTCGCGGTCATCACCAGCGGCGACAAGCAGCGCGAGGCCGAAGCGGCGGGCGCGGACATTGTGGGCGGCGACGAATTGGTGGAGAAGATCCAGAAAGAAAACTGGACGGATTTCGACGCGCTGATCGCCACGCCGGACATGATGAAGTCGGTGGGGCGGCTGGGTAAGGTGCTGGGCCCGCGCGGTCTGATGCCGAATCCGAAGACGGGCACGGTGACCAACGACGTCACCTCGGCGATTCGCGAGATCAAGGCCGGCAAGGTGGAGTTCCGCACCGACAAGACGGCGCTGGTACACGTGCCGGTGGGGAAGATTTCGTTTCCGCCGGAGAAGCTGGTGGAGAACGCGATGACGGTGATCACCAGCGTGGTGCGCGCGAAGCCGTCGGCGGCGAAGGGCAAGTACATCAAGGGCATCACGATCAGCTCGACGATGGGCCCGGGTATTGCGCTGGACAGCGCGGTGGCTGACGCGGCGGCGAAGGCGTAACCAGCTATTAGCTTCTAGCTCCCAGCCGCTAGCAAGCTTGATCGGATGGAAACCGCGGCGGAAGCCCGCACGGAATCGGCTAGAGGCTGGAAGTTAAGAGCTAGAGGCTTACTGATATGGCATTGAGCAGGCAGAAGAAAGCAGAGAAGGTCGGCGAGCTGGCCAAAGAGCTGGAGCAGTCCACCAGCGCCATCGTCGGCACGTTCACGAAGCTGACCGTGTCGCAGGATTTCGAGCTGCGCAGGACGGTGCGCGCGGCGGGCGGACGCTACCGTGTGCTGAAGAACAAGCTGGCGGCACGCGCGGCAAAGGGATCGAAGATCGAAGCGGCGCTGCAGGGGCTGAAGGGCGTGTCGTCGGTGGCGTACACCAGCGGCGACCCAGTGGCGCTGGCTAAGGCGCTGTCGACGTGGGTGGCGGAGAACGCGGAGTTCACGTTCAAGCTGGGCATCGTCGATGGGAAGGTGATCAACGTCGAGGAAGTGAAGGCGCTGGCGACCATGCCGGGCCGGGAAGAGATGTTCTCGAGGCTGCTCTTCCTGATCAATGCACCGGCGCAGCGGCTGGCCACGGTGATCAACGCCACGGGACGGGATCTGGCGGTGGTGCTGAACCAGGGCGTCGAGAAGCAGAAATTTGCAGGCGGCGAAGCGGCCGCGAGTTAGGGATCTGGCCGTTTTCACCTCCGCGAGGGGTGCCTGGTCTGGGGCACATCGGAAACCTCGGGGCGGCGGGGCGGCAACCGGTGGGCGCGAGCCGGCCGGCGGTTAAAAATTCAGACTTGGCTTCAATTCGAAGCGTGGAGAAGACAAATGGCGGATTTGCAGCAGTTGGAAGAACAGATTGTGGGGCTGACCCTGCTGGACGCAGCAGCTCTGGTGAAGAAGCTCGAAGAGCGACTTGGCGTTTCGGCGGCGGCGGCGGCTCCGGTGATGGTAGCCGGGGCGGGAGCTGGGGCGGCGGCTCCGGCGGCGGTGGAGCAGACCGAGTTCACCGTGATCCTGAAGGATGCCGGGGCGAACAAGATCAACACCATCAAGGCGGTACGGGAGGTCACTTCGCTGGGTCTGAAGGAAGCCAAGGACCTGGTGGACGGCGCTCCGAAGACGCTGAAGGAGAACGTGAGCAAGGAAGATGCGGAGGCGGTGAGGAAGAAGTTCGAAGGTGTGGCCACCGTCGAAGTAAAGTAGCTTGTTTGGTTTCGGCCAGCAACTTGCGTGCCAAAGCGGAACGCGCTAAGATGATTTTTGTGCGTTCCGCTCGGCTGCCATCCTGTTTGCCGAATCCGGGGCGTACTTTTGTCCTCCCGAACACAAGCAAACCGTGAGCTTCGGCCTTGCACCAGCGATGGGCAGGGCGTTTTACGCGCACGGGTAAGGCGCAAATAAGATCAACGGAAGGACGCAGGCGATTTCCGGCAACTGATTGCCGGCGCGAATGCAGGTCAGGCGGCGGGCTTGCAGATGCGAGAGATTCGAGAGTGCAGAGCGGCGCGGACGCAGGGCCTGAAAGCGGCGGGAATTACGAACATTCTGTCACAGATCAGTGCACAATTCGGTTGTGGCGCTCGTGGGAGATGCTGTCTCCGCGGGCGTTTTCCGCATTCATCGGCCTCTCTTCGCAACCCCAACGCATGGGCATCGCCGTCAGGGCCGCGCTGATCCAGCGAACCGCGGAGGCGGGATTATCCCGTAAAGCGGTTCGAGCAAAGCGGAAGCGTAACTCCGCCAGCGGCGACTGCGCAAGTGAAAAAGGGCACTGCGCAGCAGTTTTCGCGCAGCAGTAACCAGAATGGAAGCGCCGAGCGATTCCCGAACGAGGCGGGAGCGCAAGGCGCGGCAGGACCCACAAAACCGAGCGCGCCGCGTGACCCGGACGGCCCGCTTTTCTTCCTCGCGCCACGGGTTCTGAGGAGTAACGCATGCCCAACGAGAACCGCGCCGTTCGCAGCCGACTCGATTTTTCGAAGATACCCACGGCCATCCGCATTCCAAACCTGATCGAAGTACAGCGCCGCTCCTACGAGCGGTTTCTGCAGATGGACAAGTTGCCGGCGGAGCGCGACGACTCCGGTCTGCAGTCGGTGTTCACGTCGGTATTCCCGATCGCCGATTTTCGAAATATATCGCAGCTGGACTTTGTGGATTTTTCCATTGGCAACTGGGAGTGCAAGTGCGGCCACCTGAAGGGGCTGCACCACCTGCGGACCACGTGCGTGAACTGCGGGGCGATGGTGATCACGGATCCGTTCCATCCAGGGGACGTGCTGTGCCAGAAGTGCGGCACCTACAACAAGAACACGCCGGACTTCTGCAACAAGTGCGGCGATCCGGTGGGCCTGCAGCTGAAATACGATCAGCAGGAGTGCGAAGAGCGGGGCATGACCTTCTCCGCGCCGCTGAAGGTGACGGTGCGGCTGACCATTTACGACAAAGATCCGGAGACGGGCGCGAAGTCGATCCGCGACATCAAGGAGCAGGAAGTCTTCTTCGGCGACATCCCGCTGATGACGCAGAACGGCACGTTCATCGTGAACGGCACGGAGCGGGTGATCGTGTCGCAGCTGCACCGTTCGCCGGGCGTCTTTTTTGAGACGGCGAACAACCGGACTTATTTTCTGGGCAAGATCATTCCGTACCGCGGGTCGTGGGTGGAGTTCGAATACGACCAGAAGAACACGCTGTACGTGCGCATCGACCGCAAGCGGAAGTTTCTGGGCACGATTTTTCTGCGGGCGCTGGGTCTGAAGTCCGACGAGGAGATTCTGCGCACGTTCTACACCGTGGATCGCATCGCGCTGAAGGACGGCAAGATCCACTGGACGCTGGATGAGAGCACGGACAGGCGCACGCACCTGCTGGGGGCGAAGCCGGCACACGCCGTGGTGCACAAGGGCGAGGAAATCGCGCACTCCGGGCGCAAGGTTACGCCTACGATTCTGAAGGCGCTGCGCGCGGCAAAGATCTCGCATGTGGAAGTGGAGCAGGCCGAGCTGGACGGGGCCATGACCGCGGCCGACGTGGTGGACACCTCGACGGGCGAAGTGCTGATGGAGGCGAATCAGGAGCTCACCGCCGACAAGCTGCACAAGATCATGGAAGCCGGAGTGGCTACGGTGGATGTGTTCTTCCCGGAGCGGGACGATGTGGGCAACGTGATCACCAACACGCTGCGCCGCGACTCGGTGCGCAAGCCGGAAGAGGCGCTGATCGAGATTTATCGCAAGCTGCGTCCGGGCGATCCGCCGACGCTGGACACGGCGACGGCGCTCTTCGAGGGCATGTTCTTCGATCCGCGCAAGTACGACTTTTCGCGGGTGGGCCGGCTGAAGTTCAACATCAAGCTGTACGAGAACCAGGACGCGACCTCGCTCGACCATCGCACGCTGACGCCTGAGGATTTCTATGCGACCATCCGCTACCTGCTGAAGCTGCGGCGCAACATCGGGATGGTGGACGACATCGATCACCTCGGCAACCGGCGCGTGCGCGCGGTGGGCGAGCTGATGGAGAACCAGTTCCGCATCGGCCTGGTGCGCATGGAGCGCGCCATCAAGGAAAAGATGAGCGTGTATCAGGAAATGACGACGGCGATGCCGCATGACCTGATCAACGCCAAGCCGGTGATGGCGGCGATCCGGGAGTTCTTCGGATCCTCGCAGCTGTCGCAGTTCATGGACCAGACGAATCCGCTGTCGGAGATCACGCACAAGCGGCGACTTTCCGCACTGGGGCCGGGCGGGCTGTCGCGCGAGCGCGCGGGGTTCGAAGTCCGCGACGTGCACCCGACGCACTACGGCCGCATTTGCCCGATTGAGACGCCGGAAGGTCCGAACATCGGCCTGATCAGCTCGCTGTCGTGTTTTGCGCGCATCAACGAGTACGGCTTCATCGAGTCGCCGTACCGCAAGGTGCGGGACAGCCGGGTGCTGGACTTCGTGCAGATCACCAACGCCGGCGAAAGCGGGATGCGGGTGGGCGATCACCTGGAGAAACCGGATGCGCTGAAGCTCAACGATCAGATGAAGAAGGAGAAGAAGCGGGCGATTGAGTACGAGCCGTACTCCTTCTATCTGTCCGCGTGGGAAGAAGACCGGCATACGATCGCCCAGGCCAACGTGGAGCTGGGGGAGAAGGGCAACATCGTCGAAGAGCTGGTGAACGCGCGGCGGCAGGGCAATTTTGTTCTGGTGAACCGCAAGGACGTGGACTACATCGACGTGAGCCCGAAGCAGCTGGTGTCGGTGGCGGCTTCGCTGGTGCCGTTCCTGGAGCACGACGACGCCAACCGCGCGCTGATGGGCGCAAACATGCAGCGGCAGTCGGTGCCTCTGCTGGTTTCCGAGGCGCCGCTGGTGGGCACGGGTATGGAAGGCGTGACGGCCCGCGACTCCGGGGCCGTGATCATCGCGCGCCGCAACGGCGTGGTGGACTCGGTCGACTCGGAGCGCATCATCATCCGCGTCGAAGGCGAGCACCACCCCACGCAGCTCTCGCGCGAGGTGGGTTCGGACATCTACCAGCTGATCAAGTTCAAGCGGTCGAACCAGAACACCTGCATCAACCAGAAGCCGATCGTGCGTCACGGCGACCGGGTGCTGAAGGGACAGGTGATCGCCGATGGACCGTGCACGGAGCAGGGCGAGCTGGGCCTGGGGCGCAACGTGCTGGTGGCGTTTATGCCGTGGCGCGGCTACAACTTCGAGGACGCGATCCTGATCTCGGAAAAGCTGGTGCGCGACGATTACTACACGTCGGTGCACATCGAGGAATTCGAGATCGAGTCGCGCGACACGAAGCTGGGGCCGGAAGAGATCACCCGCGACATCCCGAACGTGAGCGAGCACTCGCTGCGCGATCTGGATGAGAGCGGCATCATCCGCATCGGCGCCAAGGTACACCACAACGACATTCTGGTGGGCAAGGTAACGCCGAAGGGCGAAACCCAGCTGACGCCGGAAGAGAAGCTGCTGCGGGCCATCTTCGGGGAAAAGGCCGGCGACGTGCGCGACGCCTCGCTGACCTGCCCTCCGGGCATCGAGGGCACGGTGGTGGACGTGCGCATCTTCTCGCGCAAGGGGCAGGAGAAAGACGAGCGCGCCAAGCAGATAGAAGCGGAGCAGGTGGCGCAGCTGGAAAAGAACCTGTCGGACGAGATCCGGATTCTGACCGACGAGCGGCTGAAGCGCCTGGAAGGGATACTGGGCGGCAAGGAAGTGCTGGCCGACCTGCACGACGAGCGCACCAACAAACGGCTGCTGGGCAAGGGCGCGATCCTCGACCGGGACGCGATTGAGCGCATCTCGACCCGCAACCTGAAACGCATCCGCTACAACGACAAGGATCCCCGGGTCAACGAGCAGATCGACGAGATCGAGGAAATGACCTCGCGTCAGATCGATGTGCTGCGGAAGATCACGAACGAGAAGATCGGCAAGCTGCAGAAGGGCGATGAACTGGCGCCGGGCGTGATCAAGCTGGTCAAGGTCTACATCGCCATGAAGCGCAAGCTGTCGGTGGGGGACAAGATGGCCGGCCGCCACGGGAACAAGGGCGTGATCGCGCGCATTCTTCCCGAGGAAGACATGCCGTATCTGCCCAACGGAACGCCGGTGGAGATCGTGCTGAATCCTCTGGGCGTGCCTTCCCGTATGAACGTGGGGCAGATTCTGGAAACGCACCTGGGGTGGGCGGCGCACGATCTGGGCCAGCAGGTGGCGGCCCTGGTGAAAAAGCACCAGGACGCGACGGAACTGCGCAAAGTGGTGCGGGAGAAGTTTGCCAACACCGCGTCGCTCCGCCAGCTCGAGGACCTGGACGACCAGCAACTGCTGCGCGTCTGCGCGGGCATGAAGAAAGGGATCTGGTTCGGGACGGCGGTCTTCGATGGCGCTCGCGAGAGCGAAATCAAGGCGCTGCTGACGGCGGCAGGTCTGCCGACGTCCGGCAAGACGGCGCTCTTCGACGGCATGAGCGGCGAGGCGTTCGAGCAGCCGGCCACGGTGGGCTACATCTACATGCTGAAACTCTCGCATCTGGTGGACGACAAGATTCACGCGCGTTCCATCGGGCCGTACTCGCTGATCACCCAGCAGCCGCTGGGCGGGAAGGCGCAGTTCGGCGGCCAGCGCTTCGGCGAAATGGAAGTGTGGGCGCTGGAAGCGTACGGGGCGGCGTACATCCTGCAGGAGCTGCTGACGGCGAAGTCGGACGACGTCTTCGGCCGCACGCGGATCTACGAGGCGATTGTGAAAGGCGAAGCGGCGATCGAGCCCGGGGTGCCGGAATCGTTCAACGTGCTGATTCGCGAGCTGCAGTCGCTGTGTCTGGATGTGGAGCTGATTAAGGTGAACGCGGGGCCGGCGCCAGAAGGCGAGAAGAAGCAGCCGGTGCCCGCGCTGGCCGCAGCCGACTAGGGACCAGCCTTGAGCCGTTGGCTCTTAGCTGTCAGCTAAGAGCCGCGGCCAGGGCGCGAAGGATTTTGGAGTTTTGGGCGGCGCGGAAGAAGGCGCTGCAACAGGAATCAAGCAGAACCGCAGTGAGCAGAACGCTAGAGGCCTGAGGCTGATAGCTGGCCACTGCAAGGAGGAACACCTTGTACCGTTCCAGCCCATTCGAAATGACCAGCCCGATCACCGACTTCGACGCCATCCGCATCTCGCTAGCGTCTCCGGAGAAAATCCGCAGCTGGTCGCATGGCGAAGTGACGAAGCCGGAAACCATCAACTACCGCACGTTCAAGCCGGAGCGGGACGGACTGTTCTGCGCGCGCATCTTCGGCCCGGTCACCGACTGGGAGTGTCTGTGCGGCAAGTACAAGCGCATGAAGCACCGGGGCGTGATCTGCGACAAGTGCGGAGTGGAAGTGACGGTCTCCAAGGTGCGCCGGGAGCGGCTGGGACACATTGAGCTGGCCTCGCCGTGCTCGCACGTGTGGTTCTTCAAGGGACTGCCGTCGCGCATCGGTCACCTGCTGGACATTTCGCTGCGCGACCTCGAGTCCGTGCTCTACTTCGAGAGCTACGTGATCGTCGATCCGGGCGACGCGCCGGTGCGGGAGCGGGAGATCGTTAAGGACGAGACGAAATTCCGCGAGCTGGACCACCAGTATCGCCCCACCGGCTTCAAGGGCATGATGGGCGCCGAGGCCATCAAGGAACTGCTGAAGCGCGTGAACATCGACGAGCTTTCCGTGGAGCTGCGCGAGCGCATGAAGGCGGAGACCTCGCTGCAAAAGCGGCTGAAGTATGCGAAGCGGCTGAAGGTGGTTGAAGCGTTCCGCAAGTCCGGCAACAAGCCGCAGTGGATGATCCTGGACGTGATCCCGGTGATTCCGCCGGAACTGCGCCCGCTGGTGCCACTGGACGGCGGCCGCTTTGCCACGTCGGACCTGAACGATCTGTACCGCCGCGTGATCAACCGCAACAACCGGCTGAAAAAGCTGATGGATCTGCACGCGCCGGAAGTGATTGTGCGCAACGAAAAGCGCATGCTGCAGGAAGCCGTCGACGCGCTGTTCGATAACGGCCGCCGCGGCCGCGTGCTGCGCGGGGCGAACAACCGCCCGCTGAAGTCGCTGTCGGACACGCTGAAGGGCAAGCAGGGCCGCTTCCGCCAGAACCTGCTGGGCAAGCGCGTGGACTACTCCGGCCGGTCGGTGATCGTGGTCGGGCCGGAGCTGAAACTGCACCAGTGCGGTCTGCCGAAAAAGATGGCGCTCGAGCTGTTCAAGCCGTTCATCTATCACCGGCTGGAACAGACCGGGCACTGCACGACCATCAAGCAGGCGAAAGAGATGGTGGAGATGCAGGAGCCGATCGTGTGGGACATCCTCGAGGAAGTGATCCGCGATCATCCGGTGCTGCTGAACCGGGCTCCCACGCTGCACCGTCTGGGCATTCAGGCGTTTGAGCCGGTGCTGGTGGAAGGCAAGGCGATCAAGATTCACCCGCTGGTGTGCACCGCGTTCAACGCCGATTTCGACGGCGACCAGATGGCGGTGCACATTCCGCTGTCGCCGGAAGCGCAGGTGGAAGCGAGCGTGCTGATGCTGTCGTCGCACAACATACTGTCGCCGGCGTCAGGGCAGCCCATCACGGTGCCGACCCAGGACATGGTGCTCGGCCTGTATTACCTGACCAAGGCGAAGAAGGGCGCGAAGGGCGAAGGCCGCGTTTTTGCGAACATCGAAGAAGTGCTGATGGCGCTCGAAGTGAAGGAAGTCGAGACGCTTTCGCCGATTCGTCTGCGCTACAGCGGACCGGTGCTGGACATGACCACGGCGTACGACGATCAGGACCTGACCCACACCGAGCCGGTGCAGTACGACCGCCAGTACATCTCGACCACGGTGGGCCGCGCCATCCTGAATGACGCGCTGCCGGAGAACATGCCGTACGTGAACGGCCTGCTGAAGAAGAAGGGGATCGGGCAGCTGGTGAACTACTGCTACCTGAACCTCGGCCTGGAGCAGACGGTGAAGATGCTGGACCGGATCAAGGAGCTGGGCTTCCAGTACGCGACGCGCTCGGGTCTCTCCGTGGGCCTGGACGACATGGTGATTCCGGATTCGAAGTACACCACGGTGCGCGACGCGGAAAAGCAGGCGATTGCGGTGCAGCAGCAGTACCTGGACGGCGCGATCACCAACGGCGAGCGCAACAACAAGGTCATCCAGATTTGGTCGGCGGTCACGGAAAAGGTGGCCGACGAGATGTTCGACAACATGAAGCGGGCGGACCGCGAAGGCACCATGAACCCGATCTACATCATGGCGGATTCCGGCGCTCGCGGATCGAAACAGCAAATCCGCCAGCTCTCGGGCATGCGCGGACTGATGGCCAAGCCTTCGGGCGAGATCATCGAGACGCCCATCACGGCGAACTTCCGCGAAGGGCTGACGGTGCTGGAGTACTTCATCTCCACGCACGGCGCGCGCAAGGGTCTGGCGGACACGGCGCTGAAAACGGCGGATTCCGGGTACCTCACGCGGCGTCTGGTGGATGTGGCGCAGGACGTGATCGTGAGCGAGCGCGACTGCGGCACGGTGGAAGGCATCTACGTGACGCCCATCGTCGAGTCCGGCGAGATCATTGAGCCGCTGCGCGACCGCATCGTCGGTCGGGTGTCGCTTGAGAAGATCAAGGACTACGAAGGCAGCATCATCGTCGATGTGAACCAGGAGATCACGGAAGATCTGGCGTCGGCCATCCAGGCCGCGGGCATCGAGCGCGTGAAAATCCGTTCGGTCCTCACCTGCGAATCGCGGCGCGGGGTTTGCATTCTGTGCTACGGCCGCAACCTGGGATCGGGCCGTCTGGTCGAGCTGGGAGAAGCGGTGGGAGTGATCGCCGCGCAATCCATCGGGGAGCCGGGCACGCAGCTCACCATGCGTACGTTCCACATCGGCGGAACGGCGTCGCGGGTGAACGAGCAGTCGCGCCTGGAAGCCAAGAACAACGGGGCGATCCGCTTCATCAATCTGGCTACGGTACGGAGCCGTCAGGGCGATCTGGTGGCCATGAACCGCTCCGGCTCCATAGCCGTGGTCGACGATCGCGGGCGCGAGAAAGAGCGCTACCAGGTGGTGTACGGCGCGCGCCTCAAGGTGGAAGAGAACCAGGCGGTCACGCTGGGGCAGGTCATGGTGGAGTGGGATCCGTACACCTTCGCCATCCTGACGGAAATCGGCGGCGCGGTACAGTTCAAGGATCTGCAGGAAGGCATCACGCTGCACGAGGAAGTCGACGAGGTGACGGGGCTGTCGCGTCTGGTGGTGGCGGAATCGCCGGACGAGAAGCGGCAGCCGACCATCGTGATCAAGGGAGCGAAGGGCAACAAGCGGTACCTGATGCCCAGCCGCGCTCACCTGATGGTGCAGGATGGAGACGAGGTCTTCCCGGGGGACATTCTGGCGAAGATCCCACGCGAAACCACGCGCACGAAGGACATCACGGGCGGTTTGCCGCGCGTGGTGGAGCTGTTCGAGGCGCGCAAGCCGCGCGAGACCGCGATCATCAGCGAAATCGATGGCGTGGTTCGGTTCGGCGAGGTGAGCAAGGGACAGCGGCGCATCTACGTCACGGCGGACAACGGGGAGGAGAAGGAATACTCGGTGCCGCGGGGCGTTCACGTGAACGTGCAGGAAGGCGAGCGCGTGCGCGCGGGCGAGCCGCTGATGGATGGTCCGCTGAATCCGCACGACATTCTTGCGGTGCTGGGCGAGAAGGAGCTGCAGGCCTACCTGGTGAACGAAATCCAGGAAGTCTACCGGCTGCAGGGCGTGGCCATCAGCGACAAGCACATCGAAACCATCGTGCGGCAGATGCTGCGCTGGGTGAAGATCGAGGAAGTGGGCGACTCCAGCTTCCTGCTGGAGCAGCAGGTGGACAAGTTCCGCTTCCGCGAAGAGAGCCAGCGCGTGATCCAGAACGGCGGGCGGCCGCCGATCGGGCGACCGCTGCTGCTGGGCATCACCAAGGCGTCGCTGTCGACGGAGTCGTTCATTTCGGCGGCTTCGTTCCAGGAGACCACGCGGGTGCTGACGGAGGCGTCCATCAACGGCGCCGTGGACAACCTGCGCGGGCTGAAGGAAAACGTCATCGTGGGGCGGCTTATCCCCGCCGGCACCGGCATGGAATACTACCGCAACGTCGAGCTCTCGCCGGAGCTGGAGGAAGCGGCAGCGAAGATCCAGGCAGAAGTGCAGACGGCGTGGGAAGAAGCCGAGCGCGAGCTGGAGATGATGCGGCAGGAAGGCGAAGCCGAGGAGATGGCGGCCAGCGAATAGCTGCAGCACGAGTCTCAACAGAAAGCCCGGCAGCGATGCCGGGCTTTTTATTTCCGAAGGTCGCGAGGATTCGGGCCGCTCTCTTGCTCTACAGGACAGTTCGGGAAGGGGTGAAGGCGAGGCCGAAGCCGCCGAGGATGGGGATTGGGGTATTCTTCTCTGACCGTCAATTCGGAGTCATCCACTGAGCTTTCACTGCCAGACCTGCCGCCGCGCCGCCTGCACGGGCGAGGAAAGCTAAGGCCCCCGATGCGGGCGCTGCGCACATTCCTGCCTGAGATCGCTTACTCGATCCTTGCTTTGCTGCTGGTGCTCTTATGGATCCTCCACGCGCGCCTGTCCGCTGCCTCCGTGGCCATGAAGGGCAGAAGGCGCACTATTCATCTCCCTGGGCCGCGACCGTCCAAATTCGTTTCAGCGGCAATTCAGCTCTCAGATCCCCGTCCAGTTCATCGTAGTGAGCGAATAGTTGCTCAAGAAGTTCCTTTCGGGTCCACAAGCGCACCTTGAAGAAGCTCGCAGCAAGCTCTTTCTGCACATTCGGCTTGAAGCCGCTCCATGAAACGAACAAACCTTCGGAGGCTCCGAACTTTGATACTGCCCCGAGCAATTTATCGACCGTGGGCCGATCGATGGGTGCGGCTTCCGATTTGACCTCGATGCAAAGCCTTGGCGCGCCGAAACCCAAAGGACCGGAGCCGGCCAGGATATCCGTGCCCCCGTCTGCCCCTTCGGGGCTACGGTATGTTGTGTATCCTTGTGCCTTCAATATTGCCTCGACGAGAGCAGTCAGGGCGTGACCCTTGAATCGCGCTGAGATCAGCTTATCGATCTGATCGTTCGCCAATTCTTCCAGATTGGCGCTGTCTGCCGTCTCATCAGTGCTCGGCTCTGGAGAGTCGATTACATCTGGAATCGTCTCGGGCAACCAGTGGTTTTCTTGCATTGCCTTAAGCCGGGCCTCAGCGTTGTTCCTTTGCACCCGACAGATCGTCAGGAAGGCACCAAAGGTGTATAGCAAATCCTGCCCAAAATGCGTTCTCGGTACGGCGTCCGCAGTCCATTTCACGGACCGCCAGTGGAAGTACGGGCTCGGCCCCCCTGCCTCAAAGTGGTAATCCCCGGTGATCTCGCCAATCTGGATGGCAGGCTGAGTCTTCAGTGGCAACACGACCCAATCACCCTTTTCCATTCCGTGGGCGAACGGCCACACTTGGCTTACCCAATTCAAAATTGCCTTGGGTTTTGTGTCAGGATAGCGCTCGGTCATCGCGGCTTGCAGCGCATGACGGTCGGGCAGTTTGGAAAGGTCTACGTTGAGATTGTCCCAAGTCACGTAAACACGTTTCTCTTGAATGAACTTTTGTTCGAACTCTCCGTACGAGCCTGCCCTGACTAGCCAAATTGCCATGGTCCATTCCTTTCGGCACTCGCCCGCTTACCCTGAAGCCCCTCGTTTGGAATCCCGCTTAGTCGAGTTCTTCTGAGTCGATTTGTTCAGATGACTCTGAAGCAGACCGGTCGCGCGTCCGCCGCGTCCGTCGGTCCTCACGCATTTGATTACAATTACCATTACATTCCAGGTTAAGAGGAAAGCATACTCGGCGATTGAGTTGCGCTGCGGCTGACGGATTCCAGGCCAGCCGTCAGGAAGCGGATCGCAACCGTCGGTGTGTAACAACAGTGAACGTCAGCGAGGCCCAAACCCGGACACAACATATCGACCCGCAATTGCGGGCCGCTTCCTGGAAGCTACACGACCGCACGATGGTGCGGCTTGCCTCGGTGTCCACCTTGTAGGTGCTGGCCGCATCGTGGAGCACGGTGGCCGGATTTGCCCGTGACGCTGCCAGGAGGATGGCCGTCTCCACCAGTGCCCGCGAGAGTGTTCCTTCTTCGGAGCGGTGGAGGAAGGCGGCGAAGGTCTTTGCCACGCCACCCTCATCCCTCTTCTGCCGGATGCCCGAATCCGCTGATCGCCTACAATCCATTCTTCCTGCTTCTGGAACTCGCACATCTCCTTCGCGTGGTTTAGGGGACCCGGGCTGAGGGCGCGGATGCGCGTGGCCGGCCGCGAACAAGTTGCCGAGACACGGGTAAAGGTTACATTCCGATGGGGAGTCCGGAGTAGCGAAACTCGGGGTTATCAGTGCTGTAGTTCTGGCCCTCAAATTGCAGCATTTTGAGTAAGCCGATCCTCGTCAGCCCGGCAGAACAGGAACCCAGCAGTATGGACCCCACAGCAGCAGAGAAGCCGACGGTACACATCGAGAACTGGTCGGTCGTGGACGATGTCATTTCGCCCGCCTATCGGGACCTTGCTCCCGGATACCGGCTCACCGGCCTCACCCTCAAGTATCAGGATCTCCCATGCGGCCTGATCTATTCCTCGGCGATCATCCGCGTTGATCGGGTGGCGTTGCTGGCGGAGA
>DATAWF010000037.1:0-13664 GCA_036267335.1 Acidobacteriaceae bacterium
TGTGGAGCGCTCGGTTTCTGTGGGAGCCTGCGCTGTCCTCGACCAGGGCGTCCACATTGGCGCCGGCACCGAGATCGGCAGCGGCGCCGTGATCGGCAGGGGTGTCACTGTCGGCCGCGACTGCCGCATCTATCCTCGGGCCGTGCTCTACCCCGGTACCAGCTTGGGCGATCGGGTTGTCGTCCATGCCGGCGCCGTGCTGGGCAGCGACGGCTTCGGCTACGTGCGTGATCCGGAGACTGGCGAGTATCTCCAATTTCCCCAGCAGGGAAGCCTGGTGATCGAGGACGATGTCGAAATCGGCGCGAATACCACCATCGACCGCGGTGCGCTCGATGAGACGAGAATCCGCCGCGGCACCAAGATCGACAATCTGGTGCACATCGGGCACAACGTCCAGGTCGGCCGCAACGCGGTGCTCGCGGCGCAGATCGGCATCTCCGGGTCGTGCACCATCGGAGACGGTGCGGTCCTTGGCGGCCAGGTCGGGATTGGAGATCATGCCGCGGTCGGTGACGGTGTGATCCTGGGCGGCCAGGCGGGCATTCTGCCGCACAAGAAGCTCCACGGTCCCGGAGTCCTTTTCTGGGGAACGCCTGCCCAGCCTGTCAAGCGCTATCTGAGACAGTTGGCCGCTCTGGCCCGGCTCAGCAAGCGGTAGTTTCCAGCTTCTTAAGGCTTCCTGTCATCTCGACCGGACGAGGCGCGCAGGCGCCGCCGTCATTCCGGGCCCTGACCACTGACCCCTGATAACCGATAACCGATAACTGACAACTTCTTCCTGTCATCTCGACCGGACGAGGCGCGCAGGCGCCGCCGCAGCGGAGAGATCTGCATTTTGGCCGACTCGCGACCTCCCGACTCGCTGCTTCGCCCGGCTGCCGGGTGCCCCATCGTTCGTCCGCCACAGGCGGACGTTACGTGGGCGAAGAAAGCGGTCTTGTTCCTTGGGTTTCGCTCTTCCTTACGATTCTCCTCTCCATGGAGCCGGTTCTCCCATATCTGGCGCTGGCTTCACGTCCTCGCTCCCATCACGAACTCATCTTTGAAGGGCATTAGCTTTAGCCATGCCACAAATGTCCCGGGGAAGGGCATGGCTTCAGCCATGCCACAGAGATTTGCGCATAGCGAGCGGCTTCAGCCGCTGAGGGAAGTGCTCCGGCGGAGAGATCTGCATTTGGCCGACTCGAGACCTCGCCGACTCGCTGCTTTTGCTTTTCTTTCTGTCATTCCCGAAAGGGAATCTGCTGTTTGTAACCGGAAGGTAGCGCGCAGCGCTGACCGCGACTGACCACTGATAACTGACAACTTCGTCCTGTCATCGCGGCAGACGAGGCGCGCAGGCGCTGTCGCAGCGGAGAGATCTGCATTGGCCCAACTCGCGACCTCGCCGGCTTGCTGACTCGCTGCTTTTGTTTTTCTTTCTGTCATTCCCGAAAGGGAATCTGCTGTTTGTAACCGGAAGGTAGCGCGCAGCGCTGACCGCAACTGACCACTGATAACTGACAACTTCTTCCTGTCATCTCGCCCGGGGCGGCGCGCAGGCGCTTTCGCAGCGGAGAGACTCGCCAACTCGCGAACCCCTACTTCTCCGGAAATGGCTCCGCCTTCATCGAGCCGTCGCGTTGCTTGAGCAGGATCTGGACCTTGCTCTCGGCGGTATCGAGTTCCTGCTTGCATTGCGCGGAAAGCTTCATGCCTTCCTCAAAGATCTTGATCGATTCCTCGAGCGGCAGATCCCCGCGTTCCAATTGCGTGACGATCGTTTCCAACTGCTTCAGCGACTCTTCAAAGGTTGCCAATGCGGCTCCTTCCGTCTTCTTCGGCCATTATGCCGCGTCTCCCGATTGGGAGGGAGGCAAAATCCCTTCCAGGATTTCAACCGCCGAGAGATAGCGGCTGAAGGGCGCGCTGACTTGAACACCTTGGATCATCGGCGTGGCTTCAGAGAGCATTTCGCGAGCAATCTTGATGCCCTCTGCGCGAGCGCGCTCGGGAGTGTCGGCGCGCTGCATGCGCTGCATGATCTCCTCCGGCATTGCCACCCGCAAATCGTTCTTCATGAATTCCGCGTTGCGCAGGCTGGTCAGCGGCCAGATGCCGGCGATGATCGGAATGCGAAAGCTCTCGATTCGCTTGAGAAAATTCTCCAGCAGCTTCAGATCGAAGACTGGCTGGGTAATCGCATATTCCGCGCCCGCTTCGACCTTGTAGGCGAATCTCCGGATCTCGTTTTCCAGGTCGGGTACTCCGGGGTTCGCGGCCGCGCCGATGGTAAAGCCCGTCGAAGCGCCGATCGCATTGCCGCCGATGTCCAGCCCATGATTCATCCGCCGGACCATATTCACCAGCCCGATCGCGTCCACGTCGAAGACCGCCGTGGCGTCAGGATAGTTGCCCAGCTTCGGCGGATCGCCGGTAAGGCAAAGCACGTTCTTGAGGCCGATCGACGATGCGCCCAGCAGATCGGACTGGATGCTGAGCACGTTGCGATCGCGGCAGGTGTAGTGCAGCAGCGTTTCGATGCCGGTCTGCTGCTGAATCTGGATGCAGAGGCTTTGCGCGCTCATGCGCGCGGAGGCTCGCGGCGAGTCAGGCACATTGATGATGTGGATGCCGCTCTCCGCCAGCTGCCGCGCTCCGGCGAGCTCTTTCGAGCAATCGATTCCCTTGGGAGGAACGATCTCCACCATCGCAACGAAGGAGCCGCTGGCAATCAGAGCGCCCAGCGCGGAGCGGCTCCCGAGCGGCGCCGGCTCCACTTGCGGCGTCGTGGGTGCTTCGGCTTTTTTCTCGAGCGCGACCTGCTGCGCCCCCAGGGCGCGAAGAGAAGACTTCATCGCGCGGATATGGTTGGGCGTGGTGCCGCAGCAGCCGCCGACAAAGCGCGCGCCTGCCTTGATGAACTTGCGCGTGAAGCTGGCCATGTATTCCGGCGAGCAGAGATAGATGTTGCGGCCGTCCACCGCGCGCGGCATTCCGGCGTTGGGCATCGCGATGATCGGCAAATTGCTCACCGCCGCCATACGCTCGATGGCAGTAAGAACTGTCGCAGGTCCTACGCTGCAATTGCAGCCGATGGCGTCGGCTCCCCATTCCGCCAGACGCGCGGCGGCGGTTTCCGGCGAGGAGCCATCCAGACAGAAGGCCTCTTCATCGACCGTTACCATCGCCAGGATCGGCAATGCAGGCGCGGCCGCTTGCGCTGCGCGAATCGCCTGTTCCGCCTCGTTCAAAGCCGGCATGGTCTCAATCGTCAGCAGATCGACCCCACCCGCCGCGAGAGCCGCTATCTGTTCCGCAAAGATTGCGCGCGCTTCTTCGACGCTCAGCTTGCCCAGCGGCTCCAGGCGCACCCCCAAGGGACCGATGCAGCCCGCGACCCAGGCCTCCCCGCTTTGCTTGTCTTTGAGCTGGTTGACGGCTTTGCGCGCCAGATCCGCGCCGGCGCGGTTGATCTCCGCCACGCGGTCGCGCAGCCCGTAGCGCTCGAGACGAATCGCGTTCGCGCCAAAAGTATTGGTTTCGACAACCTCGGCCCCGGCCTGCAAATACTCCTCGTGAATGTTCCTCACGAGCTCCGGCTGCGACAGGTTCAACTCGTCGTAGCACCGGTTAATAAATATTCCTCGGGCATACAACGTTGTCCCCATCGCTCCGTCAAAAAGAACTGGGCGGGCGCCGAAAAGCTTATCCAGGCGGCTATTCATGAGCTCTTTTGTATGGTTATGCTATGTCACCCGGCGCACGAAAGCCAGTGTCCGGTTTGTTATACTTGTTCATTCTCAGAGAGCCAGTTCAGGCGTCCACTGCGTTGTTCCAATCGGATGAGGTTTTAAGGTTGAAGAATAGAAGTTGGCGGTATTGGTGCGGTTGGTCCGCTTTGGCAGTGGCGGTGATAGCTCTTCTTAGCGGCTGCGGTCAGACGTATTTCTTTGCCGGCAGAAGCCTGCCCCCCAGCGGAATCGCCAACCGGGCGCTGGTCGCGATTCAGAACTCCGGCATTGCCGGCGCAGAGTCGCTGGAAATCATGGACGCCTTCTACGACGTTCGCCACAGCTACAACGACAAAACCAAGACCTTCTTCATTACCGGCTTTACCGGCGTATCGCCGGAGACCATCCAAAACATGCCGGCTGAGCAGGTTGGCGCGGTCTACAGCGCGGGTGGCGCCGGCTCCGTCTCCCTGATCAATTATCAGAAAGAGTCAGCCGCGCCCTTCAGTGGCTTTGCCGGCCCGTCCTCCAGCGTCTTCATCTCCACCAATCAGGAATTCCTCTACTCCGCCAACCAGTCGCAGCATGAGCTCCAGATTCTCGATACCCAGGGAACCAGCGTGGTGCTCAACCTGCCCAATATTTTCCGGGTGTCAATCAATCCCGTCGCCTCCGTCGCCCTCGCGTTCGTCCAGGACAGCAACCAGGTCTACAGCGTTTTGCGTTTGCAGAGCCACCAGGCCCCGCCTTCAAATGCCGAGGATTGCGAGCCCCAGAACCTGCCCGTCTACTGCTTGATGCCGGTCCCGGGAAACTTTGATCGCCCCACGAAGGCCGTCTTTTCTCCCGATGGAAGCACCGCCTACATCCTCAATTGCGGGCCGGAGTGCGGCGGCAATCAGGCCAGCGTCAGCTTTCTCCCGACCGCGGGCATCATTGTCCAAAGCGGCGCGCCCGTGCCTCCAGGGGCGCCTACCGCGGTCACCGCGACCATTCCGATTCCGGGCGGCGACACCGACGCCCTGGCCTCAGGCAATACCTTGTACCTTGCCGGACAGCAACTGCAGAGCGACGGCAATTTCGCCGGAATGCTGACCGTGCTCAATACCGCGACCAAGCAGGTTACGGGCCCCTATTCGATCAGCGATGGCTCCCATACCAAGATGGTCTTGGCGGATACCAACACTCTCTGGATCGGCTCTCAGCTATGCGCCGAAGGAGAGCGCTTCCATCAGGCGCAAGGTGGCGCGAGCGTGCAATTCGGCTGCCTGACCATGTTCAACACCGCCAACAACTCGGTCACCATGGTCGATTCCTACAAGGGCGATGCCACGGGAGTTGCCGCCATCACCGACCTGGGAAAGGTCTATACGACCGAGGGCGGCCAAGTGTATATCTACTCGACGACCGATGGCTCGATGCTCGACAACTCGAACGTCACCGTCACCGGTACGGCCTATGACGTGGCCTACATGGACGCTCCCAGCGATGTCGACAATACGAACTATTAGCGCTGGTCTCATCGAGAGGTGGAGTCTGTCCTCGGAACCGCCCGCGCCCCGCTTGGGTGGCGACTCCCTCCCATCGTCTCTCCGGCCTTTGCGCATGGTTGAGACCGGGTCCGGCCTTCTCTCACGCCCCCTTTTCTTCTCATGAGCAGCCCGCCGCCGGTCGATGTTCTTGCCATCGCCGCCCACCGCGATGATGTAGAGCAAAGCTGCGGCGGCACGCTTCTGCGCATGCGCTCGCTCGGGCTCCATACCGCCATTCTCGATCTCACCCAGGGAGAGTCCGGAACTCGCGGCTCCGCTGCTGAGCGCGCGAGCGAAGCCGAAGAGGCAGCGCGCATTCTGCAGGTTGCCTGGCGCGGAGCTCTCGACATTCCCGATGGCCGGGTCGAGAACACCTGGGAAAACCGCATCAAGATCGTGCGCCTTCTCCGGCATCTGCGGCCGCGCGTCGTCATCCTGCCCTATTGGCAGGGCCGCCATCCCGACCACTACAACAGCTCCACCCTTGGTTATGAAGCCTGCTTTCTCTCCGGGCTCGCGAAAGTGGAAACCGGCGCTCCTCCTCACCGGCCATTCAAAATTCTCTATGCCAGTCTCTACGCCGACGTCCGCCCGACCTTCGTGGTGGACATCGCGCCTTTTATCGAGGAAAGGTTTCAGGCGCTGCTTGCCTACCGCTCGCAATATGCGAATCAGTCTTCGGGCAGCGGCCTTTTCGTTCCGCAAGAGGAGATCCGGGAGCGCACCTTTGCCATGGCCGGCCACTATGGCCTGCTCGGCGGCGTCCGCTACGCCGAGCCCTTTGTGCAGAAGGAAGTTGGTTTGGTCGATGACCTTACTCTGATTCCTGTGCAGTCGATCTGAAAGCCCTGAAGCACGGAGGGTCCACGATGCCGCAAACCTGGGACAGTTCGAACTATGCCTGCCATGGGCGCTTTGTCGCCGAGTTGGCCGGCGGCCTGGTCGATGACCTCCATCCGCAATCCGGCGAAGCGATCCTCGACCTGGGCTGCGGCGACGGTTTTCTCAGCCGGAAGATCGCGGAATCGGGGGCCCGGGTGGTCGGCGTCGATGCCTCGCCTGGAATGATTGCCGCCGCGAGAGAGCGGGGAATCGATGCGCGGCTCGCGAACGCCGAGTCACTCGAGTTTCAGCAAGAGTTCGATGCCGTCTTTTCGAATGCCGCGCTGCACTGGATGCGCGATCAAAGCGCGGTTCTCGAAGGGGTAAGGCGGGCGCTTAAGCCCGGCGGCCGCTTTGTTGCCGAGTTTGGCGGCCACGGCAACATCGCCGCCATTCGGGTAGCTCTGCTCGTGGTGCTCGGACGCCGGGGCATGGCTCCGGAGCGCATCGAAAACAATTTCTTCTTCACTCCCGCGGAATACCGCGCAATGCTCGAAGGCCATGGTTTTCGCGTGGAACAGATCGCGCTGATTCCGCGCCCGACCAGCCTGCCTTCGGGTATGCGGACATGGCTTGAGACCTTCCGCCAGGGGCTGCTCGCCGAGTTTCCGGCTGACGAGCGCGCCCAAGTTCTCGATGAGACTGTCGATCTCCTGAGGCCCGCGCTCTGCGACAGCGAAGGGAACTGGACGGCGGATTACGTACGCCTCCGCTTCCGCGCCGTGCGCAGCTAGCTGTGCCGCAGCGGGAAGGCCTGCAGTTGGGCTGACTTGCGAACTTGCTGACTTGCTTTCTGCATCCGATCCGCGGTTTGTTTTACAATTCGCCGATGATTCCCATCAGCGAAATCGCTCCGGATGTTTACCGGATCTCGGTCTTTGTTCCACAGATCAATCTGGCCTTCAATCATTTCTTGGTGAAAGACGACGAGCCGCTCTTGTTTCACGCTGGATTGCGCGGCATGTTTCCGCTGTTGCGCGAGGCGGTCGCCAAGCTCATTGACCCGGCTACGATTCGCTACGTCGGATTCAGCCATTTCGAATCCGATGAGTGTGGCGGGCTCAATGAGTGGCTGGCGCTGGCGCCGCAATCGGAAGCCGTCTGCGGTCTGCTTGGGGCGATGGTGAGCGTCAACGACTTTGCCAATCGGCCGGCGAAAGTGCTGACGCGCGAGGAGACGCTGAGCACAGGCAAACATCGGTTCCGTTTTCTGCCGACGCCGCACCTTCCCCACGGCTGGGATGCCGGGCTGTTGTTTGAGGAGACGGGCAAGACGTTGTTCTGCTCCGACCTCTTTGTCCAAGGCGGCGACCGGGAGCCGCTCGCGGCTGACGCCGGGTTTCTCGAACGGTGCAGGGAAGACCTGATCGCCGGCGAGGGCGGACCGTTTGCCGGCGCCACGCCGTACACGCATCACACCGGAGCAATCCTAAGGAATCTGGCGAGCTACCGGCCGCAGACGCTGGCGGTGATGCATGGCTCCAGCTATTCGGGCGATGGCGAGCAGGCCCTGACCGGGCTCGCGGATGTGCTGCGCGAGGTTCTGGGGTCCAAAGAAGCATAACCGCGGGTTGCGCGCGCGCCTCGCTTGGCCGGGCCGCAAAGATTCACGTTCCTTTTGCATTCCCTTCGTCTGGATGCGCTACGCTAGACGCAAAGGCGGTGTGCCTTTTCCCGGTGGCAACCCACAGACCGGCCGGTGAGCAGCACGAGGGTGAGGAGAAGCATTTGAGCCAGAGCGTATTCCTCCTGGAAGATGACGCTGACATCTCCCGATTGGTCCACCACCATCTCCAAGCAGCAGGCTTCGATGTCCGGGTTTATGGCACTCCCGGCAATCTGCTTCCCGACGCCGAGCGCCAGCCGCCGGCTCTTTTTTTGCTCGACATCATGGTTCCAGGCGGGGATGGCCTCGATGTATGCCGCAGGCTGCGGAGCCATCTGGCCCTCAGCACCGTGCCGATCATCTTTCTGACCGCGCGCGCCGGCGAAAACGACCGGGTCCTGGGGCTCGAGCTTGGAGCCGACGACTACATCACCAAGCCCTTCGCGACGCGGGAGCTGGTAGCACGGGTGAAGGCCGTTCTGCGGCGCTTCGAGCGCCCCGCGATGCCCATGGTCATCAGCTTCGAGGAAGTTGTGATCGACGCCGGCGCCATGCAGTTGAAGGTGCGCGGGGAATTGACCACCACGACCGCAACCGAGTTCCGCCTGCTGGATTATCTCGCCCGCCATCCCGGCCGCGTCTTCAGCCGCGATCATTTGCTGGATGCAGTCTGGGGCGATGCCCGCTTCGTGACCCCGCGGTCGGTCGATGTGTATGTCCGGCGTATCCGTGAGAAAATCGAGTCGGATCCGGAGAACCCGCGCTATCTGAAGACCGTGCGCGGCGCCGGCTACCGGTTCGAAGTTCCACGCTTGGCGTGAAAAACGCCTCTCCCCGTCTCGGCTTGAGGATACCCAGTTGACCGGCAGGGTGTTTGCGAAGCTCTTGGGCGCGTCCGCACTCGCGCTCCTGGTGGCAATGGTTGTCCTGGGAGCCATGGGAGTGCCTGTTTCGAAGTTGCTGCTTGGGCTGCTCCCCGGCATCGGTGTGGCCGCCGTTCTGGCATTCTTCGGTTCCCGCTATTCCGAGCACTGCTTGGCGCCTATCCGTCGCTTCGCCCGGAGCCTTGCCGCCGGCGATCTCTCCGCCCGCGTTGCGGAAAGCCAGTTGGCCGGCGATTCTCCTGAGGAGATTGCAGTCACGGCGATGGCCCTCGATGAGGCCGCCCGCCGGATGGCGGAAAGCTTCTCCCTGCTCGAACGCCATCGCAGCCAGCTCGCCGTCTTGCTCGACAGCATGCAGGAGGCGGTCATTGCCATCGACGGCGATCGGCAGGTCACCTGGTGCAACGCCGCCATGCGCAAGATCGCCGCCTCGCCCGTGCAGGAAGGCCGCTCCCTGGCCCACGCCATTCGCGATCCCGAGGTGCTTTCCTCAGTGGAGCTGGCGCTGCTCAACCGCGAGGCGCGGCGCGCCCGCGTGACCGCAATCGCTCCGGGAAAAATCTTCGAGGTTACCGCGGCTCCCATGCCGGAGGGCGGCGCCGTCGCCGTGCTCCACGACGTTTCCGAGATCGAGCGCGCCGAGATTGCCCGCCGCGACTTTGTCGCCAATGTCTCTCATGAGCTGCGCACGCCCCTGACCTGCGTCACCGGCTATGTCGAAACGCTGCTCGACGATCCCGGCATGAACCGCCAGGCGCGCGAGTTTTTGCAGATC
The DNA here is from genome assembly GCA_036267335.1 of Acidobacteriaceae bacterium. GTDB lineage: Bacteria > Acidobacteriota > Terriglobia > Terriglobales > Acidobacteriaceae > PALSA-350. The sequence continues at coordinate 9,396 of DATAWF010000037.1, forward strand.
ATTCTCAAGAACTCCTCCCGCATGACCCGGCTTACCGAGGACCTCCTGGCCCTCGCCAGCGTCGAATCCAAGGACTACAAGCTCAACCTTCAAGCGACACCGGCCTCCGATTTGGTGGAGGACGCAGTCGCCTCTCTCGATGGACGGGTGATGGATTCCGATGTGACTCTGGAAATCGGGGAGACGGCCCAAGGCTCTGTGATGGCCGACTCCGATGCCCTGCAACAGGTCTTCGGCAATCTGGTCGAGAATGCGAGAAAGTACGGCAAGGCCGGCAAGCGGGTCGTGTTGGGCTCGCGAAATCGCGACCGCTACATCGAGTTCTATGTCCAGGACTTCGGTTCGGGCATCGCCTACGAGCACATCCCCCGTATCTTCGAGCGGTTTTACCGCGTCGACAAAGCACGCTCCCGCGAATCGGGTGGCACGGGACTAGGGCTCGCCATCGCCAAGCACATCGTTCTTGCCCATGGAGGCGACATTCGCTGCGAAAGCGAGCTCGGCAATGGCGCGACTTTTCTCTTCCGGCTTCCCGCCCTGCCCATCGCCGGTCCTCCCGCCTCTTCGCCTGCTCCGGAAGCCGAAATCAAAGCCCACCCCGTGCCCACGGTGAAGGTGCCGCAGGGGTTGGCCGATTGATCTTCGAGGAGGCTCGACCGCCCTCTGGAATTGGAGCGCAAGTCGCGGCTCTTCATCAATTTGCAGCTACTTTTTAACCTGGCATTCACAATGCGCAGGTAACGTCTAAGCAGTGGAATCCAGAGTGGAAATACCGCGCCCAACTGGCCAACCAATCCCTCTCCCCAATGGACCCCCTCTGGCTGAGGTCCCGCCGAAACCTTCCGCTGTCCGGACCTTCCTGCTCAACCGTGGAAGCTCCGCGTTGGCGGACCGCGCCTTCGGCGGACTTATGCTGGTCTGCGCTCTCAGTATTTTCGCCATTGTCGTTCTGATTCTGTTCGAGCTCATTACTCGTTCCCGGCTGACGATCGACAAGTTCGGCTTGGGCTTCTTTTTCCACTCGAGTTGGGACCCCGTCAACGGCAACTTCGGAGCCCTGCCGTTCCTCTACGGCACGATCGTTTCCTCGTTTGTCGGTCTGTTGATCGCGGTGCCGCTGGCCATCGGCGTCGCCATTTTTCTGACTGAGATGTGCCCCAAGCTTCTGCGCGGCCCGCTCGCTTTTCTTACCGAGCTGCTGGCTGCGATTCCCAGCGTCGTCTATGGCCTTTGGGCCATCTTTGTCCTCGTTCCCCTGCTCCGCCAGTATGTCGATCCGCCGCTGATGAAGTGGCTAGGCTGGACCGGCCTCTTCGAAGGACCGAACTACGGCCTCGGGATGCTGGCCGCCGGCGTCATCCTCTCGATCATGATTTTGCCCATCATCTCGTCGCTCACCCGCGAGGTCATGTCCGCGGTTCCTTCGGCGCAGCGCGAGGCTGTGTTGGCCCTGGGCGCCACGCGATGGGAGATGATCCGCATGGGCGTGCTGCGCAACGCGCGCATCGGCATCGTCGGTTCGATCATCTTGGGTCTGGGGCGCGCTCTGGGCGAAACCATGGCCGTGACCATGGTGATCGGCAATCGCCCTGCCATCGCGCACTCCTTGCTGGCTCCCGCCTACAGCATGGCCAGCGTCGTCGCCATTGAATTTACCGAGGCCTCCGACCCCCTCTACTTGAGCGCGCTGGTCGAAATCGGCCTGGCGCTCTTTATTGTCACCATCGTCGTCAATGCCCTCGCGCGCGTGCTGATGTGGGCCGTTACCCGCGGGGCGCCGGTGAGGGGGACGTAGAACCGCCATGGCCGCCGCCCACACCTCCCATTTGCCGATACGTCCGGGTGCCGCTACCCGTGCCTGGCGCGTCTTTGCCAATCACGCGGCCACCGTCGCCGCCGTCGGCAGCACCATCATCGTGATGACCCCGCTGGTGGCCATCTTTCTCTATCTCATCTACAAGGGCGCCAGCTCCCTCAACCTCGCCTTCTTCACCCAAATCCCCCGCCCGGTCGGAGAGGTGGGCGGAGGAATGGCCAACTCGATCGTCGGCTCGGCTGTGTTGCTCGGCATTGCCAGCTTGCTCGGCGTCCCTATCGGCATCGCCAGCGGAATCTATATTGCGGAGTTTGGCCGCGGCACGCGCCTGGCCAACATGGTCCGCTTCACCGCCGATGTTCTCAACGGCGTCCCTTCGATCGTCATGGGCATCGCCATCTACTCGCTCATCGTTCTGCCGCAAAAGCACTTTTCCGCTCTCGCCGGCGGCGTGGCGTTGGGCATCATGATGATTCCGACCATCACCCGCACGACTGAAGAGATGCTCTTGATGGTGCCCCTCAATGTGCGGGAGGCGGCTTTGGGGCTGGGAGTTCCCAACTGGCGCTCCGTATTGTCGATTACCCTGCGCACCGCATCGCCCGGCGTCATTACCGGCTGCATGCTGGCCTTCGCCCGCGTCGCCGGCGAGACGGCGCCTCTGCTCTTCACCGCCTTCGGCAATCAGTTTTGGAGCACCAACATCAACGAGCCGATCGCTGCGCTCCCGCTGCAGATCTTCGTCTATGCCATCTCCCCCTACGATGAGTGGCATCGCCTCGCCTGGGGAGGATCTCTCGTGCTCATCGCACTGATCGTTCTCTCCGTCGCCCTCGTTCGCTATGTTGCCGGACGCGGTATTTTGAAAGGGGCAAACTAGTGGGCGTTGGGATCGAGGTCTCCCGTCTGAATGCGTGGTATGGCGCCAACCACACGCTTCAGGACATCAACCTGCACATTCCCGCCAACCATGCGACGGCTCTGATCGGGCCTTCCGGTTGCGGCAAGTCAACCTTCGTGCGCTGCCTCAACCGCATGCATGAAACCAATCCCTCGGGCCGCGTCACTGGAACCGTGCGGATCGGGCAAGTGGACATTTACCATGAGGCTTCGCCGGTCGAGATCCGCCGCCGCGTCGGCATGGTCTTCCAGCGCCCCAATCCCTTTCCCACCATGTCCATCTATGACAATGTGGCCTCCGGTCTGCGCCTCAACGGCTACAAGAACCGCAAGGTTCTCGACGAGGTGGTCGCCCGCTCTCTCACCCAGGCGGCTTTGTGGGATGAAGTCAAGGACGATCTCAAGAAGAAATCCGGCGCCAGCCTCTCCGGCGGCCAGCAGCAGCGTTTGTGCATCGCCCGCGCGCTGGCGGTCGATCCCGAGGTCATGCTCATGGACGAGCCCGCTTCGGCCTTGGACCCCGTCTCCACCTCGAAAATCGAAGACCTCATTTTTCAACTGAAATCCCAATACACCATCGTCATCGTGACGCATAATATGCAGCAAGCCGCGCGCGTGGCCGAGCATACCGGATTCTTTTTGAACGGCAAGCTGGTGGAGTTCGACTCGACCCACAAGATCTTCACCAACCCTAAAGACAAGCGCACAGAAGACTACATCACAGGCAGGTTCGGATGACGCGGATACGCTTTCACCGCAAGCTCGACGACCTGAAGGAAAGACTGCTGGTCATGGCCGGAATGGCGGAGCAGGCCATTCAGCGCTCCGTCGAGGCCTATCGCATCCGCGATATCTCCATCTGTGACCTTGTCGATCGCAGCGAAGTCGCCATCAACGGTCTCGAGCGTGAGATCGATCAGATGGCTCTCGATCTGCTCGCGATGGAGCAGCCGATGGCCATCGATCTGCGCTTCATCCTTGCCGTCATCAAGATCAATGCCGATCTCGAAAGAGTAGGGGACCAGGCAATCAGTATCAGCGACCGCGTGCGCGAGCTGCAGGCCTTTCCCGTCGCCGAGCTTCCTGTGGACATTCCGCGCATGGCCGCCCTGGCCTCCGCGATGGTGCGCAAGGCCCTGCAAGGCTTCATCGAGGGCGATGCCGAGATCGCCGATTCCGTTCTTACCATGGACGACGACGTGGACAAGATCAACGATGCTGCCTTCTTCGCGCTTTGCACCCTCATCCGAGAGCAGCCCGAGTGGACTCCTCAGGCCCTCAACGCTCTGATGATTGCCCGCAATCTCGAGCGCGTCGGCGATCACGCCACCAACATTGCAGAGGATGTCATCTTCTGGGTGCGCGGCGCCGACGTCCGCCATCACCTCAGCGCATAAGAAATAGCGCCTGGCCTCTTTGTCGAGGGCTGGCTGATGCGCAAATGCAGAATCGGGAGTGTCTTGGTTGGAATCCGGAGATCGAACAGCGATCAGTTTCCGGACGAACTAGCACTTCCGGACAACTTATACTGCAAGAGAATCAAGTCGAGATAT
>DATAWF010000038.1:0-8000 GCA_036267335.1 Acidobacteriaceae bacterium
GCCAATATCTTTTTTCTTCCCGCGGCGGGCAAGCTCCGGCAGCGGGCCCGCGAAGATCAGCGCATGAAAGAGATGGCGCTCGAGGGCGTCATCTCCATTGTCGAAGGGATGAACCCACGCATGATCGAGATTAAGCTCTCCAGCTTCCAGGGCAGCGGTCCGCCCGAAACGGAGAAACGGGGATGAATCTTCGTAACCTGAAGCGCCGATCCTCCGACCACACCCATCACGACCGTTGGCTTGTATCCTATGCCGACTTCATCACGCTGCTCTTTGCATTCTTTGTGGTGCTCTACGCCAGTTCGCGCGCGGACCAGCGCAAACAAGCTCAGATTGCGCACTCCATTCAGTCAGCCTTTCAGGTGATGGGCCTCTTTCCGGCCGCGCCAGCGCCCGGCGAGGCGCAGGGGGCCGTGCCAGACGCAAAGCTGCCGCAGGCGCCGATCAACGTGATGCTGGGCGACGACCTCTCCGCCTCACCCCAGGTGCAGCAGGACCTGCGGAGCCTGGAGGAGCAGCTCTCCGGGGCGCTGGCGCCACAAATTGCCGAGCGGATGGTGACACTGAAGCTGGGGCGGGACGGCCTCGTCATCTCCCTGCGGGAGGCCGGTTTTTACGACAGCGGCTCCGCCCTCCCCCATCCGCAGTCCAAAGCCGCGCTCGACCAGGTGGCGGCGAAGCTGGCGGCCGTGCCTTACGACCTGCGCATCGAGGGACACACCGATAATGCCCCCATCCACACCGCGCAGTTCGCCTCCAACTGGGAGCTGTCGACGGCGCGCGCCAGCGAACTCGCCAAAATCTTTATCGTTCATTACCGCTTTGCGCCTGGACGTTTGTCCGCCGCCGGTTTCGCCGAATATCACCCTGTGGCCAGCAATGCCACCGCCGATGGGCGGAGCCAGAACCGACGCGTGGACATTATTGTGTTGCCGCGTATCAGCGTGGTGCCGGCGAGGAGCCCGGCGCACTGACGGCACGCGGCGCACGGTATCTGCGGGATGATCCGGGAGTGCTGGCGTCTTAGCTAAAGCCCAGAACCGGATGGGGAATGTACGGCTCCTCCAGCGAAGCGACCTCTTCCGGAGAAAGTTTCACCGGCAGCGCCGCGGCGGCGTCCTCCAGATGACGCTGCTTCGTCGCGCCCACAATCGGCGCGGTGATGCCCGGCTTGGTCAGCATCCATGCCAGGGCCAGCGTCGCCTGCGATACATTCCGCCGCTTCGCCAGTTCGGCCAGCCGATCCACCACCTTGTGATCCGCCTCTTCGGTGCGCGCGTACATCGTGTTTCCGAACCGGTCGGTCTCCGAACGCTTCGTCGTTTCGCTCTGCCAGGGCCGCGCCAGCCGCCCGCGCGCCAGAGGGCTCCACGGAACGATGCCGATGCCTTCCGCCCGGCAGAGCGGAATCATCTCGCGTTCCTCTTCGCGATAAAGAAGGTTGTAGTGATTCTGCATGGAGACAAAGCGTGTCCAGCCGTTGAGATCGGCCAGGTACAGGGCTTTTGCAAATTGCCACGAGTACATCGATGAAGCTCCGATGTAACGCACTTTGCCGGCCTTGACGACATCGTGCAGCGCCTCGAGTGTTTCCTCGATCGGGGTTTCGTCGTCCCAGCGGTGGATTTGGTAGAGGTCAATGTAATCGGTGCCAAGACGGCGCAGGCTCTGATCGAGTTCGAAGAAGATCTCCCTGCGAGAGAGGCCGTGGCCGTTGGGCTCATCGCGCATCACGCCGTGGACCTTGGTGGCGATGACCACGGATTCACGCCGGACATTGGCTTTGAGAAAGCGGCCGAGCACTTCTTCGCTGGCGCCGCTTGAATACACATTTGCTGTATCGAAGAAATTGATGCCCAGATCGAGTGCCTGGCGGAAGAACGGCTGGCTCTGGTCTTCATTGAGTGCCCAGGCATGACGCCCGCCTTTCGCGGCCTCTGGGGCGGCGGGCGCACCGTAGGTCATACAGCCGAGACAGATGCGGGAAACCTTCAGGCCGGTGTTGCCAAGATTGACGTAGTCCATTGTTGCTCCTCGGAAGATGAGATTAATAAGGATGAAAACAGGAGATCGGAAGGCAAGGTTCCTGCCGGAGTCGCTACTCTGATAAGAGGACGATGCGCGAAGAAACGATTCTGCATTTCGTGAGGTTTTAGGATCGAGAGAATGGCGGCGAAAGATGACGTGAGGGCTGCGGCAGGCGAACGAGCGCGCCAGCGGAAAGCAGCAGGCCGCCTGCGCACAATGTATGACCGGCTGGTCGAGCGTTTTGGTCCACAGCAGTGGTGGCCGGCCAGGACGGCATTCGAGGTGGTGGTGGGTGCTTATCTGACGCAGAACACGGCGTGGGTCAGCGTGGAGCGCTCGATTGCCAATCTTGAGGCAGCCGGCGTGCTGTCCGTTGCGGGGCTGCGGGCGGTTCCGGAGGATGAACTGCGCACGCTCATCCGGCCTTCCGGATTTATGCTGCGCAAGGCAGCGGCGCTGAAGGCGTTTGTTGCATTTTTGGACGCGGAGTATGGCGGGGAAATGGATCTTCTGCGAAGCGGGGCTTTGGCGAGTCCGGCCGCGGTTCGGAGGCGGCTGCTGGAGTTGTCCGGCGTTGGTCCGGAGACGGCCGACGCCATCCTGCTCTATGCTTTCGAGGTGCCGGCGATGGTGGTCGATGAGTATCTGCGGCGGATTGCGGCGCGGCACGGGATCGTCCCGGAGAACGCAAAGTACGACCGAATCCAGTCCGTTGCCGAGCAGGCTTTTGCGCCGGAGGGACCGCGCGAGAAACCCGAAGGCCTCGCTCGCCACTACAGCGAATTCCACGCACTGGTGGTGCAGGTCGGCAAGCTGTACTGCGGACGCGTGGCCCACTGCGAAGATTGCCCGTTGCGATTCGACCTGGCGCATGGGCGGCCCGTCCGGCGGCACGCATAAACTGAATTGTGCCCCGCACTCTCTACGCTGCCACCACTAATCCCGGCAAACTCCGCGACTTCTCCATCGCTGCGGCGGCAGCAGAGATTCTCATCGAGTCGCTCCCGGGCCTCGAAACCATACCCGCGCCGGACGAGAATGCACTGACCTTCGTTGGCAACGCATGTCTGAAGGCCGAATATTACAGCCGCTGCGCGTCGCGGTTGGGAACTCCGCTCCTCGTCCTCGCCGACGACTCCGGCCTTGAAGTCGATGCTCTCCAGGGAGCCCCAGGCGTGCGCTCGGCACGGTATGCACAGGACGCCGGCTATGAGCCGAAGGTGGCTTTCAGCTTGTCCTTTTCGACCGGAGCGAACGTTGCCGACCTGCGGAACAATCTGTATCTTCTCGAAACGATGCGCGGCATTGCGCAGCGTACTGCCCATTATCGGTGCGTGCTGGCGGCGGCGCGAAGCGGTGCTGTTTTGCTAACGGCGGAAGGCACAGTGGAAGGCGAAATTCTCACGGCGCCGCGTGGCAGCGGGGGCTTCGGATACGATCCTCTCTTTTACATTCCCGAACTGGGCCGCACCATGGCCGAGATCTCCCTCGACGAAAAACATTCGCGCAGTCATCGTGGGCGCGCATTCCGGGCATTGCTCCCGGAGATCCAGGGAATGCTGGGTTGACGCAGCGCCATTCAGCGGGTGAAGGCCAGCCGCGGATTTGAACTGGTCTCATATAGAGTTTTGCGGCTTCGGCCCTGATCGTGAGCCTCGCTTCGTTGGCGGGTCTCATCCGCTGACGTTCTCAGCATTTCAGATTGATGAGACCAGTTCTACAGCATCAGGGCGGAAACGATGTCTCCGTCGGCGAGCCGGTCAGAGGCCTCCGGAACGACCAGGAAGGAGTTTGCCTGTGCTGCGGCGGTGAGATCACCGGAACCCTGCCAGGCGATGCGACGGATGCGGGCGCCGCGCAGGTCGCTCTCGACTCGTGCAGGCAGGAAGCGTGTGAGGCCCGGCCTGACCTGGACCTCGTGGCTGAGCCGAGCCGAGCCGAAATGCGGCCCGGATTCGCTTTCCCCGGCAAGGGCACGCAGCATTGGGGCGCCAAAAAGCAGGAATGTGACGATGGTGGAAACGGGATTGCCGGGAAGGCCGAAGAAATAGGGGCCACGGAGCTTTCCGAAGACCACCGGCTTGCCGGGTTGAATGCGTGCTCCGGTAAAGAAGAAATCAGCGCCGCGAGCGAGCAGCGCCCGCTCTACACAATCGAACTTGCCCATCGAGACTCCGCCCGTCATCAGAAGGAGGTCGCACTGGAGGGCCTCGCCAACGGCTCGTTCCGTGGCCACAGGATCGTCGGGTACGATGGGAAAAATCCTCGGATCGGCCCCTGCCGCTGTTGCCTGCGTGGCCAATGAGTAGCTATTCGAGTTACGGATTTGGTACTGCAGCGGCACGTCCCCTACCTCCACCAGTTCGTCGCCTGTGGCGAGAATAGCTACGCGAGGCTTCGAGAACACGGCCAGAGTTGCGTTGCCGGAGAAGGCAGCCGCAGCCACCTCCGTTGCGCCGATCCGTCGCCCCACCGGAACCAGCACGTCGCCGGCTCGCGCTTCCGTTCCGCGGTTCACAACATTTTCGCCCGGCACAAGCTCGCGGGCCGGGGCAAGGCTTATCCAGCACTCTGAGACGCTGACGTGCTCGATCATGACGACGCAATCGGCGCCAGGAGGGACAACTGCGCCGGTCATGATTTCGATGGCTTCCCCGGTACGAATCTCACCGCCAGTCCAGGCCTGACCGGCGCGAAGCTGACCTGCCACTTTGAGCCGGCCAGCCCGCAGTTCGGCAGCGCGGCAGGCGAATCCGTCCCGGGTGGAGCGCGCAAACGGCGGCTGGTCGCGGTCGGCAAGGACTGGTTCAGCGAGAACGCGCCCGGCAGCGGAGAGCAACGGCACCTTCTCCGTGGGACGCAACCACAAACGAACCCGTTCCGCATGGCCGGAAACCACGGTGGCGGCGTCCTCATAGCTCAACACAACGGATGGAGACGGGATCGTCATCTGGAGACGATTGTCGCAGATGACGGACCGCCGAACCTCGCCTCCTGAATCGAAGTTGAGGTTCGGCAGCCGTCATGAAAACGCTGAGAGCCGAAGATTGTCTTCCGGATCCTTCCCAGGCGGCGATGCTGCGACTGCTCCCCAGCGGGCTCAGCCACCGGACGAGTGGCCATCCTAACCGCGAGAACCCCTGTTTAGAGCAGAATCAGCATCGGTATACCCGGTCAGACATCCGCGAAGTTGGATTCTTCCTGATAAAAAATCCAGTCTGACATCTTTGCCGCCGGGCACAGTTGTGCTGATTCTGCCCTAATGCTTCTTCTTCGACGCCTTATAGCTGGACTCCTGCGTCTGGCCCATCTCCGCCAGCACCTGCTTCGCATCGTTGGCAAATTGTCCGTTGGGATCCAGCTGCAGATATTTCTGGTATGCCTCCTCGCATCCAGGAGGCGCAACAATTTTCTGCGTCTTAGGATCGACGGTCGCTTTGTTGATAAGAGCCTGACCCTTCAGATAGTAGGGAATCGGCCGAGTCGGATCGGCGGCGATCGCTTTGTCAGCGGCCGTTACGGTGGCATCCGTCTGCCCATTGCGAGCGAGGATAATCGTTTCGTTCTGGTAGTACATGCCAGCTTTTGACGGGTTCGCTTTGGCGGCCGCATCATAGGCTGCTTCGGCTTCCGGAATCTTTCCCTCTGAACCGTAGCACTCTCCCATTGCATCGTTGGCCGCTCCCTGCAAGTCCGGATGGGGTTTCTTTCCGGCCGTGTCGAGGGCGATGCCCTTCTGCAGAGAGGTGACACAGTCGGACCACTGCTTGAGGCCCCGCTGCGCCATTCCCAGTTCGACCCACAGGACTGGGGCATCCGGCATGAGGGCGACGTCTCTCTGCATCAGGGTTTCCGCATCGGCAAAGTTTTTATTGTCGTCATCCTGACGTGCTTTGGCGAGATCGCCATTGAGATTTTTGATCTGAGCATTCTCCTTCAGAATCTTCGCATTTTTCTGCCTGGCTTCTTCAATCGCTTTTCGCTGCTCCGGGGTTAGCTTGCTGAGATACTCCGGACGCGACATGTCAAAGTTCTGTTCCGTGTCACCGTTGGCCTCAACCTTCACATTGTCGGCCTGATCCACCACTTTGCCTTTGGGTGTGTCCGGATTGCGGTAGATCACTGTGTAGCTTCCGGGAGCGATATTATCGCCCTTGTAATTGCCGTCAGCATTCGTGGTGAATGTGTACTTGGGTTCGGCGGTTGCCGACGCCATGCCATTCGGAAAAAGCGAAACGGTACCGTTAACCAGAGGCACTCCCTCCGGATCGTTAACATGGCCGTGGATTTTGCCGTTGATCTGTGCTGTCAGCGGCAAGGTGAAAGCAATAACAGCGGCCAGGGCCAGTCGCGGCCAGAGTTTTTTCCTGTACATAATCATTCCTCTCTCGTTCATTGCGCGGGAAACCCACGGGGCTCCGCGTTCTCCTGATCTGTTTCACCGGCTTCCGGTCCAAGTTCCGGTCGTGTCGCGTAACGGATCAGGTCCCTGACTCCGGCTTGTTCAAAGGCGCGCAGTCGCAATACACAGCTCTCGCAGATGCCGCACGCGACCTCCGAACCCGAGTAGCATGACCACGTTAAATCCAGGGGTGCAGCCAGTTCAAGACCGAGCGTCACGATTTCCTTCTTGCGCATATGGATGAGCGGGGTGCGAATTGCGATGTCAGCCTCGCGGGTGCCTGTGCGAATCAGCTCCTGAAAGGAGTCGTAGAATACCGGCCGGCAGTCGGGGTAGCCGGAACTGTCCTGTTCTACGGCGCCGATGAAGAGAGTTTTTGCACCCAGCACCTCCGCCCAGCTTACAGCCGCCGATAGAAAATGTGCATTGCGAAAGGGAACATACGTGACGGGGATGTGCATGCCGATCGCATCTCCGCCGGGGGGCGCCTGGGGAACATCGATGCGGGAATCGGTCAGCGCCGACCCGCCGATCCGTCGGAAGATGTCCAGCCGGAGATGGAAAAAGTCTCTGAATCCAAGCGCCTCGGCCACCGCCCGCGCGGATTTGAGTTCCCGCTCCTCCGTGCGCTGCCCGTAGCTGCAGTGGAGAGCATAAACGTCATAGTCGCGGGCCGCAAGTGCGGCGCACACACAGGAATCCATGCCTCCGGAAAGGCAAATTACGGCGCGTTGGCGACCGGCCTGCATCACCCTCTATCGTAGCGCGAGAGCCTGAAACGCGGTGAAAACCAAGGCGATGCCCGCTGCCTGACATGTGCCACAGAGTGCAAAACCCATCATGGGGTGACAGGCTTCTTATGCCGCAGGCCTTGCCAAACGAAACTTGCGCACCGCCAGAATGGTCAGCGCCAGGAACCCCAGAAGCGCAATGAGTTGAGCTGCCTTAAAGGGCGTTTCCGATTGCGTCGGCGCCAGGGCTTTCAGCACAGGCACCTTCTCGAACGACTGCACAATCAAAACGAAGAAATTAAGGTACAGGGCCAGCATGGCGCTGATGACCCATGTCGCTCGCCACGCGCCAGCGAGATGGGCGGGATAGCGAGCGATGACGGCGACCAGCAACACGATCAGAGAAAGGATGCCAATCACGATGCCCGGCGTCACTCCTTTGAACGGGAAGAGAAAGCCGGTGATACTGGTGGCCGCCGTGGTGATGAGGAAGAGCGCCGTCAGCATGGGAAAGTGCCGGCGCGCAATCATCCCGAAGGCAACCAAAAATCCGGAGCCGATGCCGACCAGGCTTAACGCCACATGGAACTTTGTAAATGCCGCCAAACTCATGCCGAGAATCATGATGCACTTCCTTTCCTGCAGGGTGTGAAGGCTGAAAAGGCCGGCGCGATTCGGTGGTATTCCGCGTCGCGCGCAGGGCGGGCCCGGCAACCCTGCAAGGGGGAAGGGAGGCCGCTGGCTGATTCAGACTGCAGCCGCGCTCAGCAGGGCTTCGACTTTACCATCCAGATGTTTCGCAGTCTGGAGAGTCACGAGATTACCATACGGCGCAAGAT
>DATAWF010000039.1:0-34797 GCA_036267335.1 Acidobacteriaceae bacterium
TCTGCTTTTTGCTTGCTTTTCCGGCTGCTTCGCTCTGCTAACCCAAAAGCAGATCCCTCGACTCCGCATGACAAAAATCGTCATGCTGCGCTCGGGATGACAGTTTTGGCTACACTCTGTGAAAAATCCGAGCTAGCGAGCCAGCGGGTTAGCCCAAAACAAAACCAACTCCCGATGCGCGCGGCTTTCGACCCATCGCGAGCCGAGGATGCGAGGAGCCGAGGCTAGAGCATTTCCCCTGAAGCGATGGAGTGGTGATGGTTGCTATGTGCAGCCATTCTTCGATGGAATGGCTGCGTTAGGCTCCGTTTTCTGCTCTACACCATCAGGAGAAATGCTCTAGGCTGCGACCGTGATTCTCTTTTTTCGCTGCAGCTCGCGATAGAAAAGATAGAGCAGCGGAATCGCGGCTAGAAATGTCGCCGCGCCATCGGTGGTAAGCAGGCCGCGTACTCCGAAATGTTTGTATCCGCGGCCGTCGGCCCAGGTCATGAAGTCGATGGCGCCATTGGTCGCAGCCGCAAAAAGACCTAGCTGGGTTGCCGCGACCGGGCTGCCGTGCCCGACCAGCTCGAGGCACAGGGCGGTAAATGCGGCGTAGATGATACCGGCACAGGCGTTGTAGACCAGTACACCCACCACGAAGGCGTGCTGTGTGTGCAGGGTGAAGGCCATGGTCAGAGAGCAGATTCCGGCGGCAATGCCGCCAGAAAGATAGACATAGCCGCGGGGCAAGCGGCCTGAGGCGAAGCCTCCCAGAAGCGAACCGATGGATGCGGTGATCGCGCAACCGGCACCGGTAACCGCGATCACCATTCGCTCGCTGGTATGGAAGTCATTCCCAAGTCCGGAAAAAAGATTGATGGCGGCGACCGCGGCGGCGGGAGAGAGAAAGAGGATGAACCCGATTAAAGAGTCGCGGCGCGTGGAGACCTGCCAGGTGGCGGCCAGCGCGGAAGAAAAAGCTTGATAGAGGGAAAAGGAGGATTTCCGGGCGGGAGGAAAGAAGAGCAGAGGGATGCCCCCAAGCAGCACCAAGAGGGCAAGATCGAATCCCAGCCAGCGCACTCCGATTCGCCCGGACATGGCCATCACGGCCATCGACCCAATCGCGCCGCCACCAAGATTCGCAACATTCGTCCAGCCTCCGACCGCGCCGCGAGAGGATTCCGGCACAAATTCCGTCATCCAGCCGCCCTGCGCATTGGCATAGAGGACAGCGGCAAGCTCCCCGACAAGGAGCAGGCCGGTCATGAGCGGGATATGGCTGGGGGAGACGGCAGCTAATCCCAACGCCACGCAGACCGCACCGACGATCAACGTGATCCAACAATAGCTTTGCCGCGACAGGCCGCTATCCATAATGGGGTTCACCAGGAAGCCCCAGAAGGTGGGAGACATCACAATGGCGCTGATCGACGCGATGCGATCGACGCTGATGCCGGCGTGCGCGAGGAGATAGGGCAGAGCGGTGATGGAAAAGCCGACAACGAGGCCAAAAGGAAGGACGGACATGCCGACGAGCCAGGCAGGAGGACAGTGGCCCAACACGACGGGCGAGACTTCGTCACTGCGGTCTGGCGCCGGAGGTCCCGGCACGGCAACGTCCGGCATCTTGACCGTAATCATCTCACGCCCGGCCGTAAGGAGAGGAGCGCGCGCCCGCGCCCATGCCGGAGGGGGATCCACGAATGTTGTAGGGCCTTAGGATGCCTTTTTTGAGCGAATGCCTTAGGATGCTCAAGAGCAGAAACCCCATAGAAAGGCGCGTTCTTTTGCAGGATTCCCTGGAATCATCGCGCACCGCCGAACAGCAAAAAGTCCTACTGGTGGATGACGACGCCATCAGCCTGGAGATTTTGGCTCTGATGCTCGGCTTCGACGGCCATGAGGTTTTGCGCGCCAGCGACGGCGAGGCTGCTCTCCAGATGCTGAGTCGCGATTGCGGCCGGCTCCCAGACGTACTTTTGGTGGACATGCAGATGCCGGGTATCTCGGGGGAGAGCCTGGCTGAGCGGATTCGCGCGATGCAGGGACCGCATCCTCTTTTGCTGGCGATGAGCGCCACGGCGGTCGAGCGCCGGGATCTGCGCGGCTTCGACGGGTTTCTACAGAAACCGCTCGCGATTGAAGATCTGCGTTCCGCGCTTCACTCGCCCCGCAAAGCCAACGGGCGACGCACTGGCAACGCCGCATCCGTGCGGACGGCGAAGGGCGGCAACCAACGCGCGGCCAGCACGGCGGCTGGAACCCCGCCCGTGGACGTTGCCCTCCAGGCCAAATTGGCCAAGACAATGCCGGCAGCGGCTTTGCGCGAGCTCTATGAGGCGTGCATGAGCGACTCACGGGACCGAGCAGCGATTCTTGAAAAACTGGTCCTTGAAGGCAAACTGGCGGAGATTCCGCGAGAGGCTCACCGCATCAAGGGCGGCGCATCGATGATCGGGGCCACGCGCCTAGCCGCAGTCGCTTCGGAACTCGAGCGGGGGAGTTGCAAGGAAGAGGACACCCGCAGGCTGGTTTCCGATTTACAGCGCGCCCTAGACGAGTTAGAGCGTATTCTTCTGGCAAGCAGTTCTGAGAAAGTAGAATCGAGATTGTGACAACTAAACCCCACGAGCGTTCGCAGCAAATCAGGATTGTGATCGCCGACGATCATCCGGTCGTTCGCATCGGCGTCCGTAACATGCTCCAGGTAGACCAGGGATTGGAAGTCATCGGCGAGGCCTCGGACGGCGACGAGGCGATTACCGAAACACTGGAGCTGCTGCCGGACATTCTTCTTCTTGACCTGCAGATGCCCCGGCTGCCCGGACTGGAAGCGATGCGGGCCATCATGAGCGGCTCGCCGACGGTGAAGATTCTGCTGCTCACCAGCACGATCACCACCCAACAGATCATTGAAGCGCTGCAGATCGGCGCCCGTGGAATCGTACTCAAGGATGCCTTGGCGGATCATCTCAGCACCGCGATCCGCGCTGTTTCCTCGGGGGATTACTGGATCGGCGGCAAGCGGGTCGTAAACTTGGTCGGCGCCCTGCATGAGTTGATGCAACAAGCCGCTGTCCCGGAACGGAAGACCTATGGGCTCACTCCACGTGAGCTCGAAGTGGTGGGATGCATCGTCGAAGGCTGCAGCAATCGCGACATCGCCAAGCAATTCACGATCAGCGAGGAGACGGTGAAGCGGCACCTGTCGAATATCTTCGACAAAACAGGCGTCTCGACCCGTCTGGAGCTGGCGCTTTTTGCCATCGCGCACCAATTGGTCGCAGCGCAAAACTAGGGCGTTTTCCGATCAAGCGCGCCTAAGCGGGATTCAATTTCCTGAAGGGCCGCCTGGAGAGCAGCTCTGCGGATTGGGCTTGCGGTTCGCTCGGAGAGAATTCGCTCCCGCTCAAGTTCGAGCTCCTGCCTCCGCCGCTCCCGTTCCGCTCTTTCCGGCCCAAATTCGGCCTTCCGGACGCCCGGATCCCCGCCGGTGCGGTGCATTGCCTGCTGCTCGTCTACCGATTTGCTCTCCCATCCCCTCGCCATGATGCCCTCGATTGCCCTATTTTTGATGCGCTTTTGAGGCTCGGTTCCGACTCTCCAAGAAAGTCGTAACCCGCACACGGCATATTACTTCCGGTGGGGGAAACCTGCATCTGTTTGAATCTGCGCCACTAGCAAATTATGGGGGTAACTACATGAAAAACTACATGGTTACCCTATGGTACGAAAGCTGTACTTTTCCTACGACAAAAGCGACATTTTGAGGCAAAATGCATCTTAAGGGTGGAGTTTGACGAGACGGCCAATGGCCTTCTCGGCTCCCTCGGAAGGAAGGCCACTTTTTATGGACTGGATACGTTCACTGCTGATGTTCTTCTACGATGTGATCTTTGGGTGCCGGCACAACAGGCAGACCCGGCCGTTCACGCTAGAACGGCAGACATACAAGGTCTGCTTGGACTGCGGATCCAAAATCTACTACTCCCGTGAACGCATGAAACCGCTCAGCGCACGGGAGGTACGGCGGATGAAGGCTGCCGAGGCCGGGATTTTGACGGTGGTTCCCGCCAACGCACACGGGGTGCTGGTGTCCGGTCCTGCCAACAAATCGAACGCGGCCGCGTAAAGATCGAAACTTTTTTAAGGAAGTCGGCCCTGTGCCTTCGTGGCACAGGGCTTTTTCATGCCTTGGGGACTGAACCGGATCTCAATGCCGCTGCAACCAACGGTTGATAAACTATGGACCTGGGCCAACGTATCTTGAAGGATAGAGCGTTCTCAAGAGCGCCGCAGGGAGTTCTTCGCACCTGGTCGTGGAATCCCCCGCCCGGCGTCGCTTGAGGCCGAGACTCTATCCGCGCCTCCTGCCCCATGCCGATACCCCCATGCCGATACGTTTGATATTCCGCCTGCGCAACGATTCTCGCCAGGGGGCGTCCGAGAAGGTTTCGGAGAGAGGTTCCGCTCATTCAAGGGCGGCGCGGCGACGGGCGGGCCTGCCGGCAGTTGCTCTTGTCCTCTCCTTGGCCGCGGGATGCGGCAGTGTTGGACCAGCCGCCTCCGACGGCGGCGGAGCCCTGATGATCAGGGCAGCAAGCGCTGTCATCGATACGAATACCACCGATCAGCTCAGCGCAGAGTTCTCGCCGACACCTTTCTCTCCTGGACGACCCGGGCCGGTACGCTGGTCGATTGTGAGCGGGCAGAACGACGCCTCCATCGGACAAGGGTCGGTGAATGCGGCAGGCTTATATACGCCGCCTCCGCTGCTCTCCCGCGACGTAGTGCAGGTTGAGATTCGGGCTGTCAGCCAGAGCGATCCGACGGTCGATGCAACCTACTCGTTGACGCTGACGCCAGGCTTCCTGCAACCGCTCCGCCCGGAAAACGCCAGCCTGCAGCCGGGTGGAACCGTACGGGTCACCAGCGAAATTGCGGAGGTGAACGCGGGCAGTATCCAGTGGTCGCTGGCGTCGTCACCGGCTGGCGGGGAAAGTCTCGGTTCGCAATTCGGCAGTGTGAGCGGCACGAGTTGTCAATTTTCTTCTCGAAGTTATACCAACTGCTCGGCGGTCTACACCGCGCCCACTTCCTCGCCGAGGAACGGGGAAGCTCTCTATCTGGTGGCGTCGTCGCCCAACAATCCTCGCGCGATTGTTTCCGTCCGGCTGCTGCTCAATGGAGCAGGATTCAACAGCTCGGCTCTCGAGAACCAAGTAGCGCAGGACGGAAGCATCGAGATGGGGTCTTCGGGCGGCAATGCGAATGATTACGACTCCTCGCAGGACGCCAACGGAAACAAATACGTCAATGACTGTTGCGGAGGAACATTGGGAGCGCTGGTTCAGGACCGCGAAAACAATCTGTACATCCTCAGCAACAACCACGTTTTGGCGGAGTCGGACCAAGCGCGGCCCGGCGACCCTGTCATCGAGCCGGCGCTCATCGACTTGAATTGCAATCCGGCGGCGGGAAAGACGATCGGCGCGCTGCGCTATACCGTGCCGCTCAACAGCGCTGAGACCAATGTCGATGCGGCCCTGGCCGAGGTCACGCCGGCGGTCGATCCGAGCGGAGCGATTCTGCAACTTGGCCCTCCGTCCGATGGGCGGCTGAGCGCCGCGGCCCCCGCGGCAGGCACGGGCGAAGCGCTCACAGCCGGGCTTTTGAATCATTTGCAGGTGGTCAAGAGCGGCCGCACAACCGGCCTGACATGTTCTACGGTCGACACTGTCGATCTCACGGTGCAAGTGGACTATTACTACGATTGCGCTGAGACGCAGCCCTTTTACACCAAGACCTACACGAACCAGATCGGCATTCCCGGAGTGGGCTTTGCCGACAGCGGAGACTCAGGCGCGCTGGTGATGGATGCCAGCAACGCCGAACCGATTGGCCTGTTCTTCTCAAGCGGCAGCGCGGAGGGCGCAGGCGGGTTCAGTGTCGCCAATCCTATCCAGGATGTTCTGAGCGAACTCGGACAAAGCAGCGTTTCGGGAGGCCAGCAGTTCGAGATTGTGGGCGGCGCCCGGCACCCCGTGACCTGCTCGAACTACGACCTCAACGAACAGATCGCGGCTCCTCCCTTGAGCCCGTCTCAAGCCGCCGAGGTCAAGCCGGAGGCCGACGCTGCAGCGGCGGCATGGATACGCCCCGGCAATGGCGTCTTGGCCACAGGGGCGGGCACGAGCCTCGACCAGGCCGGAGAACCCGCCGTGGTTGTCTATGTCGACAAAAGCAAGCCGGCTTTTCAGCCGCCGAAGAGCTTCGGAGGATTTCCGACCCGCGTGATTGCAACCGACGCAAGCGGCGCGAGCATGGGCATTCTGCCTCCCGATCAGCCCCAGGGACTCCATCTCTCGGCTGAGGTGCTGCGAGCGGCCGCCGACATCCAACGCCGATATGCGCGGCAATTGATGCGCGACCCGGCCTTCTTCGGAGTAGGCGTAACTGCCAGCCACGATAATCCGGCGGAGGCGGCACTGCTCGTTCTGGTGGATTCCACAAAAACGCCGGAATCGATGCCCGGGATCGTTGGCGGGCTGCGCATGCGCTATCTGAAGATCGGGCGCCTGCACGTGACGAAATCGAAGTTTGCGAGCGCCGCGCCGAGGCCAACGAGTTGTGCGTTGAAGAGCGGACTCGAGAAAAACCATTAGAACGTTTTCACTTGAAGTGTTTACAAAAACAATGCCTCGTACGTGGCCGTTTCATCGAAAAACGGCCACTCGTAACCAGTCTCCCCATGTCAGCGGAAAAGTGAAAACGCTTTAGTCTGCGGGCTTCTGGGACGGGCGAGTTGGCGAATCAGCGTTTTCCGAGGCGCTGTGCGCCGTCTTTTCGATCGCGGCTCCGGACAATCCAGACAGCACTTTGCACAAAAGCAAAGACGCGCTCGGATGAGGCACGAAGGCTGGCTTGCCGCCTCGCCGCTCTCAGGCCTGCTGAACGAGAGCGGCCCGCTGCGACTGCGGCGCAGGCCCGATTCCATCCTCGGGAAAGAAGATCATGAAGATGGTTCCGGAGGACTTCCCTTCCGGAGCGGATTGTTCGCGGAAACGGCTGCGGACCCGCACATTCCCATTGTGCTTGTGAATGATCTCGTCGCTGACCCAGAGGCCGAGCCCGGTCCCGGTATCGTCTTTTGTGGTAAAGAAGGGCTCGAAAATCCGGCGGCGCGTCTCCGCGGTCATGCCGCATCCATTGTCCGCAACAAAGATACGGACGCCCATCGAGCCATCGCCGGCGAAACGGGAACGCCGCACATCGAGAAAGAGACGGCCCCCTTCGTTGGAAGCATCGAGGGCATTGCCGACGAGATTGGCAAAAAGCTGGCGCATCTCCCCGGCGAAACAATACAGATCAGTTTCCGGAGCGATGTTGCGTATCAACTCGATGCGCCGGGCATGCAACCGGCCGTGGAAAAGGGTGACCACGGAATCGAGCAACTCGCCGAGATTCGCGACCACAGGCAGCGTGGATTGGCGGTAGAAGCGGAGCGTCTGCTGCGTCATTTCGGCCACGCGCGATAGCTCGTATTGCGCGGAATCGGCGTAAGAACGGGCTTGCGGGCCCAGCGAGGTTTCCTGGCGGAGCAAATAGAGGAGATTAGTGGTCGCTTCCAGAGGGTTGTTGATCTCGTGCGCGATTGAAGCCGCGAGACGCCCGGCGGCGGCAAGCTTTTCCGTCTTGCGGAGAGCCTCTTCGGAGCGTTTGCGTTCCGTTGTCTCCACAATGATTGCTCCCACCCAGCGCACCGACTGCACGGAAGTCTTTACGGGGTAGACGTTGACCAGCCAGCTTCTCTGGTGGTCGGAGCCGGCGGGAAAAAAGGCGGTCATTTCGAGATCGCGGGCCGGGGTCCCGGTATCGAAGACATTCTGCACGGACTCGCGCAGGATGCCGGAAGCGGCAGGAGGCAGCAACTCTTCGATGGTGCGGCCAAGGTGCCAGGCGATCGGCATCTGGTCCATGTCCGCCAAAAACTGATTCACGCGCACATAGCGGAATTTGCGATCAAAAAATGCAAATCCGATAGGAGCATTCTCGAGCATCGAATCCAGCAGGGCGAGGGTATCGTTGAGTCCGGCTCTCTGCTCTTCGATCGAGGTGACCATCAGATTGAAGGCGCGCGTGAGATCCGCGGCTTCATTGGCGGAGGTAACGGCGAGGGGAAAGCCTTCTTTGGTTTCCGGATCGCGGATCAGCTTCTGGGTAGCGATGTGGAGAGTATTGAGGGGTCGAGTGATGGAACGGGCGAGGAAGCTCGCGATGAAAGCTGTTCCGATGGCGCCGGAGAGCGCGAAGATGATCGTCCATTGAACCAGGGAATAGATCTGCTGTTCTTCGAGCGCGGAATCCTCATACACCCAGGCGTAGCCCACAAGCTTGCCGGCCACGCGTACCGGAGCCACGGCTTCACGCGCGGCTCCCCCGGAGGCGCGGAAGATCATGCTGCCCGTAACCGGCGGTACCTGCTGCTTTTCGAAGGGAGTCAAAACATCTTTGCCCTTGAGCGTGGGATCGCTGCTCGCAATCACCCTGCTGTCGGGGCCGGTGACCATGGCTTCGCGAATCGTGGGATTGGTCCTCATTGTGCGGAGAATGGCCTGCAGATAGTCTCCACGGCCGGCGGAGAGGGAATCCTGGCTTTGCAGCGCCAGGAGGCCGGCTTCGGACTCCAAGCGAAGGCGCGCTCGCTCGTGAATTTCCGAGGCCTGCTCACGCACAAGAAGCGTGGCAAAGACCAAAACCAGCAGGCCTTCGAGGAGGATGAGTCCGAAAATGAGTTGCCCTCGGATGGAGCGAGGTTTCCACCAACTCATAGAAGCTGGGACATCCCTTCTGCGAAACAACGAAGACAGACAATGCGGCTTGCGGCGAAGAGCACTCCGCATCCACGGGCAGAATTTCCAAACAACAGTGTAGTCCCCTGCATCCATGGACGCAGGAGAACAAATATTTGCGCAGGGCCGCCGTAGTTCCGAATCAGGCCCCCTGCAGTGTTATCGGCTCAAAGTGGGTGCAACTTGCGCGCCATATCTTCGGCAATTTGCCGGCCATGAAAGCGGCCATTCTCGATGAAAATCTCATTGGTTCTGGAACCCGCTACGATCACCCCCGCCAGGTACAGGCCGGGGATGTTGCTCTCCAGGGTTCCGGGGTCGCATGCGGGACAACGATCTTCTCCCTCCAGCCGCACGCCAATCCCGGTAAGAAAATCGAAGTCCGGATGATAACCAGTCAGCAGAAAAACATGGTCGTTCTTGAGGCAAATAGGTCCATTGGGAGTCTCGAGCTCGACCGAGTCCTCTTGAATGGACGTAACTCTGCTGGAAAAGTAGGCGGGGATTTCGCCGTTCTTGATGCGGTTGTTGATATCGGGCAGAATCCAGTACTTCACGTGATGGTGCATGGCGGCAGCACGATGGACCAAAGTCACGCGGGCGCCGTGGCGCCATAAATCGAGGGCAGAGATTGCCGCGGAATTCTTTCCACCGACCACGAGCACCTGCCGGTCGTAATAGGGGTGCGGATCGTGGTAATAGTGCATCACTTTGTCGAGATTTTCCCCAGGAATGCCGAGGTAGTTGGGGAGATCGTAGTATCCAATCGCGACGACGACTTTGCGGGCGCGATAAAGAAAGCGTCGCGCGAAGCGATCAGAAACGCCGACGAGAAATGCCCCGTCTTCTCCGCGAACGCTTTCGACGTTCTCATATTGACGAAGGTTGAGGCTGTAGTGGGCCGCGACCTTGCGGTAGTATTCCAGCGCTTCGTTGCGATCCGGCTTTTGGTTGGGGCTGGAGAAGGGAATGTCGCCGATCTCAAGCAGCTCCGGGGTCGTAAAAAAGGTCATGTTCGACGGATAGTGAAAGAGCGAATTACAGAGGCAGCCCTTGTCGACGAGGGCTGCGGTGAGGCCGGCGCGCTGGGCTTCAATGGCACAGGCCATGCCGGTGGGTCCCGCGCCCACGACCACCACGTCAAAAGATTCCACAAACTGCCCAGCAGGCTCTCCGGCAGAAAACTTGTTCTCGCTCATGTTGCTAGGATAGAACCTGTGATCCGATTCGAGGCTTCGGCAGCGCCGAGGCCCGGTATGCGGCCACCGTGAACCGCGAAATGCCTAGCTTAACCTGGCCAGGGCCGCTTTTCGCAGGAGCTTCGCAGCGGCCACACAAGGATGCCAGCCGTTTTCCCAAATCTAATTGCGAGCCGTGGCTCAAGGAGCAGCAGAACGCATGTCCGATCTCCGCAAGGAAAAAGATTCCCTGGGTTTCGTCGAGGTGCCGGCGCGCGCCTACTACGGAGCGCAGACCGCCCGCGCCGTCGAAAACTATCCGATTTCCGGCATGCGGGCACATCCGCAACTCATCCGCGCCCTGGGCATGGTCAAGCGGGCAGCAGCAGAGGCCAACAAAGATCTCGGGCTGATCGAGGCCGATAGAGCAGACGCCATCCTCCAGGCCGCGCAGGAAGTCATCGACGGCAAGTGGAATCAAGAGTTCGTTGTCGACGTCTTCCAAGCCGGTGCAGGCGTCAGCCTCCACATGAATGCCAACGAAGTGATTGCCAACCGCGCCAATGAAATCGCCGGCGGCAAACTTGGCGAGTACGCGCGGGTCCATCCGAACGATCACGTGAATTACGGCCAGTCGACGAATGACGTTTTTCCCACGGCGATGCGGGTGGGAACGCTGCTGGCGCTGGAAACTCTCTACCCCGTTCTGGACAAGCTAGCCGCCAGCTTTGCGGCCAAGGGCCGCGAATTTCACGACGTGATGAAGTCCGGCCGGACGCACATGCAGGACGCTGTGCCGATGCGCCTGGGCCAGGAATTTGCCGCGTACGGGCTCGCGATCGCCAAGGGAAAGCAATTTCTCGCGCTGGCCGCCGATTCTCTGCGTGAGCTGGGACTGGGAGGAAGCGCGGTCGGAACCGGCATCAATACCCATCCCGACTATCGGGCCAAGGCGGTCGCCAATCTCGCCCGCATCTCCGGCCAGAAGCTGACGCCCGCGGAGGACATGCGCTGGGCCATGCAATCGAATGCCTGCATGGGTGAAGTGAGCGCCGCACTACGCGGACTGGCGCTCGAGGTGATTCGCATCTCGAACGACCTGCGCCTGCTCTCCTCCGGACCGAATACAGGATTCGGCGAAATTCACCTGCCCAGCCTACAGCCGGGCTCCTCGATCATGCCGGGCAAGATCAATCCGGTCATGCCGGAGCTCGCGGCCATGGTGAGTTTCCAGGTGGTGGGCAACGACACGGCGGTCGCCTACGCGGTGCAAGCCGGACAGCTCGAGCTGAACGTCATGATGCCGGCCATGGCATACAGCGTTCTGCAAAGCATTACCATTCTGGCAAACATGCTGCGGCAGTTCAACGACCGCTGTGTCGCCGGTATCACCGCCAACGAAGAGCGCTGCAATGCCTACGCTCAAAGCACTGTATCGCTGGCCACAGCGCTCAATCCTTATATCGGTTATGCCAAGGCTGCCGAGATCGTGAAGGAGTCGGTGGCTACCGGCCAATCGATCATCGCCATTGCGCGCGGCAAGAAACTGCTGACGGAAGCGGAAATCGCCGACATTTTAGACCCGGTCAAAATGACAGAACCGCAGTATCCGCTTGATGCGGCCAAGGAGCGGGACAAGCGGGTGAAAGCGTAGGGAAGTTCCCGACTGAGCCGCGTGGCACATAAGCCGCCCAATCCCGGGGCGGCTTACCGGCGCAAGAGAGCGTGAGCCTGGTGAAGCACTTCGGATTTGGCGCGGAAGCCAAATATCAACTGACCGTGGCGGCGCAGTTTTTCAATGCTTTCAACCGCCACTACTATGGGGCCCCGACCACGGGCATGAGCAGCACCAATTTCGGCCAGGTAACGAGCGTCTCCGGAAACCGGACCGGACAGGTCACGGGGCGTTTCGAATGGTAGCGGGGCTTGTCCCAGGCAGGGTGCAAGCCTGACAAGCCAAGACCGCGCATGGCAGCTTCTCCTTTGGCGGAGAAGCTACCATGCGCGGTTGAAGGAAGCAGAGGAGGGGGCGTCGGTCAGACCGCCTGGGTGACCGCAGATGCCTATTTCTCGCGGCCCCAGCGATAGACCAAGCCGCTGGTGAAACCGACGTTTTTGTACTGCTCGGATCCGCCGAATGTCGTGAACATGTAGTTCGGGCTGATGCGGAATGCGAGGGCGGGTCCCAGATTCACATCCACCGGGAGGGCAGCGCCCGCGCTGAAGTCCGTCCCATTGCTCCACATTCCAATGAGAGTTCCGGGAAACAAGGCGCTATTGCCGTTGAACGTACCCTTGGTCGCGCCAGCGAGCAATTGCGCGCTGATGGCCCAACGCTGCTTGCGAACGATGCGATATTGCGGGCCGGCCATGAAGGTGAATTGCGTGATGCTGGGATGGAAGATGTCGTAGACGTTGTGCTCGGTGTAAGCGATGCCGTAATAGCCACGAAAGTCGACCGTGACGCCCAGCCTGGGGCGCAGATAGTCCGTAAATCCCCCGCTCCACCCCTGTTCATTGATGTGCTGGAGGTTCGGTCCCGGATGGAAGCGAACGTAGGCGCCGCCTCCGTAGATTTCATATTTGTGGCTGTAGGTGTCCTCAACCGATTTTTGGATTCGCTGCTGGCGCCGCGTACGGATGCGAGCTCGCGCTTCACGCGCGAGGCGCGCCTGATCAGCCTCCGGATTTTCCTGTTGCGGACCAGCCTGTGCAGAAGCGGATGACGAAGAGGAGGAAGAAGACGACGGCTGCGCGCTGCCGGAATCCTGCGCCAAGAGTCCCGGGGCGCAGATGGCGAGCACAAGAACAAGCGGATACGCGAAGCATCCGAAACGCTGGCGATGATGCATGAAGCGAAAAGCCTCCAGTGGGACGGATTTTGCCGTCCGTGCGCACCGGCGAAAGCTCGCCGGGCGCCGATCGAGCCGCTACGCCCTGGCGGCAGCTCCGGGATGACGCTCGGGAAATCTGCCGATCTGCCTGCCGTCTTCAGGACGGCGAAACATGCGATTGTCCTTTTAGTATTAAAGCATCTGTCTCCCTGCTGCGCCGTGGCTTTGCCGGCTTTCTCTAGAGAAAGGCCGGCCGGGTGTGCTCAAATGGCAATGCGGAAACGGCTGCGGGAGCGTCAGAACCCGCGAAGTTCAAAGATCAAGAATGTCCGCGCATTCCAGCACGCGGATTTACAAAGGGCGAAACGATGAAGGGATTTTTCTTGGGGCTGCTTCTCGGCCTGATCGCTGTTCCAGCAGCTGTTTGGATCTATCTCCAACATGGAAATGTGCCCGTCGCGACGGCCGACCGGCCCTTCCCGTTCGAAGCAATGATCGTGCATGGGCCGCTCCACAAACGGATCGACCGTGAAATGCCGAGCCACGCCCCCATCGAAGCCAGTGACACCAACCTCGAGATCGGGGCGCACATTTATCGCGTGCAATGCGCCGCTTGCCACGGGCTCTATGGACTTCCGTCCGCCTATGCGGACCAGATGTACCCCAAAGCTCCGCAGCTCTGGGCTCCGCATCGCAACGGCGTGGTGGGAGTCAGCGACGACCCTCCGGGGGAAACCTACTGGAAAGTTGCGAACGGAATCCGGCTAAGCGGGATGCCCGCCTTTCGCAACGTTCTGAACAATGTACAGATGTGGCAGGTATCGGTTCTGCTGGCGAATGCGGCCAAGCCGCTTCCGCAGCCGGTGTCTGCGTTGCTCAAGCAGCCGCTCAACCTTGACGCGAATCCGCAGTAGGCGCCCGAAAGCGGGGCCGGGCAGAAAGGAAAGCAGATCTCTCGACCCCAGCATGACAAAACTCGTCATGCTGCGCTCGGGATGACAGTTTTGGCTCCACTCTGTGAGAAATCCAGGTTACGCCTCGGGGTCGATCCCCTTAGAAGCTGTAGGTAATGCCTCCGGTGAACTGGAAGGAGTTCTTCTTGCTTCCGTAGGCCGGATCGTTGAGGTAGTTGTCCAAGGTGCTCAAGCTGAAGCTGAAGCGCTTGTAGCTGGGAAAGGTGACCGCCGCATTCAGCACGGCGGAAAAGGCTTTGGCTTCATTGAAAGCCGGCGTGAACACCAGCCCTTGGTTGAAGCCCATTCCATGGGGCAGCTTCAACGTATACGTATCGCCGAAATCCATACCAATCAGATTCACCGAAGGAGTGATGACCGGCGGTTCGATCCCTGGAGTCGCTCCGAAGTTCTGGCGCTCGTAATGGACATCGGTCTTGAGGTCGAGCTCCTGCCTGGCATTCTTGATCACGGTATACCCCGCTCCTCCGCCGTAAATCTGCTGGAGATCGAGACCCTGGGAGTAGTCGTGACTGAAGACTGCAGTCGCCAAGCCGTAGAAGCGCGGAGAGAAGTACCAATCCTGCTCTCCCGACGCATTCAGAACGGAGGTCTTGGTTGTGGGCGTACCGGGTTGAGAGAGCGATCCGTAGACATCGGTGAATCCCAAAGTCGTGCGCTCGCGGGTGGCGAGCCAAGAGGCATTGGGAACTGCGCGCACCGCATTGACTGCCGTGTTGAAAGAACGGCTATTTTGCGTCGCCTCTACCATGGCTACGCCAAAGGTGGCTGAGCCGGTCCAACCCTGGGTGATGCCGGGATGCCCCCAGAGCTGCTTCTTGAAGCTGTCCTCATCGATGACATATTGCGCGTTCTTGGCCGGAATCTCCTTCTGCGCGGCGCCCGCAGCCGGAGTTACCTGCAACTGCTGGTTGTCGACAGCAACGGTTCCCTGCGGCACGGCGGCAGACGGCGTTTTGCGCGAAACCGTTTGCCCCTGCTGAACCACGGCAAATTGTTGGGAGGAGTGCAGGGTCTTGATCTTGTCCCACGTGACCGTGACATTGCCGACGACATCGCTGTGGAAGGTCACGGTTCCATTGGCCGCGCTGACCAGCTTGCCGGTCAATTGATCCCCGTTGGTGAAGACGACGACATCGGGAGCCGGCGCGGGAGCCGCGGCGGCTCCATCGGCAGCGACGGCCAACGCCGAGTGCGCACTCAGCACCAGGGCAAGCGAAAACAGCGCTGACGGCACAGTGCGCCTGAACGATACTGCGCGCGACAGACGCCGACGGACATCACGTGGATTGGGGGGAAGGAACATAGCCGGACTCTCTCCAGAGGCAAATCAGCCTGATCTGTTCAATCAAGGTTTGGAAACAGCTCGAACTACGGAGCCGAGGGGAACCCTTGCAAGTGGCGCAAAAGCACGCAGCGGCGCGGATGACAGTTAGTATTCTAAGACGTGCATGGCATTCGGTGGGATGGCCGGATATTTTCTCCGCTGGAAGACAAAGCAAGAACTCCGTAAAATCGTTCCTAGATGGCGATCACGCGGCAACAGGCACTGGATTATTTCCGTTCCGACGACTTGATTGGTCTGGGGATGGAAGCCGATGCGCTTCGGCGCGCCCTTCACCCGGAAAACGTCGTCACCTACATTATTGACCGCAACATCAACTACACAAATTTCTGCACCGAGTACTGCTCGTTTTGCGCTTTCTACCGGCCGCTCAAAGGCAAGATGGCGGCCGAAGGCTACATTCTGGATTTCGATACCATCTACCGCAAAATTGCCGAGACGGTCGAGATGGGCGGAACGGGCGTGCTGATGCAGGGCGGCCTGCATCCGGATCTCAAGATCGAGTGGTTCGAGCGGCTGCTCAAAGGCATCCGGCAGAGGTTTCCGCAGGTATGGCTGCACTGCTTTTCGGCCTCGGAGATTCTGGCAATCGCGGAATACAGTGAGTTGACGGTGCGGGACACGATCGCGCGGCTACGCGATGCCGGCTTGTGCTCGATTCCCGGAGGCGGCGCGGAAATTCTGGATGACGACGTTCGCCGGCGCATCGCGCGCCTGAAGTGCTCCACCGAAGACTGGCTGCACGTTCACCGGACGGCGCATGAACTTGGCATGCGCACCACTGCCACGATGATGTTCGGGGTGGGAGAGAGTTTCGAGCAGCGCGTCAACCATTTTGAGCAGGTGCGTCGCCTGCAGGAAGAGACCGGCGGCTTTACCGCATTCATCCCGTGGAGCTTTCAGCCTAAAAATACCGCGCTGGGCGGCCGCCAATGGGACGAGGCAACGTCGGTCGAATATCTCAAGGTGCTGGCGATCTCACGTCTCTATCTCGACAACGTCGAGAATGTGCAGTCCAGTTGGGTTACCCAAGGCCTGAAAGTACTGCAATTGGGCCTGCGCTTCGGCGGAAACGACGTGGGCTCGGTGATGCTCGAGGAAAACGTTGTCAAGGCGGCGGGGACAGCAAACGCCACTACGGAAGAAGAGCTGCGGCACATCATCCGTGACGCCGGTTTCAAGCCTGTGCAGCGCGATACGCTGTACACCACGCTTTTCCTGAACTAGGCCGCGCCAGAGCATCGCGTACAATGTGAACGCCGGCCGGATCCGGCGGAATCGTAACGAAATTGCCCCCTCGAATTCGCAGAAATGCACGACCTGGAGAGAACTTTCCTGTTCACCACGATCACAGGCAGAGCAATTGGCCATGCTCTCGCAGCGCTCCCCATCTCCAATTGGGGGGTCGCGCTCTTTTCTTTTGGTCCCCAGCACGGCCTGCTCCACCAGATGTGGAATCAGTTTACGAACAAGAGTTTTCAGGGGCTGTATCGCTGGAACCTGTTCGATGCCCTCCTGCTGATTCCCTATTTTCTGGTGATGGTGGTTCTCTCCTTTTACGGCATTCACCGCTATCAACTGGTCTGCCGCTACTACCTGAACCGCAAAAAAGCGATCAAAGAACCTTCATCGCATTTCTCCGAGCTTCCCCGCGTCACGGTGCAACTGCCGATCTACAACGAGCAGTTTGTGGTTCGCCGGTTGATCCAGGCATGCTGCAATCTGGATTACCCGAAGGAAAAGCTCGAGATTCAGGTCCTCGACGACTCGACCGATGAGACGGTCGAGGTCGCGGGCAGCGCGGTTGAGGGCTATCGCGCTCTTGGCTATCAGATTCACTACATCCATCGCACCAACCGCCACGGATTCAAAGCGGGGGCACTCGACGAAGGCCTGCGTCCGGCGACGGGCGAGTTCGTCGCCATCTTCGATGCCGACTTCACACCCGGCCCGGACTGGTTGATGCAGGTGATCCACCATCTTGCCGATCCGGGCATCGGCATGGTGCAAACGCGCTGGACTCATATCAACCGCGACTACAGCTTCCTGACCCAGGTAGAGGCCATTCTGCTGGACGGCCACTTCGTTTTGGAGCATGGAGCACGGGCACGCAAGGGGCTCTTCTTCAACTTCAACGGAACGGCAGGCATCTGGCGCCGCTCGGCGATCGAAGATGCGGGCGGATGGCAGCACGACACCCTCACCGAAGACACGGACCTGAGCTATCGGGCGCAGCTCAAGGGCTGGAAGTTCCGCTATCTGCAGGATGTGGAGTGCCCAGCAGAGCTGCCGATCGAGATGACGGCCTTCAAAACACAGCAGGCACGGTGGGCCAAGGGCCTCATTCAGACATCTAAAAAGATTCTCCCGCGAGTCTTCGAAAGCGACGTGCCGTTCGGCATCAAGGTGGAGGCTTTCTACCACCTCACGGCGAACTTCAGCTATCCGCTCATGGTCGTGCTCGCGATTCTGCTGATGCCATCGATGATCATCCGCTTTTACCAGGGATGGTTTCAGATGCTGCTGATCGATTTCCCGCTGTTCATGGCCTCCACAGCCTCCATCTCCTCCTTCTATCTCATTTCGCAAAAGGAGCTGTTTCCAGGCAAGTGGTACCGCTGCCTTCCCTATCTTCCCTTTCTGATGGCGCTTGGAATCGGTTTGACGGTGACCAATACGAAAGCGGTGATGGAGGCGGTTTTCGGCATCAAAAGCGCGTTCAAGCGTACGCCGAAATACAGCATCGAAAGGCGCGGCCAGAAGTCGCAGGCTTCAAAATACCGCAAGCGGCTGGGCATCATTCCATGGATCGAACTGGTGATCGGAAGCTACTTCGGCTTCACGATCTGGTATGCCATCAGCAACGAGAACTACATCACGGTTCCCTTCCTGGTTCTCTTTCTCATCGGCTACTGGTACACCGGCCTGCTCTCGCTCTTCCAAGGGCGTTTTGAGCGGTTCCGGATTGCCGCGAATGCTGACGATTCGTCCCCCAAGCCGTTTCCGGTGGGCGTGTAGGGACACACACATCCAAAAGGCAGGCCGGTATCGTTCGGCCGATTCAGATTTGCTTCCTCCCGGTCGCGTATGAGTAGCATCAGCGCCATGAAATTGAGCTTTGGCGTTCTTTTCCTGCTCGCACTGCCGGCCGTTTCCAGAGCTCAGACCACACCGGCGGACATTCCGCCGTCGCGCCTGCAGGCCATTCTTGATTTGCCACTCAACCAGTCCGTCCATCAGCGTGCAATCTACAAAGTGCCGCTCAAATCTGCCTATGAGCGGGGAGATCACTAACCGGGATTTCTCAGAGAGTGTAACCATAACTGTCATCCCGAGCGCAGCATGACGATTTTTGTCATGCGAAGTCGAGGGATCTGCTTTTGGGCTAGCACAGCGAAGCAGCCGGAAAGCAAGCAAAAGCAGATCCCTCCGCTTCGCATGAGGACTTTCGCCCTCATGCGTCGGTCGAGATGACAGAACTGCCACTTTGATGAGCAAGAACTGTGAGAAATCCAGGCTAATGGAAAGGGCTCCCGGATCAGATCCAGGAGCCCTTTTTCCAACTCAAGCCGGCTGAGGTTTTTACCAGCGCAGGCCGGCGGAAACCGGCAAGAACGACTCGGTCCCATCCGGAGTTCCAAAGACATTGGTCTTGGGCGAATTTACCCAGACATAGCGGACCTCACCGAAGATTTTGGTGTTGCTATCCGGTCCGAAGGCCTTCCAGGTGACGCCGGTACCAAAGTTGAGGCCGCCCTGGTTGCTCGAATAGTGGGCGAAAGGAACGTTGACCACTTCGTCATAGCAGAAGTAGTAGCACTCTTCTTCTTCCTCAGGAACGGTAAAGGTCGTTACCCGGCGATAGAACCCGCCACCACCAATCACGTATCCGCCGATGGTGCCGCTGGTTTTGTAGTAGTAGGTGGGTTCGAGAGTCAGGCCCCAGGTGTGAATATGGCCGCCGGGGGCGCCGACGTTGGACAAGTAGCCGCCAGGAATCTTGTCGTCGAGAATCGACCACTCGGCCAAAGTGGCAAACTGCTTGGTGAAGTTCCACCCGGCCCCTACCATGAAATTCCCGCCCCAGGTCGCAAAACCGCGGGTGCCGCCGAGTGGCCGGTTGAATCCGCCTCCCGCTTCGATCGCGATGTGCTGGAGGGCGGAAGTCTCCTCGTGATACCCCCCCGGCCTGCTACCGCCGTAGCCGCCCTGATTGGGATATTGATCCTGGACCAGGTTCTCGACCGCCTGGTGGAAGTCGTTGCTGGAGCTGTACTCCTGTGCCGAAGCTGCGGGTAGGATCGACCACGTCGAGAGCGCGGCCAAAACCATCGCCAACGACATCGGCCGGCCGAATGCCCGTCGGCAAGTGCGAATCAAAGACCTCATGATGAAACCCCCGAGAGAAGATTTTTGACGGCTCGCCCACGCAGCATTGCCCAACAGGCTACTTTCAAGGGCCATCCACATCCGCAGCAGCACACCGTTGCCGGCCAAAAAGTCCGCCGGCAGATTCCGGGATGGCTCGACACCGCGGGTCAATCTCGCCTGCCACGATCGGGAAAATGCCAAAGGGCCCAACTACACGTAACACTTAACAGACGCATTAGTCTCGCGGAGGGATGCATTTAGAACTCGTCTCATCCATGGTTCAGCGGCTTTGGGAGCCTGCATAAGCCCCGCTTCGGTGGCGGGTCTCACACGGTGTCTCACCAGGGCCTACTCCGCGTCCCAAGCAACTCGGGAGCCAAAAGTGAAACCGGCTCCGCCTGAGCGCCAAGGCGCGCGAGGGAGCCGGCCATCGCTTCACAAAACGATCAGTGAATGTCGAATTCCTCAGGCGGCAGGGCAGGATCGCTCTTGACGATGATGGTTCGACCAGTCATTTCTTCCAGCTCATTCAGCCAGCGGGCACTGTTGCTCTTCAGGGTCTTGACCACCTCGGGATGAACGCGCAAAAGCACATCGCGGCCCTCGAGATGCCGGTGCATCTTGCGCATTTCGACATAGATCTCGTTGCAAACCGTGGTGGGACTCTTGGTCATGCCAGTACCGGTGCAGATCGAGCAGGGCACGCACAGAGTGCGCTCAAGCGACTGCTTGACCCGTTTGCGAGTGATGGCAACCAAGCCAAAGTCATTGAACTGCAATACCTTGGATGGGGCACGATCGGCCTTCAGCGCCTCTTCCAGGGCCTGCATGACCTTGTGGCGGTTCTTGCGCTCGTCCATGTCGATAAAGTCGATCACGATGATGCCGCCCAAATCGCGCAAACGAATCTGGCGGACGATCTCCGGGATGGCGTCGAGATTCGTCTTGAGGATGGTGTCTTCCAGCCGGGCGGTCTTGCCGACGTATTTGCCGGTATTGATGTCAATCGCGACCAAAGCCTCAGTCTGATTGATGACAATGGAGCCGCCGGATTTAAGCCATACTTTGGATTTAAGCGCCTTGCCGATCTCTTCCTGAATTCCAAACTGCTCGAAGAGAGGCGTCTCTTTGGTATAGAGCTTGACGTGCCGCACCAACCCTGGCTCAAAGCGGTTGAGGAAGCGCACGATGCGCTCGTATTCGGTCTCGCTATCCACCCAGATGGTAGAGAAGTTGTCGCTCACCTGGTCGCGCAAGATTCTTTCGACGAGATTCAAATCGTGGTAGATCAGCGCCGGCGCCTTGGCGCTATCGGCACGCTGCTTGATTTCAGTCCATAGGCTGATCAGAAAGCGGATATCGGCGCGCAACTCGTCTTCGCTGGCGCCGTCGGCCGCAGTGCGGACAATAAAGCCGCCGCTGCCCTCCCCCTTCTCGCTGATCAGGATTCTCTTGAGACGCTGACGCTCCTCATCCGAAGAGATCTTGCGGGAGACTCCGACGTGGTTGACGGTGGGCATGAAGACGAGAAAGCGGCCAGGAAGGGCGATATGGCTGGTAATCCGCGCTCCCTTTTTCGCGATCGGCTCCTTCGCAATCTGCACCAGGATCTCCTGCCCCTGCTTGAGAAGCTCGCTGATGATGGGCAAGCTGCTGGTCTGCGCCGACTGCCGGCGGCCATTGTGGCGCCGGCGGCCAAGCTGCCGTCCACCCTGACCGCGGCGCTGATCGCGACGTTCGTTGCGGGGCGGCTGGCCAGGCAGAGCGGCAGCCGTCTCACCGGATTGCTCCTCCTGCTCCAACGCCTCTTCATCTTCATCCTCTTCCTCTTCGAGCTCACTCTCCTGCTGCTCGATTTCCATGACCTCGGAATCGTCCGCAGAATCCGCGGTCTCGCCTTCAATGCGGCGATCGAGATGCTTGTCGCGCACGAGATCTTCAATTTCGGCACCCGCGGCGGCTTGACGGTCGAGGGTTTCCTCTTCCATGTCTTCGAGATCATGATCCTCTGCCGAGTCATAGAGGAGGGTAAAGTCATACTCCTCTTCGTCATTGACCTCTTCTTCCTCCAGCAAGCCGGAGCCGGCAAGAGCATTCATGAACTCGCCAGCGGAGCTGGCCATGCGCTCATCGAGAGCCGGGGGTGGAGAGAGCTCGCCTTCTTCGTTCCCGATAGCGGGCTCGGCGGCACTGGGCTCGGCCAGGGATTGGCGACCGGAGCGGCTGGAGGAAAACTCCTCAAGCTCCGCGACGCTGGGAAACTCGTCGTGCTCTCCGACCTTGTCTTCGAAGTTCTCGGCGAAGTTGCCGGGGAATTTGTCTTCAGATTCGTTGGGGAAGTTCTCTTCGGATTTCTCAGGGGACTTGTCTTCGAATGTGTCTGCGAATTCCTCGGGGAAAACCGGCTCGGCCAGAGGCGGCGAGATCCGGAATTCGCTGGGAGCCACGGGATCGACACGGTAGGAAGCCTCGGCGTCTTCCGGCTCGTACTCGACTGCTTCGGCCACAGCGGAGGCGGCATCGAGGACGACACCGGGATCACCGGTCAGCGGCTCGAAATGGGATTCACCCGATGCCTTCTCAATGGGACCTTCGGTGTCTCCGGCAGGAACCGGAGCGTCCGCATCGGAGGTAGGGAGCGGATGAGATGCCGAGTGCGCGGCAAGTTCGGCATGAGGCTGAGCGTTGCCGCGGCGCGTTCTCGATTCGCCAGGCAAGAGGCCCATTCCATCCCATGCGAGAGGAGTTTCGATCAGCGTGGATGGCTTCGCGGGGATGTAGTTTGCCGGCTGCCTGCGGCTCTCGGCTTGCGGCGTTTCTTTTTGGGCAGGCTGGCCGCCGTACTTGGACAACGACTCGCCGGGTAGGGCGTATCCCATCGCCGGCGGCTCGGCGAGGGAGGGAGCATTTGCGGAGTCCGACCCGCGATCGCGATCGAAACTACGGTCGCGGCCCCGCTCCACGCTCCGGTCCGCGCCTCGCTCCTGGCCGCGCTCCTGACCACCGCCAAGCTCCCCATTTTCATGTTGCTTGACGGGGGAGTTGTCCGAGGCGCCAATCTGCAACTGCCCTTGCGGTTCATTGTGCGGCCGTTGACCTCTACCGCGGCGGCCGCGGCGGCCGCGCCAACGGCGGGTTCCCCCTTCAAAATTTTCCGCCTGCTGCGGCGGGGCGGCCGCTTCGCTCTGACTCGCGGGAGCGCCCGCATTCTGGCTGCGCGGCGGCCGTCCCTGCCCCCGCTCTTCCCGGCTTCCATTGGCGGGAATCCGCTCGAATTCGGCGGAGTCTTCCTGCTCATCCAAAAAGTCGGTTACGTAGAGGAACGCGTCGCGCTCCAGGCCAACATCGACAAATGCCGATTGCATGCCGGGGAGGACGCGCGTGACACGGCCCTTGTAGACGGAGCCGGCGAGCGTGTATTCGTTCTCACGCTCGTAATAGACCTCAGTAAGTTGTTCGTCTTCAATGATTGCAAGCCGCGTTTCGTGCGGCGTGGTGGAAATGCATATTTCCTTCGACATGCCCTTCTCTCCTGCCCGGCAGGATCACCCTGGCGAGCAGCCGGCAGGGAGGCATCGGAGCGGATCAGGTCCGCTCCCGGAAAATACCGAGAGAATCAGGTCAGACTGAGAGACAACCTGGAGCGGAGAGCCCGGTCTAAAGAAACCATGGTCAGGCGAAATTCTTTGTGTGAGAGATACCCAAAAACCCCGGAGTGTTGAAAAGGAGGAGTCTCACTGAGAGGATCGGCTGAAATTCTTAGACTGGCTGAAAGTTCCTGGCAATCTGGGCGCAAAGAGTTTGTGACCGCTGCAGCCTGATTTTCTGGCCGGGTCGTTTCCCGTCGATGCGCACTCATCCCTAATCCTGCCCGGCTCCGGTGATGCACCTAGCCGGCTTTCTTAACTAAATTGCAAAGCTTTCTTGCGTTTCCTACGGCCCACGGCTCCCGCCGGGGCTCCACAGCATCTCGCAAACGAGAGGCTTCCCAACAAAATCCTGTCACATCCTAGTTTACAAACCGGTTCATGCGGACGTTCATTACCATGCCTAGAGCCAGAAATGTAAACAAAACCGAGGAGCCTCCGTAACTCATCAATGGCAGTGGAATGCCAGTTACCGGCATCAATCCCACGACCATTCCCACATTGACGGCAATCTGAAAGATGAGCACAGCGACCACGCCCATGACCAGAAACGTGCCGGAAATGTCTGCGGCTGTTTGAGCGTTTTGAATCAAACGCATCAACACAAAAAAGTATAGCAGCAGCACGAAGGCCGCGCCGATGAAGCCGTGCTCCTCACAAAAAGCCGCGAAGATAAAGTCGGTGTACGGAATGGGCAAAAAGTCCCCTTGCGTCTGCGTGCCCTTGGTAGCGCCGCGGCCGAGGATGCCTCCGTCGCCGACCGCGATCAACGATTGCTTGACCTGATAGCCGCTGCCGCGCGGATCGTTGTCGGGATTGAGGAAGCTGGTGAGCCTTTCCTTCTGATAAGGCTTCAGGACCTTGGCCCAGACGGGCACAATCAGCACCAAGGCGCCGACGACGAGGATGAGCGCCTTTTTCCAGCGCAGCCCTCCCAGAAACAGGCCCATGATCAGGACGGGAAAGTACGTCAATGAGGTCCCGAGATCCGGTTGCTTCAATACCAGCAGCATCGGCACGAAAACCATGAGGCCGGCCTTGGCAATCTCTCCCCAGGTAAGTTCCTTCCCCGCGAGATTGGCAAAGTAACGGGCGATGGCGACGATCAGGATCAGCTTGACCCATTCCGAGGGCTGGAAATGGACGCCGCCCGGTAGCTTGATCCAGCGCCTTGCCCCTAAAACCCGCGTGCCCACGAGAAGCACAGCCACCAGAGAGACCAGGCAGAAACCATAGAGCCAGTGCACGATGTCGATCAGCCGGTGATAGTTGATGCGGGAGAGGATGAACATCGCAACCAGGCCGCCGAGCAGCCAGTACATCTGCCTGGTGTGGAAGCCCACAAATTTGGTGTGCAGCGTAGCGCTGTAGATTTCAAGAATGCTGATGAGCGACAACAGCAGAACCAGGCCCAGGAGCAGCCAGTCAAAGTCGCGAAATGAAATGCTTCTTCTCATCGCAAGAATCCTCTCAGCGCCCCAGGCCCGTGTCTGGGCTCGAGCCGGGCTTTGCGGCAAGGGTCGCCTTGGGGGCCGGCTTGGCCGCGGTGAGAGCGGCGCTGCCGCCAGAAGGAGCTTGAGCCGCGGCGGCAGGAATCGGTAACTCGAAATGCCCGGCGCGGAGCGAGGAGTCAGCGGGGCCGCCCGGTTGCGGAGCTAGAGGCTTGCCGCCCAACGCGCCGGGGTGATCCGGATTGGACCACAGAGCGCCGACTTCGACCGGTTGAGCCGCTGCAGCGGTTTGCGTGGGGAGATTGTGATGGAGCCGCCGCTGCTTGTCGACATACGCCTCAATCACCTGCGACGCCATGCGGGCCGATCCCGAACCCCACCCGCCATGCTGCCAGAGGACAACGACGACGATGTCGGGGTTTCTGCGAGGCGCAATTCCCACGAACCAGGCATTTGGCCGGTCGGCTACGTTTGCGGCGATCTTGTTCATGCCGGCATTTTTGCTGATGACCTGCGCGGTGCCGGTCTTTCCGGCAAAGTCGATGCCCTCGAGGTGGGAGGCCCAGGCGGTGCCTCCAGGTTCCGTCACTGCCGCCATGCCATCGGTGATGATCTCCCAGTTCGCCGGATCGAGGGCCACATTCACGTCGCCCGTTCCGGGATAGGAGTCGAGAATCGCCTGATGATATTGAGCCGTCAGCTCGTCGGGAAAGACTACGTGGGGCCGCTTGAAGGCGCCGCCCGAAGCAATGCCGGCGACGGTTCGCGCCAACTGAATGGGGCTCACCTGCAGCGCACCCTGGCCGATTCCGACGGAGATCGTCTCACCGGCAAACCACTTCTCGTGGAAGTTGCGCATCTTCCATTCTTCGGAAGGCACTGTCCCGCTGACTTCACCCGGCAGGTCGACTCCCGTTCGCTGGCCTAAGCCCAGCTTATGGGCCCAATCGGCGATCTTCTCGATACCCAACCGCTCGGCAAGCGTGTAGTAGTAGGTGTCGCAGGAGAGCGGAATGGCGTTGTGAATCGTCACCAGGCCGTGCCGCTGGTCACAGGCAAAGAAGTGCCCATAGAAGGTGGCGCCCCCTTGGCAATCCACGCGCAAATCCTGCGCGATCCCTTCTTGAAGGCCGGCAACTGACATGACGATCTTGAAGGTCGATCCCGGTGCGAGCTGCGCCTGGATCGCCTTGTCCATCAAAGGGTGATCGGGATCGGTAACGAGGTGATTCCACTCGTCGCGCGAGATACGCACGGCAAAGTCATTGGGATCGAACGTGGGCCGCGAAACCAGCGCGAGAATTTCGCCGGTGTGGGGATCCATGGCCACGATGGCTCCATTGCGCTCGCCGAGGGCCTGCTCCGCGGCGCGCTGGATGTCGAGGTCGATGGTCAGTTTCAGATCTTTGCCGGGAATGGCGGGCTCGCGGCCTAAAGTCCCCATGTCGCGACCGTGGCTGTCGACGATGATGTCCTGGGAGCCATCCTGTCCGCGCAGCAACTGGTCATAGGTTTGCTCGACTCCGGAACGGCCTACCACGTCGCCGGGCTCGTAGTAGGCGTACTGGGGATCGTTCAGCATCTCGTCGCTGACCTCGCCCACATACCCGATCAGGTGGGCGGCGAAGCCGTCACGGGGATAGAGCCTCCGCTGCTCGCCGATCATCTCGAGCTCGGGCAGTTCGTCGCGGTGCGCAGCGATGAACTCCTGTTCGTCGGGGGTGATGTCCTGCTTGAGAGGAATCGGCTGGTACTTCGGCGCGGTGCGGTAATGGGCCAACGTGCTCTGCAACTGGTCCAGAGTCATGCCCAGCCCACGCGCGATCATGGGAAAGTCCGCTTCAATGTCGCGCCCTTGCTCACGGATCAAGAAGCATGAGATCGAGGGGTAATTGTCGACCAGCAGCCGGCCTTCGCGGTCGAAGATTTTGCCCCGCGGGGCCAGAATGGGAACCTTGCGGATGCGGTTCTGCTGGGCCAGGGCGCGATAGTTCTGCGCTCCCAGAATCTGCAGCTTCCAGAGACCGGAGAGCAGCACCAGCAAAACCGCCACGATCGCATACTGCACGATCGTGAGCTTGAATGCCGGCAGCTTTTCTTCCCGGTTTGTTGTCATGCCCCTACTCCCGCGCCCGTGTCCGATCCAGCAGATCGAAGACGAAGACCCCGATGATCGAGTTGATGACCGCTTTGATTACTTCATGCAGCCAGTTGGTCTTGAGGTCAAAGGCCAGCAGGCGGTGCACGATGAAGAGATAAACGCCGGCGTTGAGCAAGGTGAAGCTAAAGTTCATCAACAACCGGGTGCCTGGGTTTTCGACGTCGATCTTAACCCCAACGGAAGCGGCCAGAAAGCCGACGATGGAATTGCTGATGCCGTTGATTCCGAGCGGCAGGTTGGTGAGCGCGTCCTGGACCAACCCGATCAATGCTCCCCCGAGGGTGCCGGAAACCGGATTGCGCCAGCCCACGGAAAAGTAAATCGTTACCAGCAAAGGCAGATTGACGATGCCGAACTTGGGAATGTACCGCGGCACATAGGCCTGCAAGAAGATGGCGACCAAGGGCACCACCAGCACGACGATCCAGGGATAGCGCTGGACGTCCAGCTCGCGGCGCGTGGCCGAGCTCAGCATCGACATGTGGACCTGCCGTTCATACGTTCTCGTCTTTCGTCGTTCTCACCCAGGGTGCCGATTCCTTGTTCCTAAGCCGGTCTTTCTTTCCTTGTTTTAAGGAGGCGGCGTTGCTGCTGAAGCCGGAGAGCGCGCTGGCGGCTTGGCCGGAGGGGGAGCCTTCTTGGCGGGCGCCGTGTGCCGCGGATTGGCGGCGGCCGCGGGCGCCGTACCCGAAGTGTCCGGCGAAAGAGGCGCTTTGTTGCCCGTCAACGATGGCGGATTGTCAGGCGCAAAGGTTCTGCCCGGGGTCAGATCGGCGGCGGGAGGAGTCGCGTCCGGAGTATAGCGGTCGGCGTGCAACGGCAGCGGCGCCTTGACCGCAGGCGGAACCCCGTCCGGCGACGCGGCATCGGTGGCCGTGGGCGGGGGCTGGTCGAGGCCGGGCAATCTCTCGGCCAGGACATCGGCGGCGCGGAGCGGTCCCGCAGCTTTGGCAGCGTCGGCGCTCTGGGCGAGGTCGGTCTTTTCCTGGGCAGGCATCTGGTCGGCGAGCTGGGTAATGATCAGCACTTCTCCCAACCGTCCGAGATTAGCCGCCGGCTTGATGATCACGTCGACATAGGGCGGGTTTTGCGGGTCGTCGACCACATGGTCCACGACGCCGACTGCCAGCCCGCGGGGAAAGATTCCGTCCCCACCGCTGGTAATGACATGCTCTCCCGGCTTGACCCGTTCGTCGGGCAGGAGATTGATGATCTGCGGCTGCCCGAAGGCATTCCCTCGCAATACGCCGCGAAGACGCGTCGTTTCAAGCAGCACGCCGGCCCCGCTGGTCTGGTCGGAGATCTCGAGCACCTGGGCCGTGTGGCTAAACACGTCTTTGAGCTTGCCGACGATGCCATCCGGAGTGATGACGGGCATGTCCGGCTTGAGCCCGTCTTTGGAGCCTTTGTTGATGTAAAGGACTTGAGACTGGTCGGTGCCGGATGTTCCAACCACCTGGGCCGGGATGGTGGCGTAAATGTAGTGCTCACGGAAGCCGAGCAACTGCTGGAGACGCTGGCCTTGCCGGGCATCTTCGAGCAGGGCTCCCTGCTCGAGCTCAAGACGGCCCACCTGAGCGCGGAGTGTGTCGTTCTGTTCTCTCACGTGGCGAAGGTCAAGGTAGTTGGACCAAATGCCGTGGATGCCGCTGCCGGTGCCGTGGATGGCCTTCTCCGGAGGAACGATGAGGTCGACCGCCCAACGCCGGATCAACCGGACGGAAGGGCCGTCAGGCGCACTAGGGTCGGGCCGCCGGATCTGCACAGCGAGCCCGGCGATCTGAAGCACCAGGACGCAGACCAGAACCAGAACGTTCTTATAGCGGCTGAGAAAAGATTCCATAGCTACCAGTCGCCGGTTGAGGGCCCAGGAGAGTTTGCCGGAAAAGACGGTGCGGATCCGTTGCGCCACAACCGAAGAGGCTGCAATCGAACCGGCCCGGGATCCGCAGGCCTTGGGGCCGAATAAGCCCGCCGCACATGGAACCTTTCAACATCCTTCGCCAACGCTTTATCGCGTGTTTCCGTGCCATCCGGCGCGGTGATGCATGAAATACGCTTCGGGGCGTGTTTCATCGAGGGTGCTGCTGCTTCGTGACACTGCACGAGCCCCGCTTTGGCGGCGGGTCTCGGCCGTGGTCCAAACCGTAGTCGGTGATGCATGAACACGCTTAGTCGATCTTGATCTTGCGCAACAAGCGGAAATCGCTCAGCATTTTGCCCGTACCAAGCACGACACTGGCAAGAGGATCGTCGGCAATCGAGACGGGAAGGCCGGTTTCTTCGCGGATACGCTTGTCGAGGTTTTTGATCAGAGCGCCGCCGCCGGTGAGAACGATTCCGCGGTCGCTGATGTCGGCGCTCAGCTCTGGAGGGGTGCGCTCGAGGGCGACCCGAATGGCGTTCATGATGGTCGAGATGCACTCGACCAGGGCCTCGCGGATCTCGCCGTCATCGATGGTGATCGTTTTCGGCACACCCTCGATGAGGTTGCGGCCTTTGATCTCCATGGTCAGCGGCTTATCCAGAGGATAGGCCGAGCCAATGTCGATTTTGATCTGCTCAGCGGTGCGCTCGCCGATCAGCAGGTTGTATTTGCGCTTGAGGTAATTCATGATGGCCTCGTCCATCTGGTTGCCGGCCATGCGGACGGAACGCGAATAGACGATGCCGGAAAGCGAGATGACGGCGATGTCGGTGGTGCCGCCGCCGATATCGACAACCATGTTGCCGCTCGGCTCGGTGATGGGGAGGCCGGCGCCGATGGCCGCTACCATGGCCTGCTCCACCAGGAAGACCTCGCTGGCCTTAGCGCGATAGGCCGAGTCTTCGACCGCACGCTTTTCTACCTGGGTGATTTCCGAAGGCACGCCGATCACGATGCGGGGATGCACGAGCATCTTGCGGTTGTGGGCCTTCTGGATGAAGTAATTCAGCATTTTCTCGGTAACTTTGAAGTCGGCAATGACCCCGTCTTTCATCGGCTTGATGGCGACGATGTTGCCGGGGGTGCGGCCAAGCATCTCCTTGGCCTCCTTGCCGACCGCTTCCACTTCTCCAGTGTTTTTGTTGATCGCGACGATCGAGGGCTCGTTTACAACGATCCCTTTGCCGCGCGCATACACCAGGGTGTTCGCGGTGCCCAGGTCAATGGCCAGGTCACTTGAAAACATGCTAAACAGCGAGCGCACTCCGTGAGCCCGCGACGAGCGCGATTGGAAGCCGTTAAAAGACATGAATGCAGGACTTTTCCAGTCGAATCACGTCTCATTGTACGGCCATGATTGGCATCCTGCACCGCTACTCTTTTGAGTCACGCGTTACTCCCTCTTTTGGCGTAGAAGCAAAACCGCGCGGATGGGCTCGCCCAGCATGGGTTATTCTCTGAAGTTCTCTTGAGGCGATGCGATGAATGGTGGAGTCTACAACAACCTGATCGGCGGCCGATGGGCAGCAGCGAAAAGCGGCAAGAGATTTCTTAAGCGCAACCCGGCAGATCCGGACGACGTGGTGGGAGAATTTGCGGCTTCCGGCGCGGAAGAGATCGACGCGGCAGTGCGCGCGGCAGAAAAAGCCTTCAAGAGCTGGCGCCTGGTCCCCGCGCCCAAGCGGGCTGAAATTCTCTATCGCACCGGAGAGCTTCTGCTCCAGAAGAAAGAGGAGCTTGCCCGGCAGATGACGCGGGAGATGGGCAAGATCCTCGCCGAGACGCGGGGCGATGCGCAGGAGGCGATCGACACGGCCTTCTACATGGCGGGCGAGGGGCGGAGGCTCTTCGGGCAGACCACTCCGTCGGAGCTGCCGAACAAGTTCGCGATGTCGGTGCGCATGCCGGTCGGAGTGTGCGGAATGATCGCGCCGTGGAACTTTCCCATGGCAATTCCCTCCTGGAAGCTTTTTCCCGCTCTGGTCTGCGGCAATACCTGCGTGCTGAAGCCGGCGGAAGACGCGCCGCTCTCAACGTTGAATCTGGTCGAGACACTGATGGAGGCAGGCCTGCCCGAGGGCGTGGTGAATGTTGTCACCGGCTTCGGTCCGGAAGCAGGAGCGCCGCTGGTATCGCACTCCGGGGTCCGGGCGCTTTCGTTTACCGGATCGAGCGAGGTGGGCCGCATGGTCGGACAGGCGGCGGCGGCCGATTTCAAACCCTGCTCCCTCGAAATGGGAGGCAAAAACGCCATGATCGTGCTCGAAGACGCAAATCTCGATCTCGCTCTCGAAGGAGCGGTGTGGGGGGCCTTCGGCACAACCGGCCAGAGGTGCACGGCGACCAGCCGCATCATTCTGCATCAGGCCATTGCCGGGGAGTTTACCCAAAGGCTCGTGGAGCGAGCCCGGGCGCTGCGCGTGGGCAATGGTCTCGACGAATCGACCGAGATGGGTCCGCAGATCAATGAGCAGCAGATCGAGACTTCGGCGCGCTATGTTGCGATCGCGAGTCAGGAAGGCGCGCGGCTGCTCACTGGCGGCCGCCGGCTGACGGAAGAGACCGCCGCCAGCAGTGCCGCAAACCGCGGCGCTGCTGGCGCGAATTGGAGCAATGGATATTTCTTCGCGCCTACGGTTTTCGCCGGAGTGACGCCTGAAATGCGCGTGGCGCGCGAGGAGATCTTCGGGCCGGTCGTGAGCCTGCTGGAATGCAAGAGCTTCGATGAGGCGATTGAGATCGCCAATAACATTTCTTACGGCCTCTCGACCGCGCTCTATTCGCGCGACGTGAACCGCGCGCTCCAGGCGGTGCGGGATCTCGAAGCGGGCATTACCTACATCAACGCACCCACGATTGGAGCCGAAGTGCATCTTCCCTTCGGGGGCGTGAAGCAGACGGGAAACGGTCACCGCGAGGGAGGCGCCGGCGCGATCGACTTCTATACCACGTGGAAGTCGGTTTACATCGATTACTCCGACAGGCTGCAGAGGGCGCAGATCGACTAGGGCTGCGCAGATCCTGTCTCGGCTTCGCGCCCCGCTGACGGAGAACTGCCACGGCTGCCGCGATACAGCCACGGCATGAGATCGGCAAAGCCGATTCCCTGCGGGAATAGCGGAAAGGCTCGGCGCGGCGATCATTTTCAAACCGGCCCCCCGAGCCGGCGCGACGCGATACTCTGGTCTGTCGAAGCTTGGCGAATCGAGACCGGTTCAAACCGTTCAAACCATGGAGGCGCGCATGATCGTTGGGGTGCCCAAGGAGATCAAAGACCACGAAAGCCGCGTCGGCATAACCCCCGCAGGCGTGAAGGCACTCGTCGAAGCCGGACACACGGTCCTGGTCGAAACCAAGGCGGGCGAGCTTTCCGCCTTCCCGGATGAGGAGTATCAATCCGCGGGCGCGGAGATCACAGGATCGGCGCACCACGTCTGGGGACTCGCCGACATGATCGTGAAGGTGAAGGAGCCGGTGGAACGCGAGTACGGCTTTTTCCGTGAGGGGCTGGTGCTCTTTACGTATCTTCATTTGGCCGCACTGCCCGAGTTGACGGCCAAGCTGACGGCGGCCCAGATTACGGGGATCGCGTATGAGACCATCCGCGACAGCCATGGAGCGCTGCCGCTGCTTACACCGATGTCGGAGGTCGCGGGCCGGATGTCGGTGCAGGTAGGCGCGGCCTATCTCGAAAAGGAGCGGGGCGGGCGGGGACTGCTGTTGGGCGGCGTTCCCGGCG
Source organism: Acidobacteriaceae bacterium (assembly GCA_036267335.1). Lineage (GTDB taxonomy): Bacteria > Acidobacteriota > Terriglobia > Terriglobales > Acidobacteriaceae > PALSA-350. Next base: position 32,468 of record DATAWF010000039.1, read on the forward strand.
TTCCGCCCGCGAATGTCTGCGTTCTTGGCGGAGGCATCGTCGGAACGAACGCCGCCAAGGTCGCGCTTGGCATGGGAGCAAAGGTCACCATCGTCGATCTCAACTTAAACCGCCTGCGGGAGTTGGACGATATCTTCAACGGGCGCGTCTACACGCTGGCCTCGAACTCGTACAACATCGCCAAAGCGGCGCAATCCGCCGATCTCGTCATCGGAGGAGTGCTGATTCCCGGCGCCTCCGCGCCCAAAATCGTGACTCGGGCCATGGTTTCCAGAATGAAGAAGGGCGCGGTGGTGGTCGATGTGGCGATCGACCAGGGAGGCTGCGTCGAAACCGGCCACCCCACAACTTTCAGCGATCCCTCCTTCCTGGTGGACGGAGTGGTCCATTACTGCGTGACGAATATGCCGGCCGCCGTTCCCAACACCTCGACGCTAGCCCTGACCAACGCGACGTTTCCCTATATTTTCAAGCTTGCCCAGAGGGGGGCCGGAACCGCCATCCGCGAAGACATGGGCATCCGCGAGGGAGTGAATACCTATGCGGGGCAGATCACTTACATGGCCGTAGCCCGCTCCCAGGGCAAGGAATGGAGACCGGTCGAAGATCTGCTGGGTTAAAATTCCGCGCCAGCACGATTCCCCGCCGGGTGGGAGCACCGGCAGAGTTCCGACGGATCTTCCAATTTCAGGGCATTGGCAAAGTTTGGCAAAATTTGCCAAACCTTGCGTTCTCCGTTTTCTCTTTTTTGGCGGGAAATTGCAAGATTTTACTGAATCGCTAATAGCCGAAAGCAAAACTTTCTTTTTTTCCCGAGGTCTGCGCCTACAGGCGTCTGCTCTCTAGAGCAAGTGCAGGTCAGGGGTAGGCTAGAGCGTTTTCACTTGAAGTGTTTCCAAAAACAATGGCTCGTACGTGGCCGTTTCATCGAAAAATGGCCACTCCTAACCACTCTCTCCATGTCAGAGGAAAAGTGAAAGCGCTCTAACCGGCTGTTCGCCGCGGCCGGTGAAAGGCGGCGCTCAGCAGTGCAAGCAAGGTGATGAGGGCGATGATGCCTTGCGAGATCACGCAATAGAGGCACCAGACTTCGAGCACATGCGCTTCGACATTTGTGAGGTAAAGCGCAAATGCAAGCCCGATCAGCGACGCAATCACAAGAATCCGCCGCCGGCCCGTGAGCGCCAAAATCCCCAGCAAAAAGTAGCCCGCAATCCCGACCGCTGCGACCGGAACATGGCCGATCATGGAGTAGCGGCTGTGATTTACGATACCGCAATCCCAATGCGAATTGATGTCGCAGGGCTCAACGCCGGTGGAGTAGTGGACGCGGAAGGCGAGGATCGAGACGACAACGCCGGCCAGGGCCAAAAAAACAATCAGAGCACGCATAAGGGAAACATTTCCTCCGGGCGGTGACAGCCTCTATTCTGCTCCGTCCATATACACTTCAGTAGCATAGGTGAAACAACGCTCTATGATTCGTAAACTCACGATTTTCCTCGCAGGAGTCTCTTTTGCGCTGAGCCTTCCTCTTGCCGTTATCGCCCAAAATATGTCTGTCCTCAAGCCGCCGCCGGGTGCCCATGTCGCGATCTATGAATTCGCCGACCTCGAATGCCCTATGTGCGCGCGGGAAAATCCCCTCTTGAAATCCGCGGCAGCCAAGTACCACATTCCGTGGCTGCGGCATGACTTTCCGCTGCCGATGCATAACTGGAGCTTTCAAGCGGCGGTGAATGCTCGTTGGTTTGACGAACAGCCCAAGCATCTCGGCAACGATTACCGCGACGCGATCTTTGCCAATCAGTCCAGCATCGAGACGAAGAACGACCTTGCGCAGTTCACGCAAAAGTTTGCCCAGCAGCACGGCATCGCGCTTCCCTTTGTTCTGGATCCACAGGGCCGGCTGGCCGCCGAGGTAAAGGCGGACGCCAACCTGGGGCAAGAGCTGGGAGTGAATGAAACACCGACGGTGTGGATTGTGACGGACCGCACCAACGGCGCCGCCCCTTACACGCGCGTGACGGACTTCGACAATCTCTATCGGATATTGGACGACGCGGTCGATCAGACCGGCCATAAGTAGGGTGGGCCTGGGCCCCTTCAATCGTTTGGCGGTTCAGGGCTCGCGGGGCCTCCCACCCTTTCCGGAGCCCGGGCGGGGGCGGCAGGGCAGCGATCTGGCAAGTTGGCGAGCCGGCTGATCCAGAATTCGTGGGTCAAAAAGAACCGATTCGTGGGTCAAAAAGAAGCGCCGCCGGGGATTGACCCCGACGGCGTTTCTTGCAAAAAGGAAACTTTGGCCGCGAACTACTGCGGTCCGCCGC
>DATAWF010000040.1:0-8752 GCA_036267335.1 Acidobacteriaceae bacterium
CGTTTTGATCGTTGTCGGGAACGGCCGGAATTCCCGCGAAATCCGAGAGGCGCACTGTGACCGGAGTGGAGGTTCGTTGGAGATGCGGCGCCCGTGAAAGCGAAGCGGCCTCTGACGAAGGCCGAAACGTGCCCGTCAGCAGGATGCCTTTCGCGTGAGCAGGCCTGAAACCCGGATGAACGCCACCATTTGCCTTGTCAAATCCTTCGAGGATCTCATGACTCAGTTTCAATAGTTTTTCGTCGGTTGTAAGGGGCACGGCTGATCTCTCCCTTCCGCGGATTTCGTGGTCGCTCCACTGTACCTGCGAATCATGGGCTTTGTATTGCAAGACCCATAAATGGACCGATGAATCGATAGAGAGAACAACACCGCCGGCAAGTCCGGCTCCGGGAGCTTCCAAGTCGAGGCCGGAGTTTTTTGCGAAAGGCACAGACAAAAACCGGCAAAGTCCGCGCTGGCGCGCGAACGGAATTGTCGCGGAGCATTCAGAGAGCAGCGTCCCCCCTGCGAAGGACCGTCGATGTCGCGCCGATTTTTCTTGAGAGGAATTTGAAGCAACTGAGGTGCGCAATTCTGATTTTTATTGCCTCCATGGGCGAGATGAGGGATGCTGAAGCGCCCGGGCTTGTTTTCTCGGAACTCCGGGAAGTCCGAAGCAGATCGCAGGAGCTAGCATGCTTTCGTTGACGTTGCATCCCTGGATGCTTTTCGTCGTGTTTTTCGTGGGCTTGATCGTCGTGGTGGAGACTGGCATACGGTTCAGGTTGGCATCCCCGGACAGCTCCGATGAAGAGCGCCACTCCCTTATCCGTTCAGCCCGCGAGGGCTTAACCGTGCTGTTAAGTTTCTTGCTCGGGTTCGCGCTTCCCATGACTCTTCCGCATTATGAGCTGCGCAGAGATCTCATGATCGAGGAAGCGAACGCAATCAGGACTGTCGACCAGCGCGCTCAGATGCTGCCTGAGCCGTTTCGCGGAAGAATGATCGAATTGCTGCGGGATTATGCCGACGCCCGCGTCGAATTCGGCAATGCATCGAATGATGAAGCAGTCGAGGCGGCCTCGGCGCGCGCCAAATCGTTGCAAAGCGAGATGTGGCAGGACGAGGTGGCGTTCGTTCAGCAGACCCCGAATTTCGGAATCACTCCGATCGTTGCTACCTCCCTCGGCAACCTGGCGGATCTGAATGAGCAAAGGTTGGCTGCGTATGAGAGGCGCATTCCGGGAACGATCTGGCTGGTTTTAACCTTAATCTCCGTGCTGGCATGTCTGGTCGTCGGATACAGCATGAGGCGCAGGCTGATCCTCGCAATGGTGGTCTTGCCGCTGACGGTGGCAATCGTGCTGTCGCTGGTCTCGGAGCTCGACAACCCGCGGATGGGTTTTATCCGGGTTGAGCAGGACAGCATGCTGAGACTTCAGGCCGCCTTGAAAGCGGAGGTTGTCGCAAACGAAACAACGCCTGCGCCGAAGCCTTGAAGTCCGGCGCCACCTTCAGGCCGTCAGGGGATAGGCCTGGCTGTTCACCGCTGCCGGCTCTTCCTCGCTCACGACGAAGAAATACGAAAGGCTGGCGGTGCCGAAAGAAGTCGTGATTGCCACGTCGGATGCATCCCGGCCGGTGGCCATGAGCACTCGTCCGATACGAGGCTGATTGTTCCTGGCGTCAAACGCCCACCACCGATCTTCTAGATAGACCTCGAACCAGGCGCTGAAGTCCATCGGCAGGCGAAGGGGCACGCCAAAATCCCCCAGATACCCCGTGGCATAGCGCGCAGGAATGTTGAGCGCCCTGCAGAAGGTAATCGCGAGATGTTGGAAGTCCCGGCAAACCCCCGTCCGTTCGGTGAACACATCCAGGGCCGTTTTGGTAGGACGCGCATGTTGATAGTTGAAGGTGACCTTTTCATGCACCCAGTCGCAGATGGCCTGTACGCGGCCCCATCCGGGCGCGACCGTTCCGAACATATCGGATGCGATGCTTGAGAGACGGTCGACTTCGCAGTAGCGGCTACTGAGAAGGTAGGAAAGTGTCTCGTTCGGCAAGTCGGCGACCGGAAGTTGACGGGCGGCGAGATTGACCGCATCGGGTTCGCCTGAGTCTCGAATCAGCGTCAGGCTGCTTAGCTTGAGCCTTCCAGCGGGGGCGACGAACCGGCTGCAGCGGTTGCCGAAGGCGTCGAGGAAGTCCGTGATCTCGAGCTCCGGTTCCGTCTGTACTTCATCCGGCTCGAGCAGGTCCTGGACCCGCGAGGGGTGGATTTTCAACAGCGCCACCATGGTTACCGGGGCAGGAATATCGAATTGGATGTCGTATCCCAGACGGATCAGCATCGGACGTTCTGCGCCTCATTTGTACGATTCAAAATTGGGTTAGCAAAAAGACTGTGGTATGGCAGGTTGAGAGTAAGATGCCGAGGAACCTGCAACTGTTGTAGGGAATCCTCCGCTGGCAGGGCTTGGCGGCGAAGGCTCCGCAGCCAAGCATCCAGCGATTCTAGTTCTCCAGAGGCTCCATGTCGACGGCGACCTTGAGGCGATGCGATCCACCGCCTAAGATCAGGCCTCGCAGCGGACTTACGTCACTGTAGTCGCGGCCCCAGGCGAGGGTCACGTGGCCGTCCGATGGAACCAGATTGTTTGTGGGATCCACATCGAGCCAGCCGGTTCCAGGGCAATAGACCGACAACCAGGCGTGGGATGCGTCGGCCCCGACCAATCTCTGCTTTCCTGCGGGAGGGTAGGTGCGGAGATATCCGCTCACATAGCGCGCCGCGAGATTCAGAGACCGCAGGCAGGCGATCTGCAGATGCGCGAAATCCTGGCAGACGCCGCGCCGCTTCCGGAAGACCTCTTCGGTCGGCGTGCGGACATTGGTGACCTTTGCATCGAAGCGAAAATCTCTATAAATGCGCGCCGTCAGATCCAGAAGCGCTTCTGCCAGAGGGCGGCCCGGAGTAAACGATTCCAGCGCATAGGCGGCATATTCCGGGCGGTTTCGGATTCGCGGCGATTCAAATTCAAATTGATAGGCCTCGAGGTCCGCGGAATTGAAATTCTCAGGCAGATAGCGCGCCGCCTCTTCCCAGGGAAGAGACCGGTGCGGCCATTGCGCCGCACCCCCATTCATCACCACCTCGCTGCGCGCCTCCACGACTAGTTCCTTGTGCGGCTCGCGAATGGTGAAAAAACACTGGAGATTTCCGAAATAGTCTGTCCGCTCAGTACGCGTGGCCGGGGTTGGCTGGATGATCAGCTCGCTGTGCGTCACATGGCGGTGCGACAGGGGCCGCAGTTGCAGGCAGGCAACATGGTTTCCTACCGAGACCGGGTACTTGTAGTTGTAGGTTGTCCGGTGACAGATCCTGTAAATCATTGGCCTATCGTGATCGGCAAAGTGCGCGCGTGGCTGAAATATCTGCCGGATAAATTGTTGGACCACGAGGGCAGCAGCCGCTCCAGCTCCCGGAGAAAATCGCCAAGACCATTAAGCCCATCCGGCTTTTTGCCAACGTCTTCCGGCAATGGGTATTTCATTTCCTGCAGATCGAAACCGCGCAGCAATGTCAGCGCCTCTCCCATCGCCTGCAGATCGGCAGGCAGGTGCCGGGGAAGCTTTTCATACAGCTCAACGAGGTGGCTGAGTTGAAAATCCAGCGATCGGGGATTCGTCTCGTCGGCCATAAGGACGTCCAGCACCGGCAACGGCTGCAGAGTTGTATAGTAACGCGTCCGGTAGGTGATGGAGCTGTCGGCGACCTCGAGCATGCATTCCAGGAACGACCAATCCTGTTCCGCGAGCGGCGCGGTGATCTCACGAAGCTGGCGCGTCAGATAGATCGCGCGCTCCAAACGCCGGCCGATACTCATGAACAGCCATCCGGATCCGCGGTTGATGTTTTCGCGCTCTATTCCGGAGAAGGCAGAAAGCAGTTCCAGGCAGTCGGTCAAGACTGCGGGAAATTCAAGAAACCCGGTGCGCGGCTCCACTTGAACGGAGCCCCGCAACTGGCCGATGAGTGAGATCATGTCTGCCGAGAGCCGCTCGCGCACATTGCCGCCAACCCTCGATACCTCGAGAATCGTGGATGCCAGGCTGCCCGGCCGCTTGGCATCGGTCAACATCGAAATGATTTCCTGTTCCATCTCTGGCGGGGTAGGAAGCCTGCCTTTGGCCTTCACCAGCTTGCTTTGCCGTACCTCCAGGCAGCCATGAAGCCGGATCAAGCATGGCAGCTCCGCCTGCTCCGCGTGTACCCGGGGAATCATCGACCGCAAGCTGCGTGCGATATTCTCGGCCCGCTCCACGTAGCGGCCTAGCCAGAAGACGTTGTCGGCTACGCTGCTGGGCACTACCCGGGAGGCACGGCGCAGCTCCACCGGTTCATTGCGTGGGCGCAGCATGCTGAAAGTATCGACCGCACTATCCCAAAGGACCCATGCGTCTTTGCTATGCCCGCCTCGCTGCATTGAAACGACGCAGCCATCCACCTCGGCCACTCGCACCAACCCCCCGGGAATTGCCATCCACCCGTTGCCGGTATTGAGCACATAGGTGCGCAGCACCATGCTGCGGGCGCTCAGGCCTCCGTCCTCCCATACCGGCGTCGTGGATAGCGCGATTTGTTCCTGTGCCACATACTCATGCGGCCGGGCCCGCAATTGGTCGGCGAACTTGCTTTTTTCGCTCTGCGGAAGATCGGCTCCAAAGACAGGCTCCATCGCTCGTGATGGGAACGCGGGCTTGACTACGACGGAGTTGAGATGGTTGAGAACCCAATCGAGCGCGTAGGATTGCCCGCACCACCAGGTGGCGACGGAGGGCAGCTTGAGTTGCTCTCCAAGCAAATTCTGGCAGAGGCCGGGAAGGAAGGGCATAATCGCGGCAGTCTCGATCACGCCGCTTCCCAGAGCGTTGGCGACCTTTACGTTGCCGGCAACGATCGCGCCGACCAGGCCAGCCACGCCCAAAAGAGAGTCGCTGCGCAGCTCGAGAGGATCGCAAAAGCTATCGTCGACCCGCCGCAGAATGACGTCCACTTGCTCCAAGCCGTCGACGGTCTTCAGGTAGACGCGTTCATCGCGCACCGTCAGGTCGGCGCCTTCCACCAGTGTGAAGCCCAAATAACGCGATAAATAGGAGTGCTCGAAATAGGTCTCGTTGTACGGTCCCGGGGTCAACAGAACGATTCGCGGATTCGGGCGTGCGGCCAGGCTGGTGAGTGCTTCTCTTTGTGCGCGGAAGAATGGAGCCAGTCGCAAGACATTCGAGCTGCGGAAGAGATCGGGAAAAATGTCGGAGGTGATGGTGCGGTTCTCCAAGGCATAGCCGCTTCCCGACGGCGCCTGGGAGCGATCGGCGAGCACCCACCACTGCCCGTCCGGCGAACGGGCCAGATCGACGCCCAGCATTTGCAGATAGCTGTGCGCGGGAACTTGCACCCCGACGAGGGGCCGAAGAAACGCGGGATTGGCATAAACCAGCCCGGCGGGAAGACGCCCGGAGGCCATGAGATGCTGCGGACCATAGATGTCTTCAAGCAGCAGGCTCAGCAGTTGCGCGCGCTGAATGATGCCGGCTTCGATATAACGCCATTCCTCCGCAGGCAGCAGCAGCGGAATCATGTCGATCTTCCAGGCGCGATCGACTCCGAGAGGATCGCCGTAAATGTTGTAGGTGATCCCGTTTTCCCGGATGAGGCGCTCCGCGCGGCGCCCACGACGCTCCAACTCCTCCGGTCCGATGGCCATGAGCAGATCCATCAGGTGCGCCCAGTGACGCCGGGGAAGGACTCCATCGGCGGACAACTCGTCGTAGGCAACTCCGTAGCGCAACGGAGTTTGATAGAGGCCCGCCGTCAAAGGAGCAACTCCCGCTTCTCGGCCTTCGGCTGCTCAGCCGGGATCCGCAGGTCCAGAGTGAGCGGGAAATTTGGATGGGGAGCATCCTCGCAGACCGTCACGTGGGCCGGAGGGTTTCCGGAAACCTGAAAACGAGCCTGGCGGCGATCTTCCGCCTCTGCCGCATTGAGTGGCCGGACCGTATAGGCGCTGCCATCCGGCGCGCCGGCATAATACGTGCATCGGGCAATCGAACGCTCATTCCAGCGATCGACGAGATCGAAGACCAGCGGCGCATGCACGGGAATCGCGGGATGCAGAGTCGCCGATAGCTGCCGGGCGCGAAAGCGTACGCCTCCGACCGCGGCTCCAGACTCGCCCGTCGGCGCCAGCGGCACCGTTCTTCCATTGCAGGCCACCACGTAGCGGGATTCTGTCGCAAGGCCGGATACCTTGACTTGCAGCCTTTCAAGCGAGGAATCGACGGTCCGCACGGTACGGCCGGAGCTGGCTTCCTCTGCGAGCACGTTCCAGGGCTCCAAGGCGTGGCGCAGCTCGACCTCGACTCCCTCGGCCGCGATCGAGCCGATTTTCGGGAAGCGAAATTCGAAGTGGGAAGCAAACCACCCCTCCCCGAAGTTGTATTCGGACCGGCGCAATTCGTGAAGCACATCGGAAAAATCGCGCCTGACGAAATGCGGGAGCATAAACCGGTCGTGGAGCGCCGTTCCCCAACGGACCGGGCTGTCGTTGAAGGGGCGTTTCCAAAACATAGACACCAGGGCGCGAATCAGCAGCATTTCCAGAAGTCCCATTCTGACATGGGGAGTCATTTCGAATGCGCGTAATTCGAGAAGGCCGAGGCGCAATCCGAGTCCCTCGGGCGGATAAAGCTTGTCGATACAGAACTCGGCGCGATGCGAATTTCCCGTGACGTCCACAAGCAGGTTGCGGAACAGGCTGTCGAGGAGAAACGGCGGAAAGTTGCCGGAGGGCAGATGACGAAACGCGATCTCCAGCTCATACAGAGCGTCCATGCGCGCCTCGTCGACGCGGGGATACTGGCTGGTGGGACCGACATACAGCCCGGAAAACAGATAGGACAACGATGGATGATTCTGCCAAAACCCAATCATGCTGCGCAGCAGATCGGGACGGCGTAAGAATGGGCTGTCGGAGGTTGTCGCCCCGCCGATCACGATATGGCTGCCGCCGCCGGTCGCGAGATGGGTGCCGTCATAGGCGAATTTTTCGGCGGCAAGACGGTTTTTACGGGCCTCTTCGAAGAGCACCGTATTGATCTGCTCAAGCGAATCCCAATTGTCTGCGGGAGGCAGATTGATCTCCAGAACTCCCGGGTCAGGTGTAACGCTGAACGACCGCATCCTGGGGTGGGAAGGAGGAGTGTAGCCTTCGAGAAAAACTGGTTTGTGCAGGTACTGGCAGGTATCCTCGACGGCGGTGAGCAAGTCGAGATAATCCGCGAGTTGGGCGGCATAGGGCAGAAATACATGCAGGCGGCCTTGGCGAACCTCCACACAGAGCGCCGGCCGGATCAATTCCGCCGCCGTGTCGGGCTTGCCCAAGGAGGCAGGCAACGGATCCCCGGCCGGGTCCTTCTCGAAGAGGTGCAAGCGGTGCACCAGATGGGGAGAGAGCTTGGCCCGGTCCGCGAAGGGGGAAGCTTCGTATTCGTAGTCGAGCTCGTCCGTCGCCACCCATGGGATGGCCTCCGCGGGAATGCGATAGCCGATAGGCGAATCTCCAGGCAACAGTTGGAGATGTTCCGGGCGAGGAAACCACAGTTGACTTGACCAAAACAAGCGCCCGAGCTGTTGCCGGCGGCGAATCGGCAGAAGGTATCCGGCCGGATCGGTCGATTCCACTGGGTTGTAAGCCGGCATCAGGTTTTCGCGGCTCACTTGAAGGCGCCGTGTGAGCGCCTCCACAAACTCCAGGGCATCCCCGGAGGTGAGGTGGGCTTCCTGATCTTCGCGCGCAATGAGATCGATATTTTCCCAGACCGGGACGCCGTCGGTACGCCAGAAGCAGCTCAAGGCCCAACGGGGCAATGGCTCACCCGGATACCATTTTCCCTGTCCATAGTGAAGCAATCCGCCAGGGGCGATTCTCTGGCGTAGGCATTGCAGAAGGCTCAGGCCGCGCGCGCGTTTGATCGGGCCCAGAGGGTCGATATTCCATTGCGGGCTTTCAGGCTCGTCAATGCCCACAAAAGTAGGTTCGCCGCCCATCGTTAAGCGCACGTCCTCGGCCGCCAGATCCCGATCGATAGTATGGGCAACCTCTACCACCCGCGCCCAATCTTCGTCAGAGAGGGGTTTGGACGTTCGCGGCGCCTCATCCAGGCGGCGAACCGAGATCGAGTAGCTGAAGTCGACCGCGGTGGACGCAGTGGTTCCTTGGATGGGGGCGCTCCTCAAACCATCCGAAGTGCATGCCAGCGGGATGTGACCCACGCCGGCAAAGAGGCCTGAGGTTGCGTCCAACCCGATCCATCCCGCGCCCGGCAAGAAGGCTTCTGCCCATGCGTGCAACTCGGCAGAGTCCGATTGCAAGGCGGGTGAATCGCCTGAATCTCCCTCGTCGGGCGCAATCTGTACCAGATATCCGGAGACGAAGCGGGAAGCGATTCCCAGATGCCGCAGAACGTGTACCAGAAGCCATGCTGAATCCCGGCAAGACCCTGTGTGCTTTGCAAGCGTTTCTTCCCATGTCTGGATGCCGGGAGCCAGGCGCGAGACATATTGAACTTCGTCTCGCACTTTGCGGCTCAGGTCGCCCAGGAACGCGACGGTTCCACCGCTTTCGCTAGGAAGAGTCCCAAGAAATGACTGGAGCAAAGGCCCGGCGGGGTCTGTCGAAAGGTAGGGTGAGAGATCTTTGGCCAG